>JALSHZ010000113.1 GCA_026981985.1 Gammaproteobacteria bacterium | reverse complement strand
AAAAAGTCGAAATGGTGCAACTCGTTGCGCCGGAGGAATCGGCGGCTGCGCACGAAGAACTCACCCGCCATGCCGAAACCATTCTGCAAAAACTGGGGCTGCCCTATCAGGTGGTGGTGCTGTGCGCCGGTGATACCGGCTTTTCCTCACGCAAGACCTACGATCTCGAAGTGTGGTTGCCGGGGCAGGGCAAGTATCGGGAAATCTCCTCTTGCTCGAACTTCGGGGATTTCCAGGCGCGGCGGATGAAAGCACGATATCGAAATCCCGAGACCGGCAAGCCCGAGCTGCTGCACACCATCAACGGTTCTGGTTTGGCCGTCGGCCGCACGCTGGTGGCGGTAATGGAAAATTACCAGCAGGCTGATGGGTCGATACAGGTGCCTGAGGCACTGCGGCCCTGGATGGGCGGTATGGAAGTCCTGCGCTAGGACGATGAACGAAAGCGTCATGGATATTCATCAGCAAACCTTCAGCGTCAATACAAGAGGTCGCGGCACCTACAATATCACCCGCGAGATCGAAAAAATCATCGAACGTTCCGGTATCGAGACCGGCACTGCCCATGTTTTCGTGCAGCACACCAGCGCCGGAATTGTCATCAGCGAAAATGCCGACCCCGATGTGCGCCGCGACCTCGAAACATTCATGGCTGACCTGGTGCCCGATGGCGACCCGCGCTATCGGCATCAGGATGAAGGCCCTGACGACATGCCTGCCCACGTTCGCAGCATGATTTCCAGCATGGAACTGACGATTCCCGTGGTTCGCTTCAAACCGGGGCTCGGCATCTGGCAGGGCGTCTATCTGTGGGAGCACCGCTCCCGTCCCCATCATCGCAGCGTGATTGTCACCGTTTCCGGCCATGCGCCAACACAATAGCCATCGTATTGCGCCCTACCGGGAGCAGATTCGCTGCATCACTTTTGATCTCGACGATACCTTGTGGGAGTGCAAGCCCGTTATCCATCGGGCGGAAGAGACGTTCTATCGCTGGTTACAGCAAAACCATCCCCAAATTACCGATCGCTTCGATTACAACACGCTGATTAAGTCGCGTATCGGCTATATGCGAGCCAACCAACACCAGGCCTTCGATCTGACCCGCCTGCGCAAGAACTGGTTACGCCAGATTGCCGAGAAATGCGGTGCTGATGAAGCAGTGGTCGAGGAAGGTTTTCATGTTTTTTGGGAGGCGCGCAACCAGGTTGAGCTATTTGCAGGTGTTCGCGAGACGCTATTGAAGCTCAAGCAACACTTCACACTTGGCTCGATCACCAATGGTAATGCCGATATTCACAAGGTTGGGCTCGGAGATTGTTTCGACTTTTCGGTCACATCGGCTGAAGCGGGCGCCGCCAAGCCCGAGCAGGTCATCTTTGAACTCGCAGCCGACAAGGCGGGCACATCGCTCCACCAGCTATTGCATGTGGGTGACGACTCAGATCGAGACGTCATTGGCGCATTGCGTTGTGGCGCAATGGCGGCCTGGGTAACGCCCGAAGAGGCGCCACAATGGCCGCATGCAGTGATGCCGCAGCTGGTCGTGTCTCATGTCGCGGAATTGCCGGATTACCTGTTAGTGGCCGAAAACTAGCCTGGATTTCTCGCCGTGCCGCAGTAGTGATCTGGTGAGAAGAAAGTTGGGCAAGCTACAGAAAATTGAACTCGATTTCCTGCACGGTTTTCTTGCGTTGTGTTGCACGCTGCTTGGTCAAAGCATAGCTGATTGTATCCAGATGGCTGAAGATACTCACCCACTCCCCGTTTCTGTTTTCCCCTTCGACGTACAATGCACCAGAAGGATAGATACTGATGCTGCGTAGCCGTATTTCAGGGAACTCGGGAAATCCTGAGACCGTCACGAGGGTTTCGTAGCCTTTTTCCAGCAGCGAATGAAACCCCAGCACATGCCGTTTTATTTCCAGAAAGCGTTGTTCGAAATGGCTCTGATCCAACTGTAAGATCGCCTTGTTCGACACCGGGTCGACCTCGGTGTCCTCCAGTGCTTCGTCCAGTCCTGGCAAGTCATTTTCCGTCGGCGGGGCGAGATCCATCGCCGTATGGGTATGGTCTGGCGGTGCGTGCCGCATCATGGTCGCCTGATCGAGAGAATCTTTTAGCACCTTGGCTTGATCGGCGGTCAGCGTAATTCCCACTTCCGTGGTCTGATTGAATGTACTGTGGTCTTCTTCATGAAGGTGGTTTCTGTTCATCGCTTTGGCTCACTGTCGTCCTTCCTGACTTTGGATCAGCTTATACCGTAAAAACCTTCCTGAAAGGAGCGTGCGAGGAATGGTTGCTGAAGAAATGTGAGGCGCTTCTTCTGCATGCTCGATGGCAGTCGGAAACCTTACGTTGACGCACACTACAAGAAGCTTGGGATGTCAGGCGGCAATATCTTTCCCCTTTGCCGGCAACGCCCCTCTTGTGTATGTCTCGTATGTGAGCAAGGGGTCACAGCGGTAAGTAGCAGGGCAGCAGCTTGTCGGTAATATCGTCTTGGCTGGACTTGGCATCAAACTTGCTCTCACTGTTACATAGCGTGATTGCAACGACCAATTAAATTCATAAATCTGAATTATTAAAAAGCGGAGAGAAAATGAAAAAGATCCTCGCGGTGGATGACTCGCCAACGATGCGTCAAATGATTGTATATACATTGAAAAGAGCCGAATTTGAAGTCTATGAGGCTGAAGATGGGGTCGAAGCGCTGGAACTGGCCAAGGAACTGGACGTAGATTTGGTGTTAACCGATATCAATATGCCAAAAATGGATGGTATCGAATTGATCCGGAGCCTGCGTGGACTGGCGGCCTATAATGGTAAACCCATATTGACGTTGACCACGGAAGGGTCGACAGAAAGCAAAATGAAGGGGCGTGATGCGGGTGCGACCGGCTGGATCGTCAAGCCCTTCGACCCCGAAACGCTCGTCAATACCATAAACAAGGTTCTTGACCGTTAGTCAAAAGAACCGGGAACAAACCAACAAAGAGCTGAGGTACAAGCAATGTCCATGGATATGTCTGAATTTCTGGAGGTCTTCTTCGAAGAATGCGAGGAAGGCCTTGATGTAATGGAGACAGGACTACTGAATCTGGGAACCGGTGAGGTCGATGTCGAGGAGATCAATACAATCTTCCGTGCGGCGCACTCCATCAAGGGGGGAAGTGCGACGTTCGACATGCTCGAAATCGCCGGATTTACCCATGTGATGGAGACCTTGCTCGATCAGATGCGTTCTCATGAGCGGGTTGTAACCACAGCTGCTGTTGACTTGTTGTTGGAGTCGGTAGACTGCCTGAGAGAAATGATCGATGCGACCCGCGATGAGGAGGATATCGACGAAAAACGGGTCAATAATCTCAAACAACGCCTTGAGGTGATGCTGGCAAACAAGGATGCTGACGCCTCCGAAGCGCCAGAAACAGACAATCCGGCCGACAACGTCGCGTCCAACCCTGCTAAAGAGCCTGGGGGCGAGGGATGGGTCATTGATTTCTATCCTCATCCCGACATTTTGAAAAATGGAAATGAACCCTACCGGCTATTTGAGGAGCTTCGACAGCTAGGTAAGCTAAATGTCGTTTGTAACCTGAATAAAATACCCGATTATAAGAACTTCAATCCAGAAGAGAACTATCTCGGCTGGCGTATGGAGCTTGTCACCACAGTGAACGAAGACAGGGTGAGGGAGGTGTTTGCCTGGATTGACGGCGAATGCGAAATCGACATCAAACGGTTGGATACGAAGTCGAACGAGAGTGGCAGTGTGGCGCCATTATCTGGCGATGGCGAGGCCATGTCCGCGACAGCTGTCGAGACGACAACCGAAACAACGGATACCGTTTCCGAGGCGGCGTCTTCTTCGGGCTCTGAAGCCGAGGGTGCAAATGAGCAGAACCCACCCGCAGCAGAAAGCGCGCCGAAACCTGCTGCAGTAACGCCGTCGAAAACGTCAGCGCCGGCGAAGACTTCGAAAGCAAAAAAGAAACCATCAGGGGAGTCTGGCTCGATTCGTGTGAGTATCGAAAAGATCGACTCGTTAATCAATCTGGTTGGTGAGCTGATTATCACGCAGTCAATGCTAAGTCAGTTTACTGATGAGTTCGATATGTCTCAAATCGAGTCATTGCGCGATGGGCTCGGGCAGCTTACAAGGAATTCGCGTGAGCTTCAGGAGACGGCGATGCAGATCCGGATGTTACCGATCAGCAGCTCGTTCAATCGCTTCCCCAGGTTGGTCCGTGACATGAGTTCCAAGCTGGGAAAAAAGGTGGAGTTGATCATTTCGGGAGAGGGTACCGAACTCGACAAGACAGTCCTGGAAAAGATTGCTGATCCGCTCGTACACCTCGTGAGAAATTCACTCGACCACGGCCTGGAAATGCCTGACAAACGACGTGAATCCGGCAAGCCGGAAACCGGTACCATTGAGCTAAGGGCTTTCCATGAAGGTGGCAATATTGTCATCGAAGTGGTCGATGACGGTGCGGGTATCAACAAGCAGCGCGTCTATCAGAAAGCAGTCGAGAGTGGCGTGATTGCGCCGGATGAAAAACTGACCGACGAGGAAATCAACAATCTCATCTTCGAGCCTGGATTTTCGACCGCAGAAGTCGTCAGCGATATCTCCGGACGCGGTGTTGGTATGGACGTCGTACGGCGAAATATCAATGAGCTAGGCGGCCAAATCTACATTATTTCGGAAGAAGGTAAGGGCTCAACGATCAGTATTCGACTGCCACTGACATTGGCAATCATCGACGGCCAGTTGGTGAAGGTGGGGACAGAAACCTATGTCATCCCGATGCTGTCCATCGATGAGTCACTACAAATAAACCCTCGCCAGATCAAACGCTACAAAGGGAAAATTGACCTCTACAAATTGCGTGATGAATACATCCCGGTGTTACGGCTGCACAAGATTTTCGGTTTGCAGACTGATGTGACCCGATTCGAGGATGGCCTGTTGGTCGTTGTCGAGGCGGAAAGAAAGCGGGTCGGCCTGTTCGTGGACGAACTCCTGGGGCAGCAACAGGTGGTGATCAAGAGCTTGGAGAAAAACTTCCGTAAGGTTGATGCGCTCTCCGGCGCCACCATTCTTGGCGACGGCACCGTGGCGCTGATCATGGATGTGGCCAGCCTGATACGCCAGCATCTGCTGAGTCAGGGAAAGATCAACAACTCCAGTCTGGAAGCGGCTTAAAACAATCAACAGAGAGCTTTTGTCATGCACAATACTTCACAAGCAGAAAACGTAGCGGAAAAGAATATCCATATCAACCAGGGGACGGACCAGTACCTTACCTTCATGCTCGCCGGAGAGGAATATGGTCTCAACATCTTGAACGTGCAGGAAATAAAGGGGTGGGAGGGTGCGACGCCAATACCTAACACACCAGAGCATGTTCTTGGTGTTATCAACCTGCGTGGTACTGTGGTACCTATCATCGACCTTAGAAACTGTTTTGGACTCGAAAAAGCTGATTTTGGTACGACTACGGTCATTATCGTGGTCAAGACACGCGGCGAAGACAATTACGAGCGAGTTGTCGGTATGGTGGTCGATGCGGTATCCGAGGTCTATAACCTAAACGAAAGTGCCATCGAGAACACGCCGTCAATGGGTACGGTCGTCTCGACAGAGTATATCAAGGGGCTGGCAACTATCGACGATAAAATGATCATCCTGCTGAATATCAATCACATGATTGAAGTTGAAGTTGGCAAAGAGATCGCGCAGCTCCCTAACTGATGTTGCCACCTCTAACCTGCATTTCTCACCTGCTGGTAAGGGAGTCTCGCCAGCCTTTGGATTCGTAGGGGGTTTTTGAGAAGGAGGGGAATAGCAGTGCGTATTTCCGGCTGAGAGAAACCTCGTGTAGGTTCAAAGAACAAGCGAGGGCTAACCAGTAAGGCGAGAAATGTGGTCTAACCCCTGGGTCAGAGGAATGCGCCGGGCGGGTCGTTGGCGGCATTGAGGTTACTGCAAGCGACCGGAAAAAGAATAATAACAATGAGGTCTAGCAATGAAAGACGATAACAATCTTATCAATATCGAACTTCCCAATCAGTTGACAGTAGGGAATGTGCAGGAAATTAAGGCTAAGGTAGACGAAGCGATACATGCCGGTTCAGCAGTCTGTCTAGATGCCAAGTCCCTGGAAACTAGCGACACAGCGGGTATCCAATTACTGCTTGCGCTTGAAAAATGTGGTCGGGAAGGTAGCTTACAAGTTCACCTCACGCATCTTCAAGCTCCAGTTGCTTCCTATGCAGAAGCTATCGGTATTCCCACAGAGACGTTGTCTCGCGCGTAGTCAAATACATTAAAGTTGAGCGCTATACAATGAGTGAAAGGAACGATCAGGTATCGAATGGTGCCAGCACAAACCCCCTATCCCTATGTATTGAGGAAATTCGTTGCGCGGTCAGTGCCAGTGATCAGGGCGTCAATTCTCTGATGAATAATTTCATGGAGGTTGCGACCCTGATTGATGGCCTTGTTGCGGCGTTGGAACGCAATAATGGATCCGGTTCGATAGATCCGGTAGCGGCGCAGACAAAACAAATCAAGGCGTTGATGAATGATTCGGTGCAGTCGTTTCAGTTCTATGACCGTTTGACGCAACAGCTCGATCATGTGGTCGTCACCCTTGAGGCACTGTTGACCGAGGAGAATGGCGCTTTTACAGAAGTCCGCCGATGGCATGATACGACGCCGGAAAACAAGAGTGGGGAAACCGTGGTGGAGTTGTTCTAATGGCACAAAGACAGTATGAGTTCAGTGACTCGGATTTTAACTATTTCAGAAAGATCGCGGATCGGCTCACAGGTATACACCTTGCAGACAATAAGAAAGAGCTGGTGTATGGTCGGGTTACCCGGCGATTGCGGGCGCTTAGATTGCAGTCATTTTCTGACTATATCGCGTTGTTGGAAAGTGGTGATGTAAATGAGCTGGAGCAGTTCACGAACATGATCACGACCAATCTCACGTCGTTCTTTCGTGAGATGCATCATTTCGACTTCCTGACCCAGGATGTGGTTCCGACCTTGATGAAAAATAAACCACGAGGCAGCCGTATCAGAATCTGGTCGGCCGGGTGTTCGACCGGGGAAGAGCCTTACTCTATTGCAATGGCATTGAGGGAGTCTGTCCCGGGTCTTTCTGGCTGGGATGTGAAGATTTTGGCGACAGACCTTGATTCGGAGGTTCTCGCTCACGGTGCGGCTGGGGTATATACCGTTGATCGTGTCAATGGTATTCGATCTGTCTATCTGGATAAATATTTCGACAAAGGTCGAGGACCGAACGCCGGAAAAGTTCGGGTAAAGGAAGAGGTTAGGAATATGATCACCTTCAGGCGGCTGAACCTTATGGAAGACTGGCCGATGAAAGGTCCAATGGATGTTATTTTCTGCCGCAACGTCGTGATCTATTTTGACAAGCCGACGCAAACGCGGTTGTTTGCGAAGTTTTCCAATATCCTTGCGGACGATGGCCGTCTATTTGTTGGTCACTCTGAGGCGCTATACAAGGTGACAGATAAGTTCGAGCTTCTTGGTAAAACTGTTTATAAGAAGGCGGGATAAAGCTGTGCCGCACTCGCGAAATAGAAATATTCCACCGCCGTTGCCAGGGTTTGAAGGTGTTCATAGATACTGGAATGCTGCGCACAATGGAATCATGGCAAAGATCAAGCCAGGTGAATACTACGTTACTCGTACGGCCGAGGCGTTGACGACGGTACTAGGCTCATGTGTTGCGGCGTGTATTCGTGATCCCGCAAAGGGTGTGGGCGGCATGAATCACTTCATGCTTCCGATAAAGGGCGAAAGCCCAGAAGCGGCTATAGATGATGCAATGCGCTATGGAAATTTTGCGATGGAGCACCTTATCAACGACATTATCAAGCATGGCGGGCGCAAAGATAATCTTGAGTTAAAGGTATTTGGTGGTGCAAATGTGGGTGGTATTGGCCAAAACGTTGGAAAGACAAATATAGCGTTTATCAGGAGCTATCTGTTGGCCGAGGGGATGAAGGTCCTGAGTCAGGATCTCGGTGGTATTCAGGCACGCAAGATTATTTACTTTCCTGATACAGGAAAGATTCTATTGAAAAAGCTAGAGGCGACACAAGGGGTTGAGAGGCAAGACCAGGCTATGTTTGAGACACTTACGTCAAAGCCGGTTTCGGGAGAGGTCGAACTGTTTGTCTGATCTCGTGGTTCGCAAGGTGGGTCACGAGGTTTCGCCGTTTGGCGGGAAATTAATTCAGGATTATTTGTTATGCAAACCAGTATTGCGGAGAAAGATACGCCACAGTCGTCGGCTCGTAAGGTGAGAGTGCTTGTGGTCGATGACTCTCCCCTCATGCGACAGATGTTAACACGCATTTTGAATTCTGATTCATGCATTGAAGTGGTTGGGCAGGCGGCAGATGCCTATCAGGCCAGAGAACTGATCAAGGCAACAAACGCCGACGTATTGACACTTGATATCGAGATGCCCGGCATGAATGGGATTCAGTTTTTGAGGAACTTGATGCGCTTGCGGCCGATGCCTGTGGTGATGGTGTCCGCGTTGACCTCGGAAGGCTCGTCGGCAACACTCGATGCGCTTGAGCTTGGTGCCGTTGATTTCATCGAGAAACCGAAAGTGAGTACCGATGAGGTGCTATCAAACTATACCAGGGGAATTCTTGCCAAGGTAAAAAGCGCTGCTGGTGCGAGCGTCAAGAACTTTAGGCCGCATGTGGCACCGGCGCCGACGGCGACAAGAAGCAGTCTCGAACGGCTTCAATCCAACGCGTCGTTAACGGCGGGTAAATTGGTTGCAATCGGTTCGTCAACGGGTGGGACTGAAGCCCTAAAGGAAGTGCTAACCCGCTTCCCAAAGAATATGGCGCCTGTGGTGATAACCCAGCATATTCCACCAGCATTCTCTGCGTCTTTCGCAGAGCGCATGAATTTGATATGTGAAATGGAGGTGGTGCAGGCTCGGGAAGGTATGGAGGTCAGTCCCGGACATGTTTATATCGCGCCCGGCGATCGGCATCTGGTGATTCGTAAGGCAGGCATGAAGCTGTATTGTCATTTAGACGATTCGGATCCGGTAAACCAGCACAAGCCGTCGGTTGAAGTGATGTTTGATTCGATTCAGCAGATTGCGCCGAGAAAGACGGTTGCAGTCATGCTGACAGGAATGGGAGATGACGGAGCAGATGCAATGGTTAAGTTACGGGAGGCTGGTAGTTTTACTATCGCTCAAGATGAGGCAACAAGTGTCGTTTGGGGGATGCCGGGTCAGGCATATAAGCGCGGCGCGATAATCTCGGTGAAGCCTTTACATGAAATTGCGAACGAAGTAATCAACCAAATTCAGAAGATATGATCTAATGTTTGAGTGTACAGGAAGATAAATCAATAAACAGGAGACGACTATGAATGTATTGATCGTTGACGACAGCCGCGCAATGCGCATGATCGTTAAGAAGACGCTGCGCGATGCAGGCTATGACGATATCGATATCGATGAAGCCGAAGATGGTGCCAAAGGGGTGGAGAAAGTCAAAGAATTCCAACCCGATATCATTCTTTCGGATTGGAATATGCCGAATATGAACGGTCCAGAGTTTCTCAAGGCCATCAAGGCCGACGGTTATGATAAGCCATTTGGTTTCGTCACTACAGAGGCGACCAGTGAGATGCGCGCTATTGCAGATGAGGCTGGTGCGGATTTCTTGATTGCGAAGCCTTTTACTGCCGATAGCTTTGCTGAGGCACTCGACAAATATATGGACTAGGAAACAAGAATCAATGGATACGAAATACAACATTCCTGCTGATCGGGAAACGCTGGGTGTATTGAGCATGCTCTACGGTGATGGCCTTGTAGTAAAAAAGGCTGCCGACAATCCATCGCTAGACAGTGATGCTCTTGTCGGTCTGTTCGTCGATAGTGAGGGCAAGACCGTTGCAGCATGCACCTGCGATACCTCGTTTGCAGCCTATGGTGGCGCCGCGTTGTCGATGATGCCCAAGGGCGGGGCAGAGGATGCTGCGGAAAGTGGGGAGATCTCCCCGATCATGCAAGAAAACGTCTACGAGGTGATGAACATCTGTTCACGCCTGCTGATGAACGATTCTACGCCGCATCTTAAGCTCGCAGATATGTACCAGGGGCTTGATAATGTTCCCGAGTCGTCAGTCGAGGTGATCAAGAATGCCGATGGCGTCAAGTTTGAGGTAGAGATTCCGAACTACGGTAAGGGGCATCTCTCAATCGTAACGCTCTAAGTTCGCCTGTTGATCAGCCCCCCTGAAAATGGCCGCCTTGTGCGGCCATTTTTGTTTCTGGGCAAGGGATTGGTGCTGGCGGTTATTGCTATTGCAATATCGCTTTAGTATCCCCACCATAGACTACAAATGACGCTTGTAACTACTCAGCTCACCACTGGAATGCGCCATCTCTGTGTCGCCTACATGGATGTAGGTGAGGGGCGTGAGCAGGATGCGGAAGCTTTGGGAAATGATCATTTACACTCGGCAGGCAATTGCTCCATGCATTGCCTGCACTCCCCACTTCCCTGTGGGTCGTAAACTCACATTTCCCGCCTTGATCTGACGCATTCCAGCGGCAATCTGAGCAGTTACGGTTCTACTTCAGCGAATGCTGAATAGTTACTGACGCTTGAACGGAGTAATCTATAGTGGATGAAGCTGACAACAGTGTTGCCTCGCCAATAGAAGAAGAGGTCCCCAAGGGAAATTCCGAGCTGTTGATTCGCCAGCATGTGCTGCCGACAACCTTGCATCTTGTCCCGCTGTCCGATCGGCCTTTCTTCCCCGCCCAGTCCATGCCGGTGTTTCTCGATGAAAACACTTGGCTGGAGACGGTTCAGGCAGTGGGCCAGACCGCTGGGCATGAAATTGGGCTGTTGCTTCTGTCAAAAGACGCAAAAGGTGTACCGGAACCCGAGGATTTCGAGGAAATCGGCTGTATCGTGCGGATGCATGACCCGAAGGAACTCGATGGTCAGATACGGTTTATCGCAGAAGGCCTGGCGCGATTCCGGGTGGTTGAATGGCTGTCGCGAAAACCGCCTTATGTCGTTCGTGTCGAGTACCCCCAATCATTGGAGCCTGACGAGCTGAAGGTTCGTGCGTTTGCGAACGCCATCATTACCACGGTCAAGGAGCTGTTGCCGCTCAACCCCATCTACAGCAGCGAGCTGAAGATCTTTCTGACCCAGTTCAGCCCCGATAACCCCGGACCGTTCACTGATTTTGTCGCCAACCTGACCAGTGCGAGCAAAGATGAATTGCAGCGGGTGCTGGAGACCGTCGATCTGTTGCCGCGCATGGAGCTGGTGCTGAAACTGGTGCGCAAAGAGCTGGAGGTCGCCCGCTTGCAGACCGAGATCAAGGAACGGGTCGATGAGCGGATGTCGGAACAGCAACGCAAGTTCTTTCTCAAGGAGCAGCTCAAGGAGATCCAGAAGGAGCTGGGTATTGCGAAGGACGATCGCACGGCCGAAATTGAGCGTTTCAAGGCGCGTATCGACAAGCTCAACCTGCCCGAGGCGGTCGCCGAACGAATCGACGAGGAATTGCAGAAACTGTCGATGCTGGAATCAAGGTAACTATTCAGCATTCGCTGAAGTAGAACCGTAACTGCTCAGATTGCCGCTGGAATGCGTCAGATCAAGGCGGGAAATGTGAGTTTACGACCCACAGGGAAGTGGGGAGTGCAGGCAATGCATGGA
>JALSHZ010000112.1 GCA_026981985.1 Gammaproteobacteria bacterium | reverse complement strand
TCCCCTCAATCCGGAGTACCGCAAGAACATGGAAGATGCCTTCTTGACGGCGCTGAAAAGCGCGAAATCCTATGGGCTGGGCGAGTTTCTCGAGATTATCGGCGAACTCTCTCAGGAAAGCACCAAGAAAGGTGCCATCGGCCGCCAGACAAAGGAGCTGATTACTTACGGCATTGCGCTGTCGAAACGTTGCAGGCGGTGCATCAAGATTCACGAAAAAGCAGCGCGCCAGCTGGGCGCGAAAGACGCCGATCTGGAGCAAGTCAGGCTGGTCTATCTGTTTATCAAGGCAAGTCCCGAGGACGACAAGGAGCTGTGGCGCTCCTGGAAACAATCATGGCTGTCATTTGTCCTCGGGCGTCACGCACTCGGCCACTACGAGATCGAGCTGATCGCACTCGGCATCGCGCTGGTGCGACAATCTGAACGACACATCAAGCTCCATGCACGTGGCGCGCTGGAATACGGCGCATCCAAGGCACAGGTATTCGAGGTCATGCCTTTGGCGCTGTTGATGGATGGTGCGCCGGCGCTGTCGCAAATTCCGCGACTCGTCAAGGTCATCGAATCCTCAAAAACCAAATCTGACGAAAACGCCAGCTGAGTCGCCCCGGACCGTCTCCCCTGCCGCGACAAAGTCGACGGTGGTATAGCGCGCACCAACCCGCATGCCACCGTTTTCGGCAGACGGGAACAGCCGCCAGGCCAGCTCGGCCTGGTATCCCAGGGCATTGTCGAATCGACGCTCGCCCAGCGGTGCCAACACGCCTTCCGTCGTCAGCATGGGGCTGGAGAACCAGACCACGCCGCCCCCCAGCGACAATGCGCCCAGACTGGCTAGCAACTGCGTCCGCCAGGGAAAACTGTACCAACCCATACTGCCGTTGCCGGCCGCCTGCTCCGACCATTGCAGTCCGATGCTGGATTGCAGTTCCAGCCCACTGTCGATGGGAAAAACAATGCCGATGGCCAGGTTCAAGCCCTGATTGGCACGGACTTCATCGATCTGCCCGTCCGCAAACCAGACTTCGCCAAGCTGCGCACCGCCAAAGTCATGGCTAAGGTCCATGAATACAGATGGATCAGCGATTGTAGCCATGCTCATGGCCAGGAGCAGTGATCCCAGAATAAAAGATTTCTTGTTGTGCATTTGTCAGTCCTCCGGTTTTGGGGAGATACTGACAACGCAGCACTGAACCGATGCTGACAATCGAGTAACTAGTCAGCACAGGCCCGTAACTGCTCAGATTGCCCCCGCTTTGCGTCAAATCAAGGCGGAAGCGCGCAGTTTATAAGTGTAAATGAGCACTTCCAACGCAGAGTTGGCGCAAATAAGGGGGTAAGCTGAGCAGTTACACAATCGGTATCACAAAAACGCAACTGATCGACATTCATGCACGTAGTGCCCAATCAAACCTCAGGAGTCCACCACCATGAAAATCATCTCGACACTCATTCTTCTCACCTTGACCTCCATTGCCGCAGCCGATCCGGCCCTGGTGAAAAAGGCCAGCCCCTATTCCGCCAAAGAGACCATGGACCGGTTTGAAAATATCGTAAAGAAAAAGGGCATGACGATATTCGCCCGTATCGACCACAAGGCCAATGCCAGGAAAGTGGAGATGGACATGGCGCCTGCTGAAGTCCTTATTTTCGGCAACCCCAAGGTTGGCACCAAAATCATGAAACACGATCCTGCAGCCGGACTCGACCTGCCACTGCGGGTGCTGACCTACACCGATTACGACGGCAAAACCTGGCTGATGTATCACGACCCGGAAGGCTTGAAAGATCTGTACAAGGTGTCTGAATGCGTGGCGATCGAGAAGGTGCGTGGGGCGCTGGGGAAGCTGACGGATGCGGCGGTTGCTCGGTAATGGTGGTAAGGCGAATGAATTCGCCCCTACGGGTGCGGCGGTTGCTCGGTGAGGGTGGTGAGGCGAATGAATTCGCCCCTACGGGTGCGGCGGTTGCTCGGTGAGGATGGTGAGGCGAATGAATTCGTCCCTACGGATGCGGCGGTTGCTCGGTGAGGGTGGTAAGGCGAATGAATTCGCCCCTACGGATGCGGCGGTTGCTCGGTGAGGGTGGTGAGGCGAATGAATTCGCCCCTACGGATGCGGTGCAAGGCGAATGAATTCGTCCCTACAGTCTTGGAGCTGGGCGAATGGATTCGGCCCTATGGGGTTTTGCGTTCGTTGTCGCGTCGTGAGAACAGTGCCTGGAGTATTTTTGCGCCATCTTTCATGCCTTCGGCAACATTGGCGCGGATTGCGTCCATGGTGATTTCCTCATCGCCGCGGCCGGCTGCGAGGTTGGCAACGACGGAAATGGTCGCGTAGGAGAGGCCAAGCTCCTTGGCCAGTGCGGCTTCCGGCATGCCGGTCATGCCGACGATGTCGCAGCCATCGCGTTCGAGCTTGTCGATTTCGGCGGCAGTCTCCAGGCGCGGCCCCTGCATGGCCGCATACACACCTTCATTGATACTGGCGACGCCCGCTTTCTCCGCCGCTGCGACCAGCCGGGCACGTAGCGCCGGGCAGTAGGGTTGTGAAAAGTCGATATGACGCACTTCGCGCAGATCCTTTTCGAAAAACGTCTGCTGACGGCCGTAGGTGTAGTCGATAATCTGATGCGGGATGACAATTGCCGGTGGCGTCATATCAGCACGAATACCACCGGTAACGGCGAAGGCGACGATATGGGTAATGCCGTGGTTCTTCAGCGCCCAGATATTGGCACGATAGTTGATCATGTGCGGCGGGATACTGTGGCTGTAACCATGACGCGCGAGAAAGGCGATTTCCCTGCCGTAGAGTTTGCCAATGGTCAACACGCCCGACGGTTCCCCATAGGGTGTGTGCATGACCTGGCGGCGCACGATTTCCAGTCCGGGAATTTCCGTCAGGCCAGTGCCACCAATGATTGCGAGTTGTTCCATGTCAGTTCTCTTTCAGTGCGTAGATTCCGTTGGCGTTCCGCCATTCGTGATCGACATCCATGCCAAAACCGAACACGTAGCGATCTTCCACGTCGAGCGCGATGAATGCCGGCGTCATGTCGGCAACCGGCCGCGGGTGTTTTTTGCGCAGCAGAACCGCCGAGGCGACGCTGGCCGCGCCTTTCTCGTGGCAGTAGGCCTCCAGCGCTTGCAACGTGTGGCCTTCATCGAAAATGTCGTCGATGAGCAGAACATGACGGTCAGCAAGCTCGTTATGCGGTGGCGCCTGCCAGTGCAACTGATCGCTGCCCGTTCTGGCACCGCGATAGCGGGTGGCGTGAATGTAGTCGAGCTGGAGCGGAAAGGCCAGCCGCGTCAGCAGATGCCCAGCAACGATCAGGCCGCCGTTGAGTACGCTGATCACCAGTGGAAACTGCGTGGAGAACTGCGCGCTAATCTCCGCTGCCAAGGCATCGAGCGCCTGGTCTATCTGTTCGCGGGTATAGATGCAGTCGGCAAACTGCGCTGGGTTTTGTGGATGCCGGGGACAAATACTCCCGTTGCTCATGCTTGCTCCTCGTCGCCAGCGATAAAGCGCCACATGCTTTCCAGCTCTGGCCGGTGACGCATCGTCTCTTTGAAACCCAGCGAGATCGTTTCTTCCGCGCGATGAAATTCCATCAGCGCGACATCGGCCACTTTCGGCACGATCAATAGCTCTGGCGGCTCGCCGGCCAGGCGGCTCATGGAGATGCGCGAAGTCATGATATTGAGGCTCTTGATCATCACCTCCATGGCCGACGGGAGTTCCGCCCTGTCCTCATCGCGGCTGATCTGGAGCTTGTTGGTGATCGTTTGCAGCAAGGCGAACATGCGGTCAGCCTGGGGCCACTGTTCAAGCACAGCTTTCATTTCGATGCTGTTGCGGCGCACGACCTTCTTGTTATTGCGCACATAAGGCAGACGCGTGAGATCCACCGCGACAACGACATCAGCACCCAGCGCACGACACAGTGAGACCGGATTGGGATTGACCAGGCCACCATCGACCAGCCAGCGGTCATCACGCAACACAGGGCTGAACAGACCGGGCAATGCGATCGAGGCACGAATCGCATCCAGCACATGCCCATCACGTAACCACACCTCGCGGCCTGTTTCCATATCGGTGGCGACCGCAGCAAAGGGCATTTGCAGACTTTCTATATTGATGCCTTCCATGCCTTCGGCGAGCCGGCCGATGACCTTTTCACCCCCAATCAAGCCACCTGAGAGGCGCAAATCAAGCATGCCGAGAATATCCTGCCACCTGAGTTCGCGTACCCAACTTTCCAGCTCATCGATATAGCCAGTAGCATACGCCCCGCCAACCAACGCACCAATCGAAGTGCCAACGACAACGTGGGGCTTGATGCCGATTTCTTCCAGCGCATGCAATACACCAATATGCGCCCATCCCCTGGCTGCGCCGCCACCCAAAGCGACGCCAAACTTATGCGTAGACATTGAGCGCCTCCACCAAGACACGGGCATCCTGCCACATTCTGGATTGATGCAGTTCATCCCAGTCGGGCGCGGCGCGGCGACGCATCGTCGCCAGGCGCCGCTGTCGTTCTGGCATCGGTTCCAGTGTTTCCAGCGCCTCCAGCACTTTAATGGCAGCAGGCTGATCATTACAGACCAATAGCATGTCGCAACCGGCCTGCAGGGCCTGGTCTGCCCGTTCTTCGACTGAGCCTATTTCCCGTGCCGCTTGCATCGACAGGTCATCACTGAAAATCACGCCATCGAAGCGCAACTCGCCGCGCAGCACATCTTGCAGCCAGAATGGGGAAAATCCCGCTGGGCGCGGATCGCATTCGGCATAAATGACATGCGCCGGCATGACGGCATCGAGGCCGGCCGCCACCAACTGGCGAAACGGCAGCAGGTCAGCGGCGGCAATGTCCGCATAGCTGCGCTCATCCAGCGGCAGGTCAGTGTGCGAATCTGCGGCAACAAAGCCATGCCCGGGAAAGTGCTTGCCGACGGCCGCCATGCCCGCGCGATGCATGCCCTCGACGTAGGCGCTGGCCAGCGTGGCAATGGTATCCGGCTGCGAATGCAAGGCACGATCACCGATCACCTCGCTGCTGCCGTGATCGAGATCGAGCACCGGTGCAAAACTGAAGTCGACGCCAGCGGCGAGCACTTCGGCAGCCATCAGCCAAGCGCTGGTTTCAGCCTGTCGCAATGCCGCCTGCGGGTCGGCATCAAAGGCGGCGCCCAAGCTGCGCAACGGTGGCAAGCGGACAAAACCAGCGCGAAAACGCTGTACCCGGCCGCCTTCCTGATCCACTGCGATCAGCAGTTGCGGGTCACGCAAACGGTGTATCTCACCGGTCAGTGCCTGCAGTTGCTCCGGATCATGGTAGTTACGAGCGAACAGGATCACGCCGCCACAAACCGGGTGGCGCAGGATGTCACGCTCCTCCTGCGTCAGCTCATAGCCTTCGATGTCGAGCATCACGGGGCCAAGATCACGACTCATCGGCACACCTCCTGCCAGGCCGCTTCCACCACTTCCAGCCCGGCACCCGGGCGTGGCGCACGCTCGCTGAGCACCCGCCGCCAACTACGCGCGCCCGGCTGACCGTGAAACAGACCGAGAATATGGCGGGTGATATGACTCAAGTAAATATCCTTGCCCAGTTGTTCTTCGATATAGGGCAGCAGTTGGGCCACGATCTGGTGGCGATCAGGCACGGGATGATGATCGTCATAATAGCGACTATCGACTTCGGCCAGAAGAAAAGGATTGTGGTAGATCTCGCGCCCGAGCATGACGCCATCGACATGACGCAGGTGATGATCGCATTCTTCGAGCGTCTTGATGCCGCCGTTGATAATGATCTCCAGCTCGGGATGCTCCTGCTTCAGCAAATAGGCGCGCTCGTAGTTCAACGGCGGGATGTCGCGATTCTGCTTGGGGCTCAACCCCTTCAGCCAAGCCTTGCGCGCGTGGACGATAAACGTCTCGCAGCCCGCCGCTGCCACCATGCCCACGAACTGTTCCAGGTGCTCGTAGTCATCCTGGTCGTCAATGCCGATGCGGTGCTTCACCGTCACCGGCAACGGCGTTACCGCCTTCATTGCGGCAACACAGTCGGCAACCACCTCGGGCGTGGCCATCAGGCAGGCACCAAAAGCACCATTTTGTACACGGTCACTGGGACAGCCGACATTGATATTGATTTCGTCATAGCCGTAGTCAGTTGCGATACGCGCGCACTCCGCCATCGCCTGCGGATCACTGCCACCAAGCTGCAAAGCGAGCGGATGCTCGGTTTCATTGAAGGCTAGATGCCGTTCCCGATCACCAAACAGAATGGCACCGGTCGTCACCATCTCGGTATACAGCAGCGCATGCCGGGAGATCAGCCGCAAGAAATGGCGCTCGTGGCGATCAGTCCAGTCGAGCATCGGCGCGACACAAAACATTCTTTTCATTGGCAATCAGACGTTACACAATAGGCGGCCAAGATTCATTTCCAAGCCATGAACCAAGGAGTAAGCGGCATGATCCCCTCAGGCCCCGGCATCCCAGCGAAAGACGCCAGAGAATACATCGACCTCATCGATCAAGCCATTTGTGAGGTGGAAGACTTGCGCGATGTCGTTCAGTGCGACACGGGCAGCGGCGATGAACTGGATGGCTATGTCGACAAACTCAGCCGCTTCCTGGTCGAAATGAAGCAAACCCTCGACGCGAGCAACCCCAGACTCAGCGGAACGGACCTGCCGTTCATGGCACTGGTCAACGCCACCGATACGGCTTTGCTGCCGTTCAAGCAGCTGCTGCTGCGGATCAATGCAACCAACAAATTTGGCTACAAAGCCTGACATTCAGATACTGGCAGTCCCGGGAATACTACGAACCTGACCGCCCTCGCCCTTTTGGAGCGACGCGCCTGCCCCCCTTGTCTCGCAGCGCCCGCTTCGTATTCTTGGCCGGATCACTGAAAATAAAGCGCCCAGCCAGAACACAGCCCTTCATTCCCGGGTCGCAGCGCCGGCCTTCGACACGCTGACAGACGCCGCCCGCCTCATGTGGACAACCCCAGCCTGACATCTTCGTCTCCTATGGCACATCATTGGATAGCACCATCATAGGGTTTGCACACCCTATTTTCATCCTCGGGTATAATTGCGCCAGCAATATTGCATCTTGGGGGTAGTCACATGAAAACCGTTCGTCTCAGCCTGTTACTTGTCAGCGCAACCATCATCACCGCTTGCTCGCAATCCGAAGACCCTTATGGTGATACCTGCAAGCAGATCGCCGCCGCACTCACTGGTGCCAAGACCGTTGCCTGGGAAAACCCCGACCGGGTCGTCGATGATGGCGAACTGCGTATCGACCTGTTCTCGCCACAAACCACGGCCAACTGCTTTTTCAAACCCACCGACAAGGACTATGACGACTATGATCACATCCAAGGTGAGTTCGAGCCGTCTCCCTACAAGATGCTCATCAACGGAACAGAAGTTCCCGCCAACGAGCTACTCAAGGCCGCGGTGATGGCCATGTCCAGTGAATCGAAAAAGGCCGCACTGAAAACCATGCAGGAAGCAAAGGAAAAAGCAAAAACGGCGGTAGAGAAGTCCCGCGAGGCCGCGGCTGCGGCGGAAGAAAAGATCAGAGAGGTCATGGACAAGTAATAACAAGCCTGGGCTTATCGGAGTTCAGATACAAAAATGGCCCCGGTACGGGATCGTACCAGGGCCATCCTCAGCCAGAACTAGTATAAATACCTAGCCTTTTTCAGGCGTCACCGAGGCATCCGGCTCGGTCGAGCCTGCCGCTTCGCCTCCGTCAGATGCTGGCTCTCCATCTTCAGCGCTAGTGCCGGTATCACTGGGAAAGGGCTTGATATCAACCTCCCCGCCAGCCGGCTCGGCAACTGCCTCAAAGTCCGGCCCGTGGACTGTCTCTTCACCCACGACAATGATTTCCTTACGCGCAAAGTCGCTAGGTGAGTCACCCTGCTGCTCAGAGACAACCCGCAACACCCGGCCCCAGGTCTCAAATCTCACCTGGCTCTCCCAGCGCGGCCAGATGATTGCCTCCCCGGCCTTTTCCTTTGTCGGAAAATCAACGACATCATCCCCATTGGCATCCTTGAACATGACGACTGAGAATATCGTGTTGACCGGCTGATCGAGAAAATCGCCCAGCGTCGGATACAGTGCATAGTTGCCTTCTTCGATATCTGAAACGAGGACTGTTTCTGTTTCACGATCCTGCGGCTCGATGCTACCAGACGTCGGCGCATTCTCTCGAACCAAGGCGACCTTCCAACCATCGCCCACGGGTGCTGCCGCTTCACCTTCGATGGTGAATTGGCGCGACATATCAAGCGGCTCGCCAACGTTGAAATCGGCGAAGGAGCATCCGCCCGAGCCTAAATGCTCACCCGATTCAACATCGATGAACTCGGCACAGACATTGACATTGTAATTACCTTCCCCTACCGATAGTTTTTCGAGCAATTGCGGCACGGTGAACGATCGACCAAAAATCCGTCGTCCTTTCTCATACGACGAATAGATATTGTCGAAATCACAACCATTCTCGTCACAGCCACCGTTTCTGAAGATGTTCACGCCATAGGCAACCTTGACGCCTTCAGGCAGCGCAATCTCCGGCTTGGCCCATTTGACGATAATTTGCGCCTTGTCCTCAACCCCATCTTCGTCACTGTCCGCATTGATTGCAAAGGTTGTGTTACCCCCCGCTTCCACCCACTTCCTGTCGAGTTCGTCCCATTCCGGGCAGTATGCCTTGCCATGACACTCAGCAGGCCATTGCGGCAAACCTCTTGGCGAAAGGAGCTGGGGTACCGCGCCCTGCATGCCGACAACCACTTTCTTACGGAATGTACGCTCCGCAACCTGCTTACCATCTTTTTGGACAACGATGCTGTAGTCACCGGAAGTAAAGTCGGAAACAATATCCTCGACGGAGAGCTGAGTCGGACCATTCTCAGACGAAACATTGGCCCACGGATCGAGCACAAAACAAGCCTCTGGATCACCACCGTCCTCTGCCGCTAATCCCTCCTCCGGGAATTCTTTCGGCAACTGCCCCTGGAACAAGTCACGCTCGTTGATCAACCCAACACTGCCAAACCCGCCTGAAGCCTTGGGGTAAGTCAGCTTAACGTCAATTTTCGGCGATAACGAGGTATCACCCGGAGATGCCCCAGATGCAGCCGCCGCCATTGCGTCCAGATCCATGATGCACACATTTGCGCGCAAGGCATCGTGCTCGCTGCCGCTGGGTCCACCATCAGTACCCCCATTGTCAGCATCTGGAATCCATACACGATCGGGGGTGATGTCGAGGCGAGTGATATCCACACCATCCAGCCCGTCCAGGACATCCGGCTCGAAAAAGCCGAACAGTTGCATCAGACCCTTTCCCCGTCCTTCCGCATCGAACTTCATTGGGTCGAATCTCACCGGGTCATTGAAATCAACTTTCTGGGAGCCTTCATTCTCCTCCTCTACATTCATGACCGAACGCAGCTTGTTTCCGGTGAATTCTTCGAACATCTCCGGAACGAGTTTATCCGTCACAAAAATCGTGAAAACAATTCCCTGTGGCACAGAGAACGCCGTATCAGGATTGATCTCTGCATTTTTCCATTGTTCAGCCGGGAAGGCGACTGAAATCACGCCTGGAATTTCGGCGAGCATTTTTCTTTCTTCGTCCGTAATCGTGCCACCCAACTGCTTCGCTTCGAGATCATAGATCCGGTTCAAAAGCGTCGAAAATGCATCCGCCGCCTTGCCATTATCAAGACCCATCTCCTCCAATCCAACCCCGACGCTCGGATCGAGAGAGAGCCCCGCATAGACTGACTGAAACAACTCACCCAGAGAAACTTCGACGCCTTCGACATAGCGATCGGCAAAGAAGTCGACGATAAATTTTGGTGCATCATCGTCGAGCAGCTTGCCGAATATCTTTTTGACCAGGGCTTTCTTGCCTTCGGCATCATTGGTATCGATGTTCTTCAGCTCACGGACTTCTATCTCGACCTTGACTGCATCAACCTTGGTGGCAACTTCCTCGCTGGAGAGCAGCGCACCGGAGGCTTCTTCGAGACTTTCGTTCTCGGCGAATTGCAGATTTTCGCCCTGAGCCAATACAGCGACACTATCGACATAGTTACCCTCCGCATCCTTGGGTGCCTCACCAAGCACGGAAGGAACTTGTACCGCGCCGCTTTCAACCAGCGTCTCGACAGTTTGCTTGACTGACTTGATAATGTCCTTGACGACTTCGGGGTCGATCTCCTTGCCTTCTGTGGCTGACAGAACAGCCTTGACGATGGCATCCACCACTACCGTCGATTGCGGTGAAATCTCTTCAGCGTTGGCTTGGGCCGCCCCCTCGGGGATATCCACATTGACCTTCATTTCGATCGCTTTATTGCCATCGAGCAGGCGTACATACTTGACGACGTAGGTATTACCATCAGCAACACCGTCGCAGAAGTATTTCGGGTCGCCATTGGCATTTTCATCATTGCTGAACTTGCAGTTGATGCCAGTATCCTGCAACTCGCCATCGGCAGAAACAGCGAACAACTTGACCACGGCATTGCCTGATGTCTCTGCCCCTGCGCGGGGCTGAACAAATGCGCTTCGCGTTGAGATCCGTGCACTTTTCGGCGCCTGCTGGGAAGGCTCGATAGCAGCTGCATCCAGACCTACCAGGGATGAGAGCGCCACAGCACCTTCGATCAGTGACGATCCTGAAAATGGGTTATCGGGGGACTGCTGCGTCGTGTCACCGCCGGACTGTGCATTTCCTTCGCTCGGCGTATCAGACTCGGGAAGATTGTTTTCAATGGCTCGCTCGATCGAGTCACCAAGGCCACCGGCACCATCCCCACATCCAGCCAGCAATACCGCAGATGAAATCATCGCAGCCAGCAATCTTTTTGTTGGTAGTTGTTTCAATGTACTTCTCCATTTCCATTATTATTGTTCGCATGCCGTCGCAACATTCCTTCGACTCGCAGGCCCGCGTTCATGGTGGCGATCAGCTCAGGCCTTCCTGAAACCCTCTCCACGTTTTTTCAGGACTTTCCCTTGTCCACCCAGTTTGGCTCATGCCATATTGCCCAAAGCCGTGCAGATCCCATGCCAGGGCATGCAAGCGAAAAAAGGGCAAGCCATCACCGAAGGATGTGGGCGAGCCAATAAAGAACACCAACTGAAGACAACTAAACCATTGAAGACGCTAGCGGCACGGGGTTAGTGGGAGAGAGACAGCAAGCCGACGACGCGATTTCTCCGCCGATGACGCGCCTGCCATATTGGGATTGCTGTCGTTTATTGCTGTAAACTTCCGTGCTTGTGGCCGATGAGTAGACGTGGAACCGCATCCCCCCGCGTTCTCACTCATTCGTAGGTCGGGCAGGAGTTTTCCGGTAAACGATCGCATGCCCACATTTATTGACAGTTATCCTTCAACCTCGCGAGCCGGATACCACATGAATTCGATCATCCGCATCATTGTTTTTCTCTCCCTGTTCATCACGATGGGATTGGCAGCGGCACAGACAAGCATCCAGCGCGGCAACGGCGCTGAACCAGAAACGCTCGACATTCATAAGTCATCGGGCGTTCCCGAGGCCAATATCCAGCGCGATTTGTTCGAGGGTCTGATTGCCGAGGCTGCGGATGGGGGCCCGATTCCGGGGGTAGCCGAATCATGGTCCGTCAGCGATGATGGACTCATCTACCGTTTCCAGCTGCGCGATGACGCGCGCTGGTCGAATGGCGAGCCAGTCACTGCTGGAGATTTCGCGTTT
>JALSHZ010000111.1 GCA_026981985.1 Gammaproteobacteria bacterium | reverse complement strand
CGAGGGTCTTCTAACGGCGAAAAGTGTTCAATCAAGCAGGCGGTCACGGGAAACTCCTAATGTGGTTTCTCTGTATGATCTCATATCTTGCTGGTTTTATGGGAGTTTATATGCGCTCGCCCTGGACATCGCTGCCCTTCGATCGGCCCGAATCGCAGCTTTGCATCGGCCCCTGTGAAGGCTGTTCGATGAAGCTGCTCAACTATCTGGACACCGAGCTGCTGGACTGGGAAGCGCGCCTCGGCGATGGTGAAATACCAACCCTGGGCGATGTGTCGCGGCTGGCGAAAAGCGCGCAAAAGACCTACCGGGTACTGGAAAAGAATGGCCTGCTGGCGGAGCTATCCCAATCCGCTCAGGCGGCATCCACCTCAACCTCATAGCCGGTGAACTTGCGGATATTGATCACCCCGCTATCGAAGATCAGATACTGCCCCTTGATGCCTTGCAGCGTTCCCTCCACCACCGGGTTCTTGTCGAAATTGTGTGATGCAATCTTCGTCGGGTACTGCGCGACCGGGTAATGCAGCGCGACAATCTGCTCATCAATGCGCTGAATCGCGCCATCGCCAAATGATTCACTCAGCGATGCCAGTTGCTTCTCGATCTGCGGCAGCAGCGCGTCGGCACGGGTTTTCAGGTCGATGTCGTCGTGATCGCCCTTGAGCATGGCGCGCCAGTTGGTTTTGTCGGCGATCAGTTTCGCCAGTGCGGTTTCCACCAGGCCGGAGAGCTGTCGCGTCATGACTTTGAAGATTGGCAACGCCTGGGTGGCGCCCTGGTCGATCCAGCGGGTCGGAATCTGTGAATGGCGGGTGATGCCGACCTTGATTCCGGAAGTGTTCGCCAGATAGACGTAGTGCGGGATCATGCAGTGCGTCTCACCCCAGTCAGGCTCCCGGCAGGTACCGTCGGCATAGTGGCAGGTCTCCGGTTTGAGAATGCACATATCGCAGCGTGCCAGCTTCTTCATGCAGGGGTAGCAGTGGCCTTGCGCATAGCTCTTGCTCGTCTTGCGGCCGCAGGCATCGCAGTGAATGGCGCCACTGTATGTCAGCTTCAGCGACTTCCCCAGCAACGGGTTGAGCGGCAGTTCGTCAGCACCTACGCGCAGCGCATAGTCGATGTGACCGTCTTCGCGCAGTTCACCGCGCATCTTTTGCAGATTGCCTTTCATGTTCCTGCCATTGGTTGTTAACGTCGACCGGCTTGAGATATGTCAATCAACATGGTGTGGGTTGTGAGAATATCCCTTCGCTGATTTGTAGTGCCCAGTCATTCGGGTTTTGGCGTGCATGGGCTGTCTGTCCCCGGGGGTGTCGTGTAACAGCTCCCCAAATCTGCTATTTCAACGCCGAAACCTGAGCCGTTATCACGTCTATTGCCGTTGTTCGAGAGGTTCGTCGGTGATGCTGAAGCATTGTCCGCAGGGAATTCAGAGCATGAGCCCATTCTACCCGGAAAATCGGGATCAGTATCTGCGCTGGCGGGATGAAAAGCTGGAGCGTGCCGCGACGTCGCTGGATGACTTGATCGTCGAGGTCAAAGATCCGCGTGATCTATCCAGTCGGGAATACGGTGCCATTCTGCGTCGTTGCATCGATAACAATATGGCGATCTATGCCTCAGCGCCGAATGAGGACCCTGATCGTGCTATCCCGCATGCGCTGGCGCGGCAGCTTGGCTTGCAGCGCATCGATCACAACTGGCTGGGCGACGAGGATGGCCTGACATCGCTGACGACCAACGATGATACTGATCACAGCGGCTATATTCCTTATTCCAATCGTCCTATCAAGTGGCATACCGATGGCTACTACAATCCAGCAGATCGGCAGATTCACGGCCTGCTGCTGCATTGCGTGCGCAGCGCGGAAAGTGGTGGCGCCAATGCGCTGCTGGATCACGAAATCGCCTGGTTGCTACTGCGTGAGCAGAACCCCGCGTACATCACGGCGTTGATGGCGCCCGATGCAATGACCATCCCGGCGCGTGAACGCAATGGTGAAGTGCTGCGCAAGGCAGAAACAGGGCCGGTGTTTTCGGTGGATCAGGAAACGGGGAACCTACACATGCGCTACACCGCGCGTACACGAAGCATCGAGTGGAAGGACGACGAGATTACCCGTGCCGCCGTTGCAGCGCTGGCCGATATTCTCGACTCGGATAGTCCCTACATCATGCGTGGCAGGCTCGAATCAGGCATGGGACTGATCTGCAACAACGTTTTGCACGACCGTGAAGGCTTCGACGATAGTCCGCAGCGCAAACGTCTGCTCTATCGCGCCCGCTACTACGATCGTATTGCCAATACTGACGTATAATCCCGCATTTCTCACCGGATTGCCGAGCCCTCGCTTGTTCTTTGAATCCACAAGGGATTTTGTTCAGTCGGAAATACACACTGTTATTCCACTCCTTCACAAAAACCCTTGTGAATCCAAAGCCCTGCACGATCATCTCGTCACCCGGTGAGAAATGCGGGATAATCCCGGGCCGACCTTGTCTGTGGGTGATCCCCGAAAATGAAAATTGTTGCTGACGAGAATATCCCCGCCGTGCGGGAAGCCTTTGCTTCGCTTGGCGAGGTCACCACCGTCAATGGCCGCAGCCTCCAAGCGGCAGATATGGTCAGTGCCGACATTTTGCTGGTGCGCTCGGTCACGCGCGTCGACGCTGCCTTGCTGGCAGATTCGCCGGTACGCTTCGTCGCTTCTGCAACGGCGGGGGTCAACCATATCGATCTCGACTATTTGCACACGGCCGGGATCGCCTTTGCCCATGCGCCGGGGAGCAACGCCGTCTCTGCGGCCGAGTATGTGATCGCGGCAATCTGCCATTGGGCTTTGGAAAACGACGTCCTCCTGCCCGGACGCAGCGTTGGCGTGGTCGGCTATGGCAACGTTGGCAAACGTGTCGTGCAGCGCTGCGAATCGCTTGGCATGCGCTGCGTGGTCAACGATCCGCCACTGGCAGAGCAGGGTGTCGACGGTTTGCGTTCGCTCGATGCGGCGCTGGAATGCGATATCGTTACCCTGCATGTGCCACTGGTGACCGAAGGTCAGCATCCGACATTGAAGCTGATGAACGCGGCGCGTATTGCCGCTTTGCGGCCGGGCACGTTGTTGATCAATGCCGCGCGTGGTGAGGTGGTCGAAGAAGCCGCACTACTCGATAGGGTGACAACGGCTGACGACCTCGCGGTAGTGCTCGATGTCTGGGAAAACGAACCTGATATCGACCCCCGGATGTTGCAGCAAACCCTGCTCGGCACCGCCCACATCGCCGGCTACAGCGCGGATGGCAAAATACGCGGCACGGAAATGATCTATCGCGCCTGCTGCGAATTTCTCGGCGAACAGCCCGTTTGGGGCAGTAGCGATGTGGTATTCGATCAGCCACAGATCAAAGTAACCCTGTCGCCTGATCCGGAGGTCAGACAACAGGTTCTCGACGCCTACGATATCGAGACCGACAGCGTCAGACTCAAGGCAATTCTTGAGGTTGAGGACGCCGAAATCGGCCAATATTTCGACTATCTGCGCAAACACTACCCAACAAGAAGAGAGTTCACCACTGACCCGTAGGGTGGTGCGCGCGCAGCGTGCCCACCATTGCCGACCACCTACTGCGCACCTGACGACGCACACCCTACAAGTGACTTGAAAAGAGCGTATTGACCGTCAGCAGCAACATCACTGCTTCAGCTGAAACCGCGGTAGTCGAATGTCGAAATAGAGCGCCAGCAGGCGCGCGCAGAAGATGCTGAGCCCGGCGGCCAGGGCGGCGAGCGTTGTATCGATTTCGAGTTGCAGCAGACCGATGAACAGCAGTGAGCCCGCCCACGAAACCGTGGCGTAGAGTGGGCTGTGGAACACGATGGGTGGCTCGTTACACAGCACGTCGCGAAAAATGCCGCCCATCACCCCGGTCATCACGCCGAGAAAGCTGGCCACCAGCCAGGGGGTTCCCGCCATCAGTGCCACCAGGGTGCCGACGACGCCAAAGGTGGCGAGTCCTGCGGCATCGGGGATCAGAAACAGTCGGGGAGAAATCGGCATCAGCCGCGCAGTCAGAAACACCGCGAAGGCACTGCCCAGTGATGCCAGAAAGAAGCGTTGATCCGCAATCCAGAATACCTCCTGGCCCAGCAGCATGTCGCGCAGCGAGCCGCCACCGAGTCCGGTGGTGATGGCGATGATGACGACACCGAACAGGTCGAACTGTTTGAATCCCGCCATCAACACCGCCGAGGCGGAGGAGACGATGACGGCGAACAGTGTAATCCAGTAGAGGCTGTGCAGCAGGGCAGGGTCGGGATCTGGAATCATTGCTTACGCTCATGTTTCGGCAGGTTTTGCGTCTGTTCCTGCCAGGTTGCTGCGCTGATTGCTGGCAAGGTTTTCAGTCGCATCAAGTACAGGGTCACCATGCTTGCAATGCTGAGCAGAATCATGCGTACGATCCAACTGTTCGCAAACAGTGTGACTGACAGGGTGATGGTCAGCCAAAGGTAGAGTAGTGCAACGTACCGCGTTTTCGGGGTGATAGCACGGTGCTGACGCCATAGCCTGAGTTGTGTGCCGACCCAAGGGTGTGATTCCAGCCAGCGATGTAGCCGTCTGGAGCCGTGGAAAAAGCAGAATGCCGCCAGCAGCAGAAATGGTGTCGTCGGCAATAATGGCAGTGCCACGCCAGCCAGTCCCAGCAGTAGCGCAACAATGCCGCAGGCCGAGGAGGCCAGTTTGTGCAGCAGGCGGACGAGTGACAGCGATGATCGCTGCGTCGATGTCACGGCCGCCGCTTTTCCTTGAGGTGGCACTCAAGTATTTCGGCCATGCGGTCGAGCACCTTGGCACGGATGCTGCTGGCCATGTAGTGATAATAGTTGAGTGTGCAGGCGATCGGCTTGTGCAGGCTGTCGCGATGGGCGTCCTGAAAGTCCACCCATGCCAGGATCGGCAGGTCGTACTGCCTTTCGTTGACGACCACCCAGCTGTCCTCATCGAGAATCAGCACCATTTGCGGAAGATCGGGAATATCCAGCCGGGTATGGGGTCCGAAATGCATCCGCGAGCGTCGCCACAGGTTGTAGACGCTCGCCTCGATTTCGGCAGGACGCGAAGCCATCACGGGCATGTCGGTGATTCGCGTCGTCATTCCTGGCCTTAACCCGTGAGACTGGCGAACAGCAGCGGCAGCTGCTCGGGCAGGCGATCGACGTGTTCGATGATCGTATAGTTGTTTTCCCCGAAGATGCGCTTGACATAGGCATCGGCGTTGGCGTCGAGGGTCAGGCAATAGGTCAACACCCCGGTACTGTAAAGTTCTTCCACCGCTTTCTTGGTGTCGTGGCGTAGATGTTGTGGATCCTGCTCGTCGATATCCGCTGGCTCGCCGTCGGTGACCAGCAGAATCAGCTTGCGTCGCTCCTGTTGCTGGTACAGGTGATGTCCAGCATGACGCAGCGCCGCGCCCATGCGGGTGGAAAGACCGCCGCGCATACCGGCCAGGCGTGCTTTTGCCTCGTCGTCGAAATGCTGGTTGAAATCCTTGAAACGGTAATACTGTACGTCGTGGCGCCCATCGGAGGCGAAGCCGTGTACGGCGAACGGGTCGCCAATACCTTCTATTGCTACCGATACCAGGGTGGCGGCCTCACGGGTCAGCTCGAGTACAGTCTTATCTGAATTGCCAATGACTTCATTCGTTGATTCGGACAGGTCGAGCAGCAGCACAACCGCCAGGTCGCGTGTCTTCAGCACGTTGCGCATGGTGATACGCGGGCTGGGTTGCTCGCCCATGCGGATGGCGATCATGGCATCGACGGCGGCATTGATGTCGATTTCATCGCCATCTTCCAGGCCGCGTTCGCGCTGTACCCCGGCTGGTGCGAGCAGGTCGATAATCTGCCGGATGCGGTGTGCGATTGGCTTATGCAAGGTCAGGATGTTATCGATGTCTTCCGGATTGCCTTTTGGTTGGCGGCGCTCGTAGACAGTCGCCCAGTCGGGGCGGTGGAGCTGAATCTGGTAGTCCCACTCGTGGTAGTGGAATGGCTCCGATACCGGCTCCTTGCCCCACATGTCGTTGAAGGTGACTTGGTTGTCGCTCAGGTCGTCTTCATATGGACGCATGGGATCGCTGCAAATCCATACTTCCTGGGCATCGTCACCAGCCAGTTCGCAGTCTACCTCGTGCGCCATCATCAGCGGGCTGACCTTGTGCCGAACCTGGCGCTGGCTGGCGGCCATGTATTCGAAGCTCTTGTTCCAGTCAATATCCTCGAAATGCCAGATGATGCGGTTGTCATCGCGGTACGGGATGCGATAACGCTCCAGAATGCGCAGGCTCGGCATGGCTTTGCGGCCGGCAAACAGATTGAACAACTCGACGCCCATCATCCATGAAAAATGATTGTCGTCCTGCTTGTCTTCGATTTCAGCATGGAAACGCTCGACAAAGGCGTCGATCGCTCCGTCACCGCTTTTGACGCTGCTGTCGAGTAACTGCAATGCGAGTTTTTCCAGCACCGGTACTGTCGGATGCTCCACCGGCTCGTCATACTCGACTTGCATCAATGAAATCCAAAGCTTTTTCAGCCCCGGAAAGGCTCTCGCTGCCTTGTATTCGACGCGCGCATCTTCGAGCAAGCCGATAAAGAACATCTGCGCCGGGCTCAGTTGCTCCGCTGAAATCGATGCTGTGGTGTACATCAGATGCGCCGCCATGTGCGCGGCGGTGGCGCGGTAGAGTTCCAGCCCCGGAATATCGCCAATGTCGTCTACCGCATCCGGCAGATGCAGAATGCGCTCTTCCACATAGGGGCGGAAATCGGTGTAGTCGGCGCCGGTAGGACGAAGGAAGAAATCACGTCCCCACAGCGCGCGCAGGTAGAAGTTGAGCTTGCGCTGAACCTTGACGAACAAGACGCCGCGGCGCTCCTTTTCCAGCATCGCACGGCTGTCCTGCGACTCCAGGTTGAAGTACGAGGTGAGATTGTTGAAGTCGCGGCGATAAGCCTGAGCGCCGAAATTGGCCCAGCGGCGCAGGCCGGAGAGCGTCAGCTTCGACAGCAGTTCGTCGATATGCGACAGCATCGGCCGCAGACCGCGTGCGGCGGTCGAGGCCAGCTGGTGGATCAGGGTCAGATACCCGCGCACCAGTTGGCCATCACCGAGATAGCGGGCGGCAGACGGCAGGCTGGAAAACAGCAGGGTGATGACTTCACCCGATGTCATCGACGAGACTTTCATTGCCGCACTGATGACATCGGGAATGATGTCTTCGCCGCATTCCTTGGCGACCAGCGGCATTTCCTGAATATAAGTGATGACCAGATCAGAACCACGTCCCAGGCGAGCCAGCGCCTTGGCGCCTTCCAGATAATCCTCCAGTCCGGCGGGAGACATGATGCGCGCGGCTTCGTGGAAGGTGCCTTCCAGCACGTCTTTTATTTCTGGTGCAACTTCCTGTAACAGTTCAGCGTAATCTTCGAGTTTGACAGATGACATGACGGTACACCCTCAGTAATTTTCACCTGCTGAATCAACAGGCCATCGCGAGCCGGTTATTGCGAGACAAGCGGCTCCGCCGATGTGCCTGGGTGTATGACCCAGGCACCGGGCCGGGCTTACCCCAGGAAGGTTTGTACGGCTGCATTCAGGGTGTCGCGCATGTCCGGGTCGTCTGTCAACGGGGTCACCATGGTCATGCTGCACGCGGCTTCAGGCTTGACGCCTTTGCTGATCAGCTGCCCGGCGTAGACCAGCAAGCGGGTGGAGATACCCTCGTCGAGACCGTGTCCTTTCAGGTTGCGTGCACGGTGTGCGATCTGCACCAGCTTCTCAGCCGTTTCCTTGTCAACACCAGATTCCTTGGTGACGATCGAGGTTTCCAGTTCGGCTTCGGGGTAGTCGAAATCGAGGCCGCCAAAACGCTGCTTGGTGGACTGCTTGAGGTCTTTCATCAGGCTTTGGTAGCCTGGGTTGTAGGAAATGACCAGCTGGAAATCTTCGTGCGCTTCGACTAGTTCGCCTTTCTTGTCGAGCGGCAGCACGCGGCGGTGGTCGGTCAGCGGGTGAATGACGACGGTGGTGTCCTGACGTGCTTCGACCACCTCGTCGAGGTAGCAGATCGCGCCGATGCGTGCCGCGGTGGTCAGCGGGCCGTCCTGCCATTTGGTGCCGTCCTTGTCGAGCAGAAAGCGACCAACCAGGTCGGAAGCGGTCATGTCTTCGTTACAAGCCACAGTGATCAATGGCTTGCCGAGCTTCCAGGCGATGTATTCAACGAAGCGCGATTTGCCACAGCCGGTCGGCCCTTTCAGCATCATCGGCATGCGGGCATTGTAAGCGGCTTCGTACAGCTCGATTTCGTCGCCGACCGGCTCGTAGTAGGGTTCATCCTTAATAATGTACTGCTTCGGATCTACTGTTGTGTCAGACATAATCGCACCCGTTGTATTGTTAAAGTGTATCTATTCTTCGTCATCGGTTTCGTATTCACCGGACCAGCCGGCGGCTTTGGCCTTTGCCAGGGCCTCGCCATGAATGCGTTGATGGCGTTCTAACAGATCTGGTGGCAGACGGCTGACCAGGCAACCGTACTTGTCCCACTCGGCATTGACCTTCTGTAGCAAAGTGTCGATCCCGGCTAGGTTCCAGCCCTTGCAGGTTTCTGTCTCATCGAGGATGCCAAATACCCAGGCGTCGCGGATGATTTTGCCAATGGTGGTCATGCCGCCGTTGATCTCGTTTTCCAGCCCGACGTAGGTCTTGGGTTTATCCATTATTTTCCAGTTCGCTGTTAGGGAAATGGTCTGACCACTGATCAGTGGCCAGACCAGCTTCATTCCCGTTGACTAAACGGTTTTGCCGCGGTAGATAACCATCGATGCGCCAGCGGACTGGGCAAAGTTATCAAAGCCGAGCAGACGGACGTGGTTGTCCGGATGCGCGGCATGACAGGCTTCGACCTCTTTCATGATCGCATCGACATCGGTCTCGCCGAACATTGGCAGTTTCCACATGTACCAGTAGTGGCCATTGGCATTTTCCGGCTCGGTGTGTTCGATGCCCGGGTTCCAGCCCTTGCTGACGATGTATTCGATTTGCTGACGAATCTGCTCTTCGGTCATCTCCGGCAGGTAGGAAAAGGTTTCAAACTTACGGCTTGAAGGATCGCTCAAGCTGGATTGATAATCTTGCATTTTATACTCCTAAATTTGTTAACAGTCACCGCGGTGCTCAAGCGCACCGCAGCAGACCCGGTTGATTACTTGTGAGAAACGTCGAGTTTGTCAACGGTGTCGAATTCAAACTTGATTTCCTTCCAGGTTTCCATCGCGGCAGCCAGCTCAGGACTGTGCTTGGCGGCGGCAGTAAGGATATCTTTGCCTTCCTTCTCAAGCTCACGACCGGTGTTGCGCGCTTCGACACAGGCTTCAACCGCAACGCGGTTGGCTGCTGCGCCCGCTGCATTGCCCCATGGGTGACCCAGAGTGCCACCACCGAACTGCAATACGGAGTCATCACCGAAGATGCTGACCAGCGCAGGCATGTGCCAAACGTGGATACCACCGGAAGCGACGGGGAAGACACCAGGCATCGCGCCCCAGTCCTGATCGAAGAAGATACCGCGTGAACGGTCTTCTTTGATGTAGGAATCGCGCATGATGTCGATCCAGCCCAGGGTAGCATCACGATCGCCTTCCAGCTTGCCGACAACAGTACCGGAGTGCAGGTGGTCACCACCGGACAGACGCAGGATCTTGGTCAGCACGCGGAAGTGGATGCCGTGGTGCGGGTTGCGATCGAGTACCGCGTGCATGGCGCGGTGAATGTGCAGCAACATGCCGTTGTCCTGACACCATTGCGCCAGTTGGGTGTTGGCTGACCAGCCGCCGGTGATGTAATCGTGCATGATGATCGGCGCGCCGATTTCCTTGGCGTATTCGGCACGCTTCATCATTTCATCAGAAGTCGGTGCGGTAACGTTCAGGTAGTGACCTTTACGCTCGCCGGTTTCTGCTTCGGCCTTTTGGATTGCTTCCATGACGAAATCGAAGCGTGCTCTCCAGCGCATGAACGGCTGTGAGTTGACGTTCTCATCATCCTTGGTGAAGTCGAGACCACCACGCAGACCTTCATAGCAGGCGCGGCCATAGTTCTTGGCAGACAGGCCCAGCTTTGGCTTGATGGTGCAGCCCAGCAGTGGACGGCCATACTTGTTGAGGATATCGCGCTCCAGCGTGATGCCTTGTGGTGGTCCATTACAGGTCATGACATAGGCGATCGGGAAGCGAACGTCTTCCAGACGCAGTGCGCGCAGTGCCTTGAAACCGAATACGTTACCGACCAGAGAGGTCATGACGTTAACGACAGAACCTTCCTCGAACAGGTCGATCGGGTAGGCGATAAAGGCATAGAAGCAGGTGTCGTCGCCAGGTACGTCTTCAATGGCGTAAGCGACGCCCTTGTAGTAGTCAAGGTCGGTCAGCAGGTCAGTCCATACTGTCGTCCAGGTGCCGGTGGAAGACTCAGCGGCAACTGCGGCAGCGACTTCTTCGCGAGGTACGCCATCCTGGGGCGTGATCTTGAAACAGGCCAGAATATCCGTGTCCTTCGGGGTATAGTCTGGGCGCCAATACGTTTCGCGGTATTCTTTTACACCGGCATCATACTTCTTAGCCATTGCTAATGTTCCTCATTGGTTTCAGTTGGGCCGGGAAGCAGCGACCTCCTGGCCTGATAACTCTTGCTGGCTGACGACGTTTTTCGCTGTCGTGTTGTCAACCGAGCGCGTAATATAATCCGCCTTACTCATAAACAAAAATTGATATATGTTATTATCCATATTAGCAATGCTTATGTTTTGAGGTTTTGTTGTGCATTTGACCCTGCAACAACTGAGATTGTTTGAAGCGGTGTTGCGCATCGGTAGCTATACCCGTGCAGCAGAGGAGCTGCACTTGACCCAGCCTGCGGTCTCGATTCAGATCAAGCGGCTCGAAGAGCAGATTGGTCTGCCACTGTTCGAGAAGGTCGGAAAGAAGACCTTTCCGACCCCGGCGGGGGAGGCTGTGTATGCAACGAGTCTCGAGATTCTGGGCAAGCTTGATGACCTCGGCGTTGATATCGAGCGTATGAAAGGCAATGTTCAGGGGCCGTTGGCGCTCTCGGTTGTTACCACCACACAATACTTTTTGCCACGTTTGCTGGGGCAGTTCCTGCGCCACTATCCTGATGTGGAGCCGCGCTTGCGCTTTAGCAATCGTGCGCGGGTGGTCGAACGCCTTCTCAATAACGAGGATGACTTTGTCGTCATGGGTCGAATTCCGGATGACTCGCAACTTGAAAGTTACCCGTTTCTGGAAAATATCCTGGTACCCGTCGCGCCGCCGGAGCATCCGCTGGTGGGGCAGAAAAATATTCCTTTAGAGGCACTGGTGAGTGAACGTTTTCTGGAACGGGAGGAGGGCTCAGGAACACGCATCGCCTTAGGCAGATTGCTGAAAGAAAACGGTTTGCGAATGGAACCCTATATGGAGCTGGGCAGCGCGGAAGCCATCAAACAGGGCGTGATGTCCGGCCTGGGCCTGGGTGTGTTGTCACAGCATGCGTTGCTGCTGGAGAGCAGCACTGGCAAGCTCGCGATTCTGGATGTACAAGGTTTTCCGATCCGGCGTCGTTGGTATGCGGTGCATCTGAAAGGGAAGACATTGTCGCTGACGGCGAAGACATTTCTGGATTTTATCCTGGAGCAGGGCAGCGAGGTGCTCGGGCAGGGTTGCCCGGTAGAGTAGCGTGTATCCGTCCGGATTTCTCTCCGGGTCGCGTAGCGGGCAGGGCGAGCGCATATAAACCCCCATAAAACCAGCAAGATATGAGA
>JALSHZ010000110.1 GCA_026981985.1 Gammaproteobacteria bacterium | reverse complement strand
TGGCCTGCGTCGGCCGTCACGAAGGGACGTGTCGGCCGACCCCCGGCTGGGCCGAGAAGCGCAGGAAGCGGCTTTGGCATCCTGCGTCGCTCTAGCTCCTCCATCCCTGGAGTCGACAGCGGGGAATTGGGGCGGCATTGATGTAAATGGATGTACAGAATGCTGCGATTGCAGGATGCAAGAGAGTAGTGCTTTGGTACCTTAACACTACGATTCTTCCAACCGATTCTCGCACAGCGCGAGTTCCATTTTTTGCTCGTCCAAAAAACGGAACCCAAAGCACCGCTCCCTTGCATCCTGCAATCGCGGTATTCATACATCCCTGTATATCAAGGACGCCCCAGCACACGCTTGATTCCGCTGCCGGGCACGCCTTCCGGGGTCAGCTTGAGCGGCTTCCTGCCGCGCAAGCTTCAACCGGCCATCCGTGGCCGGTTGCCCCCTCCAGTCGCACCCGGCAGCGGCGCGTGTGAAGGGGAAAGCAAACCAAGTGGCCCGGTGGCTATTGAATGGCTGGGGCAGTATCATTTCGTTACTTTTCGGTGTGTGCCCGCGCAGCAGGCTGGGGCGCTGAGCAGTTACTTCACCGATTCTGACCGCGTGGCGCTGCTCAGTATCCAGGCACCATCCGCCTGGACCGGGCCAAGTCGACGGTAGGCTGATTCGATTCTTCCATGATTCAGGGTCTTGAAAGCCAACCGCAGCGGCGTCGAGACAAGACCCAACGCCAGGCGTCCGACACCCGCATTATTTTGCAATTTGTCTGCCAATGATGTCAGACGCCCCGAGCGCGATGCGCTTCTGTCAGCCTGTCCATTGCGCGCATTGAACTGACGAATCTGTTCGTTCTGCCAACGGATCCGTGCCAGATACTTATAATAGTCAGTAAAAACTGGCGGTACATACCCCACCTTGGCATCAGCAAGCACAAACCTCGAGCGAGGAACGAGCTGATCGATAAACGCGTCATCGCCGGCAATCCCATCCGGCAGGCCGCGCAATCCAGCGGCCTGAAAATAGCGCAGAAAAGCGTTACGCCGAATAGCATAAAAATGGCCAATGAGAAAATCCTGTTTTACCGGAATCTGCATGAAACCGGTCATCTTTTGTTGCCAGTTGCTGTTCCGAAAATCCGGCCATGACTGGCAGCAGACAATCTCTGCTTGTGGCTGAGAATCGAATGCGTGGTAAATGGAGGCCACTGCGCCATCATCCGGGCTCACATCGGCATCAGCAAATATCAGAATCTCATCGTCATTATCATGAAACGCGACGTTCCAGGCATTGGGTTTCGATGCTCGATCAAGGCTAACCAGCGCCACCTCGGGGTAGCGCTGCGCCAATCGCCTGACCACCTCGTGGGTGTTGTCGGTACAGCCATTGGCATAGACGCGAACACGGGGCGCCTTGTCACGATTGCCTGCTATGATACGACGAACCGTGCTCTCGATATTCGCTTCCTCATTGTGTGCAAGCATACAAACAACCGGACGCGTCTCCTCAGACACCGAGCACCTCCTGATAGATCCTGATCACTTCGTCGGCCTGGCGCCGGGGCGAGAATTTGGGAAACAGCATTTGTCGCGCCTTGTTACCCACGCTTTCGAGCCTGTGCCGGTCCTTCAGTAATGAGCCCAGCGCTGCTGCCAGCAGGTCTGCCTTGCCAGCCGGCACCATCCAGCCATTATTGCCCTCCTCGATCACTTCAGAAAGCGCACCAACGCGTGAGGCAAGTACCGGCTTACCCGAAAGCATCGCTTCCAGTACGACAAACGGAAGCCCCTCCGACAGTGACGGCAGCACGAAAAGATCGATGGCGTCGTAATAGTCACGCATGTTCTGTTTCTGGCCAACAAACGACACACGTCCGGCGATACCCAGGCGCTCAGCGAGTTGTTGCAGATTCTCCCTCTCTGGGCCATCACCAACGAGAAGTAATGACACAGGCACAGAGTTATCGATCCTGGCCAGCGCTTCGAGCAGAAAGCGATGCCCTTTTTCCGGGCTGAGTCGCCCAAAACTCCCAAGCAGCACGCCGTTCGCAATGTCACCGAATTGCCCCTTGCGAATCTCTTCAGCCAGCCCTTGTCCCTGCAATGAGTCCGGATCGACGGCATTCAACACCAGTGAAACCCCATTGTCTCCACCCCGTACCGCGCACATTGTATCCGCGAGCTGAGGCGATACCGTAATGACATGGTCGGCCGACTTCAGCAGGCTCCGCTCGAGGCGGTTGTAAAAACGTATTTTGGCATTTTCATCGGTCCAACCATGCGTCATCCCGATCCAGCGGATCGGTAACAGCTTACGCAGCATCCAGGCAATCAGGTGACCCTTGTAACCATGTGTTTCGATGATATTAAAATCGCCGCTTTTGAACAGCCGGTAGACTTGCCACAACGGTGCTGGATCGAAATTGAAACGTTGATCGAACAACGCAAGATCAAAGCCTTTTTTCCTCGCAACATCGATGAACTCGGTACTCGGCGGGTTGCGATAGCGGAAACTACCGAGCGTACATGCAACACGATCATCACACTGCTCCAAAAACTGCAATAGCACCTTCCCTGCACCACCGACATGATAGGTGTCGATCAGGTTCAACACCCTCGGCTTCACCCGCGCCGTCATGCCCGAACCGTCTGCCGAAACAGATTGGCCGGCCGTGGCAACACATAGTCACGATAGTCACCCGGGTTGCCCGTTTCACCCGCTTCCGCCGCCTTGACGATGTTATACATCTCTCGTGCTGAAACGTAATGGAGCTGATAGTTTTCGCCGTCGTTATAGCGCTTGTCGAGGTAGTCGAACATCTGTTCAAGCCCACCTTCCTCCAGCAGATAGTGCGCATCATGATCCTGAGCACAGTGACCATGAACCTTGATGAACCGCCACTCCGGCTTGCCCTCGACATGCACGGCGGTATCGACCCAAAGATCCACCCTGTCGGGGGTGGGTTTTGCCGACAGACTGACATCCGCATTCTCGATTCTCGGCAGAATACCCAGCTTGCGATTGCGAATATTGAAGCCCAGCGGCCCCTGGATGCACATCAGATCGCCCCAGGGCTTGCCACCCACACGGACCGGCTGGCCACTGTCATGGGATTTGCAGCCATGCGGATCATCCTTGGCATAGTAGATACTGTTGATCGTCGTCGTCTGACAGGGGTCGGGGGCGCATGGCATCGTCATATCCGCGTAGCAGCCAAGCTCGCGCAGGATTGTTATTTCATTGTTGATTCCGCAGAAATGCCCGTCCGGGTGCGCATTGTCGAGCGCCCAATTACCATGAATAAACGAAAAGACCGGCTTGCCTGAGTCAGGGTCGCACGCGAGTGCGCCATGATCGCGATGCAGGCGCTCAATGAAGCCCGACATCAAATGGCGAAAGTTTTCTTCGGTGTCATCATGATGATGCAGATGGATTTCGATTTCTCCGAGACCCTGGTTACAGAGACCCTCGATTTTTTCCAGATGTTCAGGCCGATACTCTTCTTCCGGATAGAAAAAACTGTGAACCGGAGAACGGCCATCTGCATCTTTGTATCGACTGGCCAAAGGCGGATACTTTTCAGCCCATATCGACACCCGGGCATCCTCCGTTTGACGATCTGGCGATGCCCATTGTGGTTCGAAATGATCGGTGAAGGCGAACATCACGTGGATGGTCCTCCCATCCTGTGGGCGGACGCGTTTTCGCTTGAGCCAGGGAATAAACCATTGGTGAATATTCTTCCGCCGAATTTCAATCAGCAAAAGAGCGACGCTGATCGTCAAACCAATGACAACTCCAAAAACCATCATGCCAGACCACCGTATGTAATTTTCTTCATGATGTCATCACCACCCGCTTGATGCCGGGAATTCGTCTAGACAGTAGATGAAGAACTGCCCGGTCCTGCTCACGCAACAATCCGCTTAGCCACAGACCGACAAGAAACAGGGCTATGTAGATGCTACCGCCCACGAAAATGGATACCACCGCAGGGAACGCCGTTTTCACCAGCACGAATGGAACGGCCGCAATCACACCAACAAGCAGAACCTTGAGGTAGTAGAGCCACTCCAGACTGGTATCAAGGCGCCGGGAAGCCAGCCGTGTGTTGTAACTGGAAATGAACAACAACGTGATGACGAAGCCGGCCAGCGCACCCCACATGCCATAGCGTGGAATGGCGATAAAGTCGATCACGATATTGATGACTGCGCCAATCGCGACCCCGCGTAGCACCTTGTCCTGCATGTCCCGTGTCATGAGTACGCTGTTTGCACTATACACGACCACCGTCACACCCGATGCCACCAGCACGACGGCAAACGCAACCGCCGACCTGGAGAATTCGCTGCCAAACACCAGCTCAATGATTTCACGAGACAAAGCGACCCCATAGCACACCAATGGGACCGCCAGCAAAACAAGATAGCGCGAAAACTCCCGGTATTTTTCAGCCTGCGCATCCATTCCGGTTGCACCTGCCCTGGCCATAACCGGCAGAATAATGCCACTCAACACCCCCGGCACGAGCCCCATGGCACTAACGCCCAGGATAAAGCCTGCGTTGTACAGTCCTGCATCGAGCGGCATCCCGTAGTAATTGAGGACAAAGACCTCAAGCTGCTTTTCGACGATGAAGCCAAGAAACAGCGCCAATGTCATCAGCTTCACGCTACGCCTGACCTTCGCCGCTTCATCCTGTTCCTGAAACCCGCCGCCCTCCGGGTAATCACGCAAACGGGCCGACACCAGTTTCCAGGAAACGATTGCATAGACGAGTGACACCAACAGATACGCAAACACGAATTCGACCACACCACCACCCAATAGTGCGACTGTCGTGACCGCCACCAGATTGAAGGGGTTGACCAGCAGGTTGATATGGAACTGCGTGCTGTACTCCTCAATGCCTTTGGCCACATTGACATAAAACAGATTGATCGCCTTGGGCACAAAGGCCGCAACAACAAATAACCCCAGCCAGTAATAACCCCGCATCTGCTCATCAGCCGTCACCGCATAAACAGCAATCAGTAGCAAGATCACCGGTATCGTGGCCAGTATCAACAGACGAAGCAGGTGCCGAACGAGCGGCCTGACAGCCGCCTCCCTGCCACTGCCACGCTGCTCCGCCAGAAAACGAATCGCCGTGATCCCCAACCCATCCGACAGCAAGGCAACACCAAATGCCGAAAGCCACAGGACAAAGCTGTAGACACCATACTGCTCGGCGCCAAGAGAGCGCGCGATGATGGTGGTAATCACCAGACCAAGGAAGTACTCCAGATACGATGACAAGCCGTAGAAAAAGGTATTGTCGATGAGTTTTTTGCGGTTGCTCATTCTTTAATCCTAATAAGAGATCTTGATCAATATATGAATCAGCAGCCAGAGTACGACGATGCTCCCGGCAGCGGCTGCCATGGATATCGGGACGATCGACCATGCAGCCGAAGCATCATCTTCACCGGGGTTATACTGCCGGTAGGCAATCAGCCACGCTGCCGTAGCAAACGCGGACAACAGAAACAGAAAGATCGTATACGTCTGGCTCAGGAAAAAGGAACCAAACAGATATCCCGCCAGCGACAGAAAGAATATCCAGTTGATTTGCTGTGCTGGTTCGAGGCTGTCCCAGGGTTCACTTTCTTTAAGTTTCAGACCTTCAGGTTTCAAACTCACCTTCAGCAGCAAGGACATCAGCACAATAAAAAAAGAGACCCAGAAGATGTAGCCAACAAGTCCGGTTTCTGACAAGGCCAACACCAGGGAGTTATGTGCCGTCAGGTAGTAATAATCCATATAGTGGTTATAACCGATACCAAACAGCGGGTTGGACTGAAACAGCTCCATCCCCAGACCCCACCCATCGATACGGTCAAGCGAGGACTGATCGCCCCCACCGATCGACTCCTTGCGCAACTGCAAACCCGCGCCGACCACGGCAAGTACGCCAGTGACTATCGCTGCCTTCAAGAAATCAAAATGCCGCCAAAGTGCCAGCATCAGCACGAACCCAAGAGAAAGCATCCCGCCGCGTGATTTTGTCAAATAGAGTGCATAGACGATGACTAGCGCCGCCGCAAGAAACAGGAAGCTGACGACCGATTGACGAAACTCTCTTGCGCCATAGTAGGCCAGCGGCAGCGAGCAAACAAACAGGATCCCCAAGTCGTTCGGATCGTGAAATATCCCCAGATAGCGCACCCGGCGAACACCATTTTCTATCAATATCTCGGCGCCTGCCCAGGCCGTATCGGAATAGTATTGCTCTATTGAGTGCACAGCAATCAAAAACGTCAAAAACACAAGAAGGTAAACGAACCTGCGCAGCTGCTCCAGGGTTTCGATCGAGCTGCTGATCACCAGAAACAGCAGCCAGGCAGGAAAGAATTCACTCAAGGCCGTTGATGCCTCACCACCATTGCCACTAAAAATCGAACTGAGTGGCAATGCCAGAAAAAACCCGGTCAGTAGCGTTAGCTGCGGATACGAGAGATCCTTTTTCTTGCCGATAATCCAGGCAACCGCGGCAGCACTCAACATCAACATGACGATACCGCCGGTGCCAGCAGGCAGCAAAAATTCCTGAGGACGCAATACCACCAGCAGCAAATTGATCGCGATCAACATCTGCGGCGACATAACAATGAGAAAGGCGGCTAGCCCAAGCACGATAAATGACACGACTTTTTTTATTGTTGTTTTACGTGAATAAAGGTGGACACAATCATGTTCCGACCGGCCGTTTCTGCCATCTGACATCGATCTCATTGGTCAGATAGCGTTTCAATGCAATAACAGCCGACAGGTTCATATCCCAGAACACATTACAGAAACCAATCAAGCGATTTCCACGGCTTGCCGGGATGACTTTTGCCACTAGTACAGCCAGATAGAACCCGCCTTCGGTCAGCAGGAAGAGCTGGTAGAAGATGCCTTGCAGAAACAATGGTGTCACCAGCAACGCCACCATCCAGTACGGCACCACCAGACGCAAAACTTTGTGCGACATGAACTGTAGCCAAATCGGGTTTTGCCGTGGATGGAAAAGCCACAGGTTGCGGCGAAACGACTGGTAGTTCCCGAGCAAAGTTCGAATCTTGCGGCGCTGTTCAGCGGCGGAATCAGCTTCCACCTGATCGTACATGATTGCCCCGCTCTCGAATTTGATCTGTTTCCCTTTTCGCAGGATACCTATTGGTACCTCAAAATCATCGAGGATCGTGTCGCTGGGTAGTGGGCTGAAGTCCTCGGTACGAATCGCATACAAAGCGCCGCTCACCCCCGGTACCGAATGGACGAGCGACTCATTTTGTCTGATCCATTTCTCATATTTCCAGTAAAGACCCACAGAGACGCTTTCCTGGCTGTCGGCCGCAATCTGCACCAGTTCGCCGCTCACTGCACCCACACGCTCATCCTGTAACCTGCGAATGAGGCGTGCAATCGCATCGCGCTTTAGCGTCTGGCGCGCATCGGTAAATACGACATGCGCAGTCTTCACCTGGGCCATTGCAGCATTCAGCGCCGATGGCTTGCCCTGACGGGTTGGCAGTGAAATGAGTGTCACATTCGGGAAATCGCCGATCACCTTCTCGGTATCATCATCCGAACCATCGGAAGCAACAATGATGTGAACATCTCCCGAATAGTCGGAAGCATTGATTGACCGTATCTTTCGCGGCAGATTTGCTGCTTCGTTCCAGGCGGCGATCACGACGGTTACCGGCGGCTGCGCATCATTCGCAGCCGCGACTTGCGTGCCCTTGGCTTTCAGCCTCGCCAGCAGCATCAACCCAAGCGGATATCCCACATAGGTATAGCCAACGGCCCCCAATGCAATCCAAAACAGCAATGCCACGATACCCTTGCCTCAGCTTCCTTCACTCGGTTTGTAGTAACCGTAGCGATACTCGTTATCACGATCGGATTTTTTCGTCTTGTTCAGAATCAGCCGAACCGGCTTGTCTTCAGGGATATTTTTCAACGACTCATCGACACTGCTCATCGATGTCTCATCGGCGGCAACGATCACGATGACTTGACCAGCCAATTCAGCCAATACCCGCGCCGCCGAACTCGCCAACAACGGTGAGGAATCGATAATGACAAGACGGTCGGCATAGCGGCTGGCGGTTTCTTCGACAAACGCCTTCATCCGACTACAGGCCAGCAGTTCGGAAGCGTCGTGGCGCAACGGGCCGGCGGGCAGCACCCGCAGGCGATCGACCCCGTCCACTTTGAACATGGTGTCCATCAACGAGTTTCGGTCATCGAGCAGATAATTCGACAGCCCGGCGCGTTTCGAAACGCCCAGCGTTCGCGACAATCCTGCACGCTCGATATCACCATCGACCAGGAGTACGTGATGATCACGTTCCATCGAGACGCTCAACGCCAGGTTGATCGCATTGAAGGTTTTACCCTCACCCGGGAGGCTGCTGGTCACGACGATGACATTGGGATGCACCACATCACTCCCAGCATCGAAAACACTCGAAAGCAGTGCACGCTTGATATAGCGATACTCTTCGACAACACGTGCATTTTCCAGCCCCGGTGTCACCATGCCCAGACGCGCCAGGCGCTCAAGATTGAGCCGCAGCGTCGGCACTGAAACAGGCTGTGGCATAGCCGCCCGGTTTCGCATGGCTTGCGCCCGACGTTGGCTGCGGTCAGTGGTTACCCCCATGATGTCATTGACATCATCGGTATCGGCAGGCACTTGCTCTCCCGGCTGTTGTGCTATCAGTTCTGAAAAGACACTCATGATGTAATATCTCGGTTATATTGCTATGGATTCAGGCGGCTGCTTCAGACGCTGTGCCGATACAACACGGCAAGGAACAGCGCGGCCATGCCAAGTACAGCCCAGGCCATGACCAGCTTGAGCGTTTCTGCGCGGTGTTTGGCAATCACCTCCCTGGTTTCAAACATCGATACCGCACCCAATACCGGCAGCTCGATCTGCCTGCGTAATTCCCGAATCGAACTGACCACATGCTTTTGACGAGAGCGAAATGCCGCAACGGCAATACCGGCAACAATGCCAAGTACAGTCATCGCCATGACCAACTTGAGCCGCTTGGGACCTACCGGCAACGACGACACTGAGGGCACCTCGACCACTTCAACCTTGGCAATATTGGCATCCCGATCCACTTGGTTGGTCATTAGCGCGGCCTCATAGCGGCTGACAATGTCATCATAGGTTTTTTGCAAGGCCGCATACCGCTGTTCAATGATGGCAAGCTCCGATTCAACACGCGGCACGATCGTCACCTTGGATTCAAGGTCTTGTACCATGCGCTCGTATGACGCCACCCGCACCCGCAGCGCCTCCACATCACCTTTGGCCTTGGCGATCGCAACGGCCAGGTTTTGCGTCGAGCCGCCTCGGGATACCCGGCCGCCCGATTGCGCCGACTTCACAATATAGTTACCGCCCACCTCCTTTTTTCGCGCGCGTAATGCGTTGATCTCTTCGGCCAGCGCCATCGCATCGGGGTGGAACTCGGTATATTTCAGCTGGATACTCGCCAGCTCACGCTTCAACCTTTCCAATTCATCGTTGATGGTGACGCCCCCGGCAGAAGATCGCCCCTTTTTCTTCTGGGCTTCCAGCGCTTCGAGTCGACGGGTAGACTCATCGAGTTCCAGCCTCGCCTTGATCAGTGACTCTTTCCACGATGCGAGCTCGGAGTAGTAACTCTCACCACCAGCTGGCAGTACCTGACGATACCGTTTGCGGAACGTAGCCAGATTTTCGCGCTCCGATGAGAGCAGTTGCCAATAGCGCTCCTTCTCTTGCGCCAGAAAACGCTCCATGGCGACAGAGTCTTTCAGCGAGTCACTACTCGATGCGTCCACGAAGCGATTAGTCAGCGCGGCAACCACGCGTTTTGCCCTTTCCGGATTGCCGTCAAAATAGGTAATGCTGTAAATATTCGTTTTTGGATCCCCTGCTACCCACACCTCCTTCATGAGATACTGGGCGATTGCCTCACGGCTTTTCTCATTCTTGATGTTGAAGCCAAGATCATCGGTCTCCAGAATCGACAACAGATTCTGCCGATTGAGCAAGGTATGCTGTATGACCACCGCTGTGGCCTTGGCGCTGCGGCCATCAACGGCCAGCCCCTTGAGCAAAGGCTCTCGAATAGACTCGCTGGGTACATACAGCGTGGATTGGGCACGATAGCTGTCCGACATCGTGATCACGGCTATCCAGCCTAGAAACATCACCGTCGCGGAGACGTAGAAGGTTGTCCACGGGTAACGTTTAACGGACTTCAGGTAATACAGGAGAAGCTCAAAATGCTGATTCATGGGGCGGTTACTGGATTATTGACGATTCATTACTACGACCGGCACGACGACCCGAAGTTCTGACGCAATCGTGCTACGGGCTGCCATCACCGCCGTACCGGGTTCTGCTTCACAGAAGTCTCGTCGCCACGCTGCTGCCCTCTTTCGATGATGTCTGCCAAGGCCAGGCGCGCCTTCTCCCAGGCATCCGACGCAGTTGGCCAACTGATATCAGCGCGCACCCAAGTGGGATCACGCCTTGATGACACACCAACTTCCCACAACACTTTGGGCACCATCTGTTCCACGATCCTGGCGGTTTCACGCGGCGCCACGGCGGCAGCAAGGTGCAGATAGTCCACATCCTGAATACCTCGGCGCCAATGCTTCAGCCGGAGCGAAGCGATTGGCCTGGAGATACCCAGGCTGGATTTGGGAAACACCCGATCGGTGCCGGGGTAGAACAGCAGGCCATCGCCATTGAAATAGTTGAAGCCGGTCTCGCCCAATTGCGGATCGCGCCCGGAAAAACAGCCGAAAGTACGTGCCTGCTGAAACACATTCGTTTCGCGCCGGGCCTGCTCGCCCTCGCTGCATTGGGTGTTGTTGTAGTAGGTAGCGTTCCAGTAGAACCAACGGTCGACCTGCTTTTTGTATTGTGCCCAGGCCACCTGGCGCAATGCCGTGCCGTCGTCTTCCAACGCGAATGAGCCGGTTGCCGGACGTTTGCCGTTGTAGAGATAAAGGCGCTTTGATGGATCCCGCAGCAGCTTGCCAGCCGCCTTTTCGTGCGTTTCGCGCAAACCGATATCGGCGCTGCTGGCGACGACAGACAGCGACGGCACGCGTTCGACGGCTTGCACCAGATCGAGCGTTGCCATCGACTTGAGCGCCTTCCCCGGCCCGGGGTTGGCCGCCAACCATTGCGCCCACTGTTCAAGCTGAGGATAGTCCTGGGATTCATCGATTAGATAGAGAAAATACTCGGTATTCTGTGCCAGACCACGGCGATGGAACCACTCCACCCACTGATCGGCATGTTCCCACATCGACTCCTGGCCCTCGCTCTTCCACGGCCAGAAACCATAAAGACCAATAGCGTAGACGCTATTGCCAATACCTTCTCCGGGGCCGCGGTAACCCCGCGCCGGGGTGAACAGGCTGCCATCCAGCCGTGGTAGAAGATAAGGGTCCATTTGCGCAACCGGTGTATAACCCTCCACCAGAGAGATGCGATGGCGATGTGCCAGCTGGTAGTGGCGATCGATGATTTTTTGTAGTTTCCGATATGTCACCGTACCCGGGTCGGGGTAGGCATTGCCGAGATAGCGCTCGGCAATATCCTCCGTGGTAATCGCCAGCATGGTTCGTGCCGATGGCAGATCAGGCAGGGAGAAATCCCTTACCTGCAATGTGACCGGAATCTCCCAAACCGCTTTCCCGGCCTCACGGATAACAACCGTCCCGCGGAACATTCCGGCGGGCGTGTTTGGCGGAATGTAGATATCGGCCCAGATGATCTGACTGTGATGTGGTGCTATCGAAAAAGCTGATTTCAATGCCAGGGGAACGGCGATGTCAGGCACGTGACGATCCGCGCAAGGCCGGTTCTTCCATCCACCCTGTACTTCGCCATTGGCGTCATGGGGGCGCCGGCACTTGGCAGGGATGTGACGCTCATCATAGGTCTCCCAAGGCAGCCCCTTGCTCAGTCCCCGAAGTTGCAGGTAGCCGACATGAAACAACTCGATATCAGCCATCTCGGCTGCCGCCTTTTTCCCCATCCTCTCAGTGCCAAAAGCGTTCCCGAGCTTGTCATGCAGGGCGCTGAATTGAACCTCCACATTCCTGGCCGGCTTGTTGCCAGTCTCAAGCACCAGCGCGACCGATAGAATTTCATTGCGCGCGCCAAAGAGCTTTATACGCTGCCCATCCCATACGGCATTGCCTACCTGCCCACCAGACTGTAGTGATGGTGTCTCTTCCTGAAATATCTTGTCGCCGCCGTCATTGGCCCACACCGCTTTGATATTGCTCGGCGCGACTGGGCGTAGCAGATCGTTCGGCAGAGGTTGTGCTATCGGCGCATGTATCTGCCCGTCTGTTGTGGTAGCCATTGACATGGCCTGAAATGCAAAAACCCCGGCAATAAACAGCAGGGCGACTCCCGCCAATATCGAGACCGCCAGAACGATATAACGAGATCTCAATGCAACAGCTCTCACGCATCATGCCTATATTGTGTCAACTGCATGGGTGGTTAGTCATCAACGGAAAAAACAAGTGGGGCGAATGACTATCGTCAGGCAATGGAGTGTGAATTGTCTGCCATCCGCGTGCGGCGTAACCCAAGCACATCCATGAATCGGTCCACCATACCATCGAAACGATATTTTTTACGTGCTTCACGCAACGCGGCCTGGCCCATCTGCTGACGCAAGTGGTCATCCTCGGTCACCCGCTGCAGGGCTTGCGCCAGCAAATCCGGCGCTCGTGGCGGAACAACGATGCCGCTATCTTGCGAAAGAATACTCTTCACTCCACCCACGTTGGTGCCGACACAGGGCAAGCCGGTAGCCATGGCTTCGAGCATGACCAGCGGCACGCCTTCCTTGTGTGACGAAGAGACATAAACATCGAAGTCGCGCATCATGTCGGGAATATCCTGTCTTGCGCCGAGAAAATGTACCTGCTCATTAATACCCAGCTCAGCCGCCAGCCTGCCCGCCATGGCACGATCTTCTCCATCACCCACCATGACCAGTGCAACCGGCTTTTCCGACGCCTGTAATAAAATCGCAAAAGCCCGAAGCAGCGTGCCGACATCCTTGGCTTCGTGAAAACGTCCGACCCAACCGCAGATGATGCCGTTTGGATCGAGGCTCAATGATTCGCGCAGACCAGCACCGCTGCCCGGGTGAAAAACAGCAGTATCGACGCTGTTGTGAATCAGTGCCAACCGCTGCCCAGAGACACCCAGTGTGTGTTCGAAATAGCGCTGCATGCCATCATGAATCACGGTAACGGCATCGGCACGATTGCCAAAATAGTTGCCGTCGCGACGCAAGCCCGCATGGCCTCGAAATTCGTGATCCGAATGTTCAGTGACCACGATACGACGAATACCCGCCAGACGTGCAGCACGATAACAATGCCGCAGTACGAAGACATGATGCACATGCATCACATCGAAGCGGTTTTTTTTCAGGTACCAGAAAAGCTGTAACGGGAACAGCAGTTTGCCAAGGCGACTGCGATGTTCGAGATCGAAAGAGAAGCATGCAATCCCGGCATTTTCCAGTTCATCACTGATCACGCCCTTTTCGGTATGCAAGGAACAGGTGCTGACATCGACACCCCGGGCGGCAAGCGCTCTAGCCAGTCTTGAGGCAAGAATTTCAGATCCACCCATGCGATAGGAATACAACACCTCCAGCACACGGGGCTTTCTGCTGCCGAACTGAACATCCGGCGACAAGCTTTCGACAACCTGCTCCATCATCTTGCTCCCTTGCCGAAGAGCACGATTTCCACTGTTTGCAGCAGGATAATCAGATCAAGCATCAACGAATGGTTCTTCGTGTAATAGAGGTCATACTGCAATTTTTCCATCGAGTCTCGATCCGACGCGCCATACGGATAGTTGAGTTGTGCCCAGCCGGTGACGCCGGGCTTTACCCGATGCCGTTCGTTGTAGTACGGAATCTTCTGCGACAGCGAATCGACGAACTCGGGCCTTTCCGGACGTGGGCCAACAAAGCTCATATCCCCCTTGAGCACGTTCAGCAACTGCGGCAACTCATCCAGCCGCAGCAGGCGAATAATATTGCCAACACGGGTGATTCGCGGATCGTTTGTGCTGGCCCACTGCGGTTTCTCGCCTTTTTCCGCATCGACGGACATGCTGCGAAACTTATAGATATCAAAAGGCCTGCCGTCCTTTCCGATACGCGTCTGCTTGTAAATAACCGGCGCCGACAGGCCGTCTTCCAGCTTGATTGCAATCATGGTCAACAACATCAATGGCCAACTGACCATCAGCAACAGGAGACTCGCCAGCAGGTCGATTGCCCGCTTGAGCACATCGGTTACGGCACCACGTTCGAAACCGGGCGCAAAAATTAACCAACTTGGCGGTATCAGATCCAACCGTACTTTAGTCGCGGTCACTTCAAAAAAACTCGGGAGATCGACGATCTCGACACCCGCCAGCTTGCATTCGACGAGCTCATCGATTGGCAGACTACCGCGACGGTCGTCCAGCGCAATAACGATTTGGCTGATCTGCTGTTGGCGCACATACTCCTTTAAAGGGCTCGGCAGATTGAGCAAGGTCTTTCCGCCAGTCCTTGGAAATGCGCCATCTACTGCGACGTAGCCATCGATACTGACCCCCATTTTCTCCAGCTGTGGCGCGGCACGCTCGATCGTCAGGGCATTTTCTCCAGCCCCATAGACTAGAACTCTGCGCCTGAGCTGGTTTGTTCTACTCAACGATTCGAAGATACGACGGCTGAGTACGATAAACAGCAGTGACAACGCCACTGATGAAATCATCAGACCGCGCCCAAGAAATAGCGTCGGCAGCAAATAGGCAATAAAGACGAAAGCAACAAAGCCAACCAGATGACTGACAATGAGGCGCAGATGAACACCCACTACCCCCAGGAGCATGGTGCGTGCACTATAGAGCCCCATCGCCATCATGCTGATAAACAGTACGCTGGCGAATAGCAGCGCTTTCGGCAAGATGGGGCCAACCATCTCGCGTATGACGGCGTCAGAAAAAACCTCGCCAGAGAAAAAATGGCTGAATCGCAACCACGTCGCCAGATAGACAGCCGCGACCAGCAACAGAAACTCGATCACGGCAAGAATCACAAAAGGGACTGGTGTCGACTGATTGAAGAGCTTGATGGTTTTCAAGGTAGTTCTGCACGCATGTTTATGAATACTGAAGCCAAGTGTCGGAATGCATCACGGTTGAGACGGCTTTTCATAGGCTTGCTGTGAACGCAAGGCCGCATCCCCCACAGCCCCTTGGCGGGCGTGTAAGAATATCCAACCTCGCGTTTCGACAAGGCCACACGCCGGCTCAAAAAGTCGCTTCTCAGCGCTACCCCAGGCAGCAAACCTGCTGTTCACTGGCCAGCGCATTCAGCGCTTCTTGCAGCGACGGTTCAACCTCAAACGACAGCGCAACGATGACCGATTCATCCTGTTTTTCCAGTACATGAACAGGATGCCTGAACCGTTTGATCTCACCATTGAGCAGAAGTTCCAATGCAATCTCTGTATAAGCATGGCGAGGAATACCCTGCATCCCACAATTCAATTTGAATGTGGAGGCATCAATGAGTTCCAGCTGGCACTGCGCATACGGGTAGCTGTGACAATAGAGCATCACAGCGGTGAGTACCGGTCGCGGCGCGCCCGGCACCAAGAGACTCTCTTTCTTATTTGTCCGAATCGCCCCTAGCCCTGCTGACATTGCATGTTCCATTAGATCTCTCCAGATCTTGCTTATTCTCGGAACTCAGACCAAGACGAACATGGAAGGTTCAGCCACAGATGGGCTTACGGGAGATTCTTAACAGTTGCTTGCAATTGGCCTGTAAGACTCGGGCCGAGGGAATTACTGAAAACGATATGACGATTCAATAATGCTGCGTTCGATAATGCCTTTCACCCGGCGCATGGCAGGTGCCGGCATGTCATAGACATAGAGACTGTCAACGCCCTTCGCGCGCATCAGCTCTTCTGCTTCGAGCAACGAGGCACGCTTGTGAATGCCCGCAATGGCACTTCGCTTGGCGGGAATATTCACCAGATCAACACGGTCGATATCAGGAAACTCGTCGACATAGCGCACCACATCGATTGCCGGCATGACGGTGTCTGGCGCTTCCCCAGATTGCAGCAATATCCAGTGTGGACCATCCATTAAAGCCCGGCGCAAATCTTCGGCTGTGGGTTTTTGGGGTAGCACAACGAAACGCAGCGACATCTGACTGGCAACACCAATACGCCGTAACGCCTGGGTCATCGGATTCATATTGATATCCAGCCCGCGAGCCTGCAATAAGGCACGAAAGAAGGAAACCTGATGGAAGGCCTCACTGCGCGTCAGCTCGGCAATGACGATCGCCAGCATACCGGGAAAGATCACCGTCGGGCTGTAAGTCATTTCCAGAATCGCCAGCAATGCCGCCAGCGGCGCCCGGAACATTGCACCCATCATTGCGGTCATCCCCAGCAATGTATAGAAACCGATCTCGGAGGAATACGCTGGCGCCGTGCTCATGACGACATAGCCCATTGCACTCCCAACGATGGCACCAAGAAACAGACTGGGACCCACGACACCACCGGGAACACCGAAACCGATGGCGGTGCTCGTGGCGGCAAATTTGGCCAACAGTATCCCCAACAGCAATACCAACCCCAGCTCTCCCGCCAATGCCTCGCCGACCGTGTCGTAACCAATGCCGAGCACCTGCGGATAGAAAATCCCGATACCGCCAACGATAATGCCGGCGGCCGTGGTCTTGACCACGAAAGGCCACTCCCTGGAATACGCTGCAAGCCACGCCACCAGCCGGATGAACAGCGTTGCTGTCAAACCACACAGCAAGCCGAGCAACACCACAAACGGCAGTTCACGCAGCGAGTTGAAACTCAGCTCCGGAATGATGAAGACCGGCGAATTGCCGTATACCGCAATCGTCACCCCGGTGGCGCTGACAGCCGCCAGAATCACCGGAATAAAGCTGGTGATCGTGTATTCCAGCATCACCACCTCCATCGCAAAAACGACGCCGGCCAGCGGTGTATTGAAAGAAGCGGCAATCGCTGCAGCTGTGCCGCAAGCCACCAGAATACGCACATTGTTATTTGGAACGGCCAGATACTGACCCAGCAGTGACCCAGTCGCCGCGCCAAGGTGTACGCTCGGCCCTTCGCGTCCAATCGAATGTCCACCGACAAGTGCCAGCGCGGCACCAACGAATTGCAGCCACAACTTGCGAAACGGAAGTCGACCCTGGTGATAGGCGAGACGCTCCATTACGTGGATGATGCCAACTACCTGATCCCCCTTCGACCAGAGATGAAACAGCAGACCGATCAACAGGCCGGACAACACGGGTAGCAGAAAACGCCACAACAGCGGCAGGTTTTCGAAACCTTCAGGATCCTGGCCGGGCAATATCCCAGCCTGGCCCAACTCGACCAGCCAGCGAAATGCCACAATCACAAGGCCGGTGAGCAGCCCCACCACCAAGCCCAGCAGTGCTGGCTGCAACTGCGCATCAGCGCGTGATAGGTGGGTCACGAACTGGTCATGCCAGTCTTCTAACCAGCGGCGGATCTGTCGTCGGGAAAGCATGACCGGCATTATGCCAGTGCCGGGGAAACACAACCAAAGTGCAAGTCGTCACATTTTTTCCCGGCTGGTCTTACGCGCTTGAACTACCTGGCGCCCGAGGGTTCTATAATTGCCATTGAACACTATCCCGTAATTGGGCGGATTCTATGAAACAACTGCATTTTGGCTGCGCCACGCACACCGGGCTCGTCCGGCAACGTAACGAAGACTGCTACGGCATGGATGAGCAAAAACGGCTGTGGCTGGTGGCCGATGGCCTCGGCGGACACGACGCGGGCGATGTCGCCAGCCAGATCGCAGTCGAAAGCATTCTCGACACGGTACGCCAGGGTGCTGATCTCGAAGCCGCCATGAATTGCGCCCATCAGGCCATTCTGGATGCCGTCGAGCAGGGTATTGGCCGCCCGGAAATGGGTACCACCGCCGTCGCCCTGATCATCAACGATCATGACTATGAGGTCGCCTGGGTCGGCGACAGCCGCGCCTATCTGTGGAGCAACGACAAGCTGATGCAGTTATCACGCGACCATACCGTCGTCCAGGAACTGGTCGATCAGGGATTTATCCCTCACGAGCACCTGAAGAACCATCCTTACGGCAATATCCTCAACCGCACGCTCGGTGTCACCCAAGACCGGCAACTGAACGTGGAAAGAATCAGTGGCGCGCTGCAAGGCAACGAAATCTTTCTGCTGTGCAGCGATGGACTCACCAATGAACTCGACGACGACATCATCGAGGAAGTCCTGAATGGCTCGGGAGACGAACAGACCAAGGTCGATCAACTGGTCCAGCTGGCACTGCACAGCGGTGGCTCCGACAACATCACCGCGATCCTCGTCAACACCACCGCATTCTTCAATGCCCGGGCGTTGCCAAAACAAAACGACCAGGCTTGAGCCGGCGCTCAGGATCGGCACGATCACACTGCGCCCGTAGCCGCCGCAGCGCCCCCACATAACGCGGGTTACGCGGATACGTTTTCGTCATCAGGCGCCCGAGCGGCACATAGCGACAAGCCTCAGCGTCGGCGTATTTCACTTCCAGCAGCAGCGCATCCGCCGCCTGTGGCGCGGCCACCCTGGCTGCCGCCACGCTACGCTCCAGATAGTCGATACCAAGCGCCCGGTCACCAGAAAAATCCATCAACGCCACCAGCCAGCGCAGCACGCCGGGCACCGTTGCCGTAAAGTATTCGAACATCCCCATGATCAGATAACCATCGGCAAAATCGGGACGTTCTTGCAGTAGCGCCCGAATCACATTTCGTGACGCCTTGCCGGCCTGCCAGGCCTTGAGCCAATGCCCCTGCTCCATCAGCAGCCGTCCACTGATTGCCTGTGCTGTGGCTCGGGCAAGGCGCGCCGAAAAATCGTCGGGATGATCCACTAGATAGCGCTCACTCTGAACGATGGCTGCTGCCAGCTTCGCCAGTGGGCGATCATATTTCGCGGCATCACGGCTGGGCATATAGTCGGCATGGGCGACAACAATCACGGCACGATAGAGCGCCAGCGTATGCGCCTCGCTATCACCGCTGGCTTCCCAGGCCGACAAACGTTGCTCCGCCAGCGGGATATTCCAGTCGAGCAGTGCATCAATCACCGCCCGCGCTCGCGCCTCTTCGTTGGCCTGCGCGGTTGCCGCCAATACCACCAGCAAGAGTGACGCCAGCAACTGAAACATGGATGATTTTCGTCTGCTCATCACGTTGGCTGTTATCCCCGTTACTGTGATATATACTGCCGTCCCCGCAGAAACTATGCAGCAGCCGACACGCATGAACCAGGACCCGATCTTCGCTTTTCAGTACTCGACCCTACAACAGGCACTGGAAAGCTGGAAGGCAGAGCAGATCGCCGCCTACCCCCACCAGGCCGAGCTGATTGAAACGGTCGTGGCAGCGATGCAGGATTTCATGACATCCGATCATGTCCGCAACCACAAGATGCTGGTCGAAGCCCCCACTGACAAGCGATCTGACTAACCCAGCAGCATCAATATGGCCTTGTCACCAGGCCAGAATTCACTCGCCCAACATTAATTTTTGTTAACCAGTTCCGATTTTTGTTCTATACTCGGAACTGTTTCACGCTGTCTGAAACACCACGCTTTATATCAATCAACAATAATGAGCCGGTATCAATGACAGACAATGATATTCCCCCTTCCGGATTGACCTGTTTCCGGTGTCTGTTGTTGCACTTGCTCTATCCAATGCCGTCATCTCTTCCTGGCGGTTTTCATGGCAACTATCAATCCTCTTATCAGGAGAACATCAATGCAACAGAGCAAACTCGCCCTGACCAGCGCCGTACTATTGGCGCTTGGCACAACTGCTATTTCGGCTCAGGCAGCTGAACTCAGTATTTCAGGCCAGGTCAGCCGCGCCATCATCATTCCCGACGATGCCGCTGGCACGAACATCCAGCACGTCGACAACAACGTCTCCGGCACCCGTTTTCGCTTCAAGGCCAAGCAAGACATTGGCAGCGACATGCAGATGGGGATGCGTTATGAAATGCAGATTCAGAACAACAAGGGCAACAAGGTCAATGGCGGTACCACCAGCAACACGGGGAATGCCTTCGACGTTCGCTATAGCGATATCTACCTGAGCGGGGGATTCGGCAAGATCAGCATCGGTAAAGGCGACGGTGCTGCCAACGGTTCTACCGAGGAAGATTTTTCCGGCACATATATGCCAGCGGCCGCCAATATGATGGACGTGCTCGGCGGTATCGAATATGAACCTGGCAAGCGGATGGACAGCGTCTATAACATGTACGATGCCTACAGCCGCAACAACCGGCTGCGCTACGACTCACCGAAATTCTCGGGCTTCTCCCTTGCGGCCAGTAGCGCAGAAGGTGACGCCACCGAACTCGCGTTACGTTATTCCGGGAAGTTTGGTGATACCAAGGTGAAAGCCGCGTTGTTTACTGCCGCTGCGGGCGACAGCTCACGTAAAGACACCAGCGGTGGCTCCGTCTCCGTCCTGCTTGGCATGGGTTTCAACGCCACCGTCGCATTCAGTACCGAAGATGCTGCCACCGGCAGTGATCCCAGTGTCGTCTGGACCAAACTGGGCTACCGGACCGGCAAGCATTCATTCTCAGTTGATTTTGGCACCACCAAGGATCGGGGACCTGGCGATGCAGATACAGCAGGCGTCGCCTATACCATCCGACCCGCCAAAGGCATCGAGGTCTATGCTTCCTATCGCCAGTTCACGGTTGATACGGCAAACTCCGTCGATCCAACGCTGTTCATGCTAGGCAGCCGCTTCAAGTTCTAACTGCTGAAACGTCCAGTCATCTGCCGGCAACGCGGCAGATGACTGGTATTTGCATCCAACCAACAGCATTTCCATGAAAAAACACCCGGTATTCCTTTTTCTGCCGATACTCCTGGCGACAGGCTGCGCATCACTCAATATTGAACCTGCCGAGGATGGCTGGGACAGAACGGAAAACAAAGGGCCTGGCGTATTTTCCGGGAACAAAGGGGAGCTGTCCTTCAAAGTTGGACAGGCAACGGACAATTCAACGCCATTACCCGAAAGCAGCCCGAACAACGGAGAGACAAAATCCGCGGAGAATTTTCAGGAATTCAAGGAATGGCAGGCCTGGAAAAAGGCAAAGACGAGTCATACCGACGAATATCTGGAATTCAGAGAATGGCTAGAGTTCAATAAGCAGAAATCCAGATAGGGCGAAGCGATGTAAAGGATTGCATAACTGCTTCTACAACACGATCCAATCCTGAGCAGATTGGGTGATACTACCAATGTCAAACGCAAGACTGGCAATTCAATTTCAAGAGGAACCAAGATGAAAGGTACTTTTCGCAACAAACTCATTACAGCAGCCGCCATCACCGGCACGCTGTTTGCCGGCAGCGCCATCGCCGCCGAGCAAAAATTCATCACCATTGGCACCGGCGGTGTCACGGGCGTTTACTATCCTACCGGTGGTGCGATCTGCCGCCTGGTGAACAAAGGCCGCAAAGAGCATGGCATTCGCTGCTCGGTCGAATCCACCGGTGGCTCGGTTTACAACCTGAACACCATCCGCGCTGGAGAGCTGGATTTCGGCGTCGCCCAGTCTGATTGGCAATATCACGCCTACAATGGCACCAGCAAATTCGAAAAAGCCGGCCCGTTCAAGGAGCTGCGTGCGGTATTTTCGATGCATCCCGAGCCATTCACTGTGGTCGCAAGAAAAGATGCCGGCATCAAGAACTTCAAGGATCTCAAGGGCAAGCGGGTCAATATCGGCAACCCCGGTTCTGGTCAGCGCGGCACCATGGAAGTGGTCATGGATGCACTGGGCTGGAAAAAATCGGACTTCAAACTGGCCTCCGAGCTGAAATCATCCGAGCAATCGAAGGCGCTGTGTGACAACAAGATCGACGCTATCGTCTTTACTGTTGGCCACCCCAGTGGTTCGATCAAGGAAGCCAGCACCTCTTGCGACACCGTACTGGTGCCAGTCACCGGCCCGGAAATCGACAAGCTGGTCGAAGAGCATGACTACTACCGCAAAGCAGTCATCCCAGCCGGCATGTATCGCGGTACCGACAGCGACACACCCACCTTCGGTGTGGGCGCGACCATCGTCAGCTCGACCAAGGTACCCGACGATGTTGTCTACCATGTCGTCAAGGCAGTATTCGAAAACTTCGACAGCTTCAAGAAGCTACACCCGGCTTTCGCCATCCTGAAAAAGGAAGAGATGGTCAAGGACGGGCTTTCCGCGCCACTGCACCCCGGTGCTGAAAAGTACTACAAAGAAGCTGGTCTGCTGAAATAAGGCCACGGCAAAACACCGGGCGGAGATCTCCTCTCCGCCCGGCTCAACAACGAATAATAATGGCCGATCTGCCACCGCAAGATGGCCAGGGTTCACACAAATCACTGAACCGTCTAACTTGAGGGGAAAGACCATGACTGACAGTACAAAAATGCCCGACGACCAGCTGGAAAATCAGCTGGAGGAGATGATCGCCGAATCGGACACGGGGGGTCGACACCCAACCAATCCGATATCGATCAAAATTTTGTTTCTCGTGCCGCTGATATGGACACTGTTCCAGCTCTGGATTGCCTCTCCCCTCCCCTATATTCTCAATTTTGGCCTGTTCAACGGCAACGAAACACGTTCAATCCACCTCGCTTTTGCCATTTTTCTCGCCTACACCGCTTTTCCTACCTTTCGCTCATCACCAAGAGACTATATTCCGATTCAGGACTGGATCGCCGCACTGGTCGCTGCTTTTTGCGCCGCCTATATCTATCTCTTTGCTGCTGAACTGGCGGATCGACCAGGCTCTCCGACAAGAACCGATATGGTCGTCGCAATTGCAGGCATGGTACTGCTGCTTGAAGCAACGCGGCGCGTACTCGGCCCCGCACTGATGATCGTCGCCGGCATTATTCTGGTCTACACCTTCGGCGGCCCCTACATGCCCGATGTCATCGCCCACAAGGGTGCTTCGCTGTCCAAGGCGATGTCGCATTTCTGGCTGGGCTCGGAAGGGGTGTTCGGCGTTGCGCTGTCAGTCTCGACCGATACTGTTTTTCTGTTCGTGCTATTCGGCGCCCTGCTGGAACGCGCCGGCGCCGGCAACTACTTCATCAAGGTAGCCTTTTCGCTGCTCGGCCATATGAAAGGCGGACCGGCAAAAGCTGCTGTTGTCTCATCGGCGATGACCGGACTGATTTCCGGCAGCTCGATTGCCAACGTCGTCACCACCGGCACCTTTACCATTCCGTTGATGAAGCGGGTTGGTTTCAAGCCGACCAAGGCCGCAGCCGTAGAGGTTGCCTCCTCCACCAATGGCCAGCTGATGCCACCCATCATGGGAGCAGCCGCCTTTCTGATGGTGGAATACGTGGGCGTGTCCTTCGCCGAAGTCGTCAAGGCGGCGTTTCTGCCAGCCTTTGTTTCCTACATTGCACTGGTCTATATCGTCCATCTCGAGGCCATGAAGGCCGATCTGAAAGGACTGCCTAGACGAATCACGTCAGCGCAGCTTTTATTGTCGCTGGTGACGATCATTCTCGGCGTCATCGTCATCGCCTTCATCATGAGTTATGGCCTGAATTTTCTCAAAGCCATGCTCGGTGATAACTGGCTTCTGGGTGCTGGCGTACTGATGCTCGTCGCCTACTTCTATTTGCTATACGTCGCAGCCGGCGTCCCACCACTCGACCACCCTGATAAAGAAATGACGGAGCTACCCCTGCCCGGGCCAACCGCGAAATCAGGGCTCTATTTTCTGCTGCCGATTCTCGTGCTGATTGGCTGCATGGTGGAAAAACTTTCCGCCGGTGTTGCTGCATTCTGGGCAACCATTGCGATGATGGCGATCATCATTACACACCGCCCGCTGCTGGCAATGTTCCGCCGTCATGGCGATACCTCTGCCGCCGCTACCCAAGGCTTCGGTGACCTGAGTGACGGCTTGGTGGCAGGCGCACGCAATATGATCACCATCGGGGTCGCCACTGCTGCCGCCGGTATCGTGGTTGGCGGCGTCACACTAACCGGGATCGGTCAGGTCATGACCGAATTCGTCGAGTTCGTCTCCGGTGGCAACCTGCTGATCATGCTACTTTTCACCGCCATCATCAGCCTGCTGCTGGGGCTTGGCCTGCCGACCACCGCCAACTACATCGTGGTATCGACACTGATGGCGCCTGTCATCGTCACCCTGGGCGCACAAAGCGGACTGATCGTGCCTCTGCTCGCAGTGCACATGTTCGTGTTCTACTTCGGCATTCTTGCTGATGACACGCCACCGGTGGGGCTTGCCGCCTACGCCGGTGCCGCCATCGCCAAATCCGACCCGGTCAAGACCGGCATGCAAGGCTTTGTCTACGATATTCGTACCGCAATCCTGCCGTTCATGTTCATCTTCAATACCGAGTTACTGATGTTCGGCGTCGAGACCTGGTGGCATATGGCGCTGGTGTGGTTTGCAACCATCGCCGGCATGCTCGCGTTTTCAGCAGCAACACAAGGCTTCATGCTGGTCAAGAATCGAATCTGGGAAACCGTCCTGCTGGTATTTGCTGCCTTTGTTTTCATGCAACCCAATTATTTCATGGAAAAGATCGCGCCCAGTTTCGAAATCGTCCCTGCAACACAGGTTTTCTCGGTCGCAGAAACGATTCCAGAAGGCGAGGAACTGCGCATGGTCACACGCGGCGAAAACCTCGTTGACGGCAAGATCGTAACCCAAACCGTTGTCCTGCCGCTGGGGCCAAAAGCCGATGGCGAACAGCGTCTCGCTGATGCCGGGTTGGTGCTGATCGAAGAGAATGGAAAAATACTGGTCGATGATCTGATGTTCGGCACACCCGCCGAAAAACTTGGACTTGGCGGCAAGGACAAATCACTCGGCACCAAGGTCGATCTGGGTTGGGAGATACTCGAAGTCTACCGCCCAACCAACGCTCCTGCGAAACACTGGATCTACCTGCCAGCCATGCTGCTAGTAGGGCTCATCATCATGATGCAACGCCGCAGACGTGAAAAATCCAACGCAATCGCAACCGCCACCACCTGATTCGAGGGCAACACCATGTACAAGAACATTCTGATTTACATCGACCAGGACCGCCCGCGCTCCTGGAAACACGTCCTCCCCGAAGCGGTGGCAATCGCCCGGCAACACAAGGCGAACTTGAACGTCATGTCCGTCGTGCCGGATTTTGGCATGGCGGTGGTCGAACAGTTCTTCCCCGAAGACGCCGATGACAAACTTAATCAGGCCGTCATGAAAGGCTTGAAAAAGTTCATCAAGGAGCAGCTACCCACCGACATCCCCATCCGCCCCATCGTCGCTGAAGGCAGCGTCAGAGAGTCGATTCTGAAGATCTCGGAAAAAATCCAGGCCGACCTAATCGTGCTGCCACCGAAAATCCGCCGCAGCCCGATGGCAGAACTCGGCGCTACCTCGGCGCACGTCATCCGCCATGCGAAATGCTCCGTACTGCTGGTGCGGCCACCACGACAACAGGAACAGGATTAACAGTGAAAAAACTCTGCTGCCCTCTGCTGCTGATACTCGCCATTGCCATCGCCGGGCTACTCTATGTTTTCGTTATCAAGGGTGAAACCGAAGCGGGAAACAAAAATGACCCGCGCACCGCGCTGGTGCTGAGCGAAAGTGAGCGAGCACTGGTGCTCGAAGAGATGCGAGCCTTCCTCGCAGCAGTACAGACAATCACTCTCGCGGCCAACAGAAACGACATGCAAGCCGTCGCCACTGCCGCCCGCAAAGTGGGTTCTGCTGCCCAGGGCGAAGTCCCAGCCAGCCTGGTCAAAAAGCTGCCTATCGCCTTCAAGAAACTCGGCTTTGGCACCCATCAAGCCTTCGACCAATTGGCGCTCGACGCAGAATCTTTCGGCGACACAACACAGACGCTGGAAGCGCTCGGTACACTGATGAGCAACTGTGTGGGCTGCCATGCAACTTACCAGATCAAAACCGCCTCTCAATAAACAAACTTCCCCCGCAGACTGACCAGCCCTCAGCTGGTCTTTTGACGGGCAGGGATTCTCGTTCAGTCCAGCCAGGATTTCTTAGAGGCTGTCGCAAAAAAGTGCGATTTTCCTTTCCTCACAGATTCAACAACTTAGTCGTTGTTGAATCTGGCGCCACCTCCCTGTGCCGCGCGTGGCTGTCGTTTTACGACACCCTCTCTTACCGGGAGCGAGATGGCAGCTCTCGACTCCTGTCTGCGCTCTCACCATTCACTAAGAAATACCGACCGGCAAAACCGCCTTCGACGAGCGGCACCTTCCAATTCAGACTTTGACAAACGTCGAAAACAGACTACCTTTATAAAACGGACACAACTTTTCACATCAAGATACGCAATTCGCAAGGAGCGGTCTCAGTGGCAAACGCGTCCATGAGGGTTGTGGGAGTCGATCTCGGCCAGTTCGACTGGTTTCATCAACTCGACAAGGGGGTTGTACTCGACGCTGGCGATCTCGCGCCAGCGACCATCGAAGTCCCGGTCAGCGACGCCCGGGAAATCGTTCATTCCGTCGTCAGACGGGTGCTGGATCTGCCGCGTCGCTCGACGCCGACCGTAGTCTGGACGCTTGGCCGGAACGAACTGCTCGTCCATAGCGACAGGACCAATATTCGCTGTTCCAGTGGCGTCGTCACCATTACCGCGACGGTCGAATGCGATCAACACAAGCGTGTTGGCATTCCAGTCCCCCTGGGTGTCGGCACGCGAAAAGCGCCCGCCGGCCTGGTGATGACCACATTCACCGATCTCGAAGGCCCGGCGGCAATCGTCGATACCTGGCACGATGCCATTGTTGCTTTCGCCTGGGAAACCCTGCTCGAAACGGCAAGCGTGATCGCCGGCGCCGTTGGCAACGACAAACGCGGACGCCCTCTGGTGCCCGGCAGTATCGCCGCCGCACCGGGCAAGTTGCTGGTGCAGCCCATTGCACGTCACAAGCTGAGCGCGGAGGCCTGAGATGGAAGGTTCTACCGAGCTCGATGTCTTTGCCAGCCTGGCCGAAGCCATCGGCCTGACCGAAAACGGCGAACTCAACGGCGACTGGTTCGAAGATCCCCTCGGTAGCGCCGACGGCAGCAAGCCCGGCTTGCGTTCGATCATCTACGCCGATGACCAGCGCGAAGCACTGCTGGCATTCGTCGACGAGGTACTGGGCGCGCCCGATCGCAGTCAGCGTGATGAAGCGGTCTGGCTGCCGCTGTTCGCCGATTCGGGTGCCACCGTATTCGTCGTCATCGAAGCCCTGGGCGGGGTGGCGCATGTCGGCTTCGGCCTGGAATATGCCAGCGGCGACGCGACCCCTGCGGTATCGGTACGCGCCTACGTCCCCGTCTTCCAGCTGCCGCGCGAAGGCGGCAGTGGCCTCGATACCTCCGGCTCACAACCCGACTGGTTACTGCTGGGACGCGCCGGTGGTGACATCGAACTAAGCCTCGACCTCACCATCTCGAATGACGCCCCCACAACGGGAGAACTGTTTCTCGGTGGTGTCTACCTCGCCGCATCGATCCCCACGGCGGCTGCGGGCGAGTTCTCGCTGGCATTGGGGCTGCGTCGCCTGCAACTGCCGGGCACCAGCACAGCCCGGGATCTTGCGCTCGATATCGATACGCTCGACGCACTCGGCCCGGAAGTCCTCGAATTCCTGATCGGCCTGATCCAGGCTCAAGCCGAAGCACTGCAAACGGGGGACAGCGACACCAGCACGTTTGCCGCCCTTTCAGCCTTGCTCGGGCTGCGATTGGTCACGGATATTCCGCCGTTGCCGCTCGAAGAGCTGCTCAGCGATGGCATTCCCGCCCTCGTCAACTGGCTCGAAACGATTGTCAGCAACGATGCATCCCGTGATGCCTGGCTCGGTGAATTTGCCAATCTGTTTGGCGGCAGCCTCGACGCCACACGCGATGCAATCACCTTCACCGTGGGGTCAGTACAGGCAGCCGTGGGCCTGCGGGTTGCGGCAACGACTGGCGGAGGCATTCAAATCACGCCGTGGATCGAAGCCACGCTGCAACCGCGCGACGGTGCCGCAGTCAAAGTGGCAGCCGACCTCCTCACAGCCGATACCAGCAGCGCCAGTGTCGTCGCCTTTCCGGCGCTGGACGCCGCCGCCGTCTTTGGCGCGGATGCGGGCAGCGCATCACCACTCCTATCGGGCGACCCGGCAATCGGTTCGATGCACGTCGGCTTTGTACTCAGCGAAGGCCGTCCAGCCTTTGCGCTCACCGCCCACGACGTCACGCTCAACGGCGCCAGCCATCCACTGCTCGATCTGTCAAGCCCCGACGCCGCGCTCGACGCCGCCAGTGCGGTGGTCGATGCCGCCTTGCTGAATGCGCTCAACGATCTGGGCCGACCGGGTGAACTCACCGCAATACTGATCGGGCTGAACCCGCCTGACAGCATTGACGCTTTGGCATCGACCGACATTCTCAGCGATCCGCTTGCTGCCGTGCGCGGCTACTGGGCCAGCCTGATGGCTGACAGCGCGGCCTTTGGTGAAGTCCTCGAAGCGGCGCGCGAACTGCTGACCGGTGACAGCAACGCACTCCCGGGCAGCGGCAGCAGCGACGATCCCTGGCGCCTGCCAATCGCCCCGGCTGAACTCGCGATCTGGACCGAAGACAACGAGATCGCCGTCGACCTTGTTGTCGACATTCAGACAACCGTATTCGACGATTACGAAACCGTCGTCGCCGCGCGCGTCAGCCTGGCGCGCATCGACGTGGCTGAACCGTCAGCGCGTTTTTGCAGTGGCTGCGCAGGCCAGCTCCTGGTTCGCCGCAGCGATCGCAGCACTGCCCGTTTCGATATTGGCCCCGCCGATCTACTGGCAGAAGCATTTGGTATCGAAGTCGCCTGGTCGGCGCGCGCGGGCATCGGCATCGCCGTGCACGCCCCTGGTCTGGCGCTGGAAGTCGACGACAGCGACGCCTCCGGTTTCGAGCTGCCAGCCATCAACCTGCCACTACCACGCTTCAACAGCGACGGCAGCATCGACTTCGCACCCGACTGGCAGCAGCTCGAAACCGCGCTCACCGCCTTGCTTCGCCGCCTTGGATCACCCGTCATCGACGTGATGCTGGAACTCATCGGCTGGACCGGAGAGGGCGCGCGCCTGCGTCTTACCGAGTTGATCAGCGATCCCGCAGCCGCCTGCCGGACATGGCTGGCCGATCTGGTGCTCGACTGCGACAACATCCGCATTGCATTGGGGCCATTGTCCTATCTGCTGAGCGGTTTTCAGCGTTCGACACCACTGGGCAGCGGCAATGCACAAGATCCGTTCCGCAGCGCCATCTCCGGCGAGCCGCGGGCACCCGGTCTGGCTGCCTGGCTCGAGCCCGGTTGTCCCCTGCCCCTGCATCGCTATGAACCACCACCAGGCTACTTCGACAGCGATGAGGCGCCCGATGCCGATACGCTGGTCAAAGCCTTGCGTGATGCCGCCCGGGTGCTGCCTGATCTGCGCGACTTGCTGACGGCACGCAGCCGGCTCGACGAAGGTCTGGCGCTGCTGGCCGGGCGCTTCATCGGCACTGACGGCCTGCTCGGCCGGCCCCAGGTACTGCCGGACGATGTCAACGGCATCGACCTGTACGGCTACAGCTACCGGGAACTCGTCGCCCTGGGCGCCATCGACATGTTCGCCATCGAAGTGTCCGAAACCGAACCGGAGGGCATCCTCTATGTCGGCTGCGAGGATCTTTGGGCAACCGCCTTCGACGCCAACAGCATCGATGCCCGCAGCGAAACACCGCCAGCCAGCATCGCGGCGAGCGCCACAGGCCACTGGTCGCTGGCACTGCCGCTGCCAGCTGCCGCGGCGGCCGAGCGCCCGGATCGCGGCGGCGTCGGCGAACAGGCCGCACGTCTGCAAGCAGCACTGGCCAACCGCAGCGCCGACATTACCGTCATCGCCTACGGTGCCGCTGGCGCAGCCGCGCTCGAAGCAGCCCGAAGCAACAGCCATATCACACGTGTCGTCACCGTCGGCAGCCCCTGGACGCAGCTCAGTATCAGCGGCTTTACGTCTGGCCTGAGCGCAGACGCCCTGCGCCTGCTGGAACAGATCCGCCGGCCGGGCAGCGACGAGACAACCAGCGAAGAACTCATCGCGCTGGAAGCCGATCCGCTGCTACAGATGCAGACGATTCTCGATCAGGCCATCGCTGCCGCCGGTTTTGCCGGTACAACACTGGGCGAGATGCCCGATGCCAGCAGCATTCCGCGCCGCCCCGGACTGGCCATCGACGCCGTATTCGGCTTGCTCGATGCAGACGATGTCGGCAATGGGCTGGCGGCCCTGATCGCCGACGCCATCGACTACCGCTATGCAGCACGCACGGAGCCGCCACAGCCGCCTGACTCGCTGCATCTCGGTGTCGATGTACCGGTTTTCGACCTGGATCTTAGTGGCATACTGATCGGTGCCGGCGCCACGCTCGAACTGGTCTCCTTCGATCGCGGCAGCAGCGGCACAGGCTTCGCGGCACACAATGAACCGCAGCTGCGAATCGAGCTGCACTTCGGCGTGACCGACGGCTGGCTGGCCGGCGGCCCCGGCGCATTGCAGCAGGAAGTCGAAGTACGCTGGGCATCAGCATCGATCCGCCTGCCACTCGGCGCTACGGCAGAACAAGCCAGCGTCGAGCTGACCCTCCACGAAGCCAACTGCTTTGGTGTACGGCGGCCCCGCTGGGTGATCGATGCCAGCGCAGCAGCCGGTGCCACACTGCCCACACCTGAAGCGCATATTCTCCTCGATGCCGTGATTGCCCGGCTGACGGCAGCATCGACTGAGCTTGTCGAACTGTTCACCCTGCTGGGCCTGATACGCGATGGCGGCTACGACCCATTGGGCTGCGAACGCCTGCTGTTCGACCCAATGCCGACGATCGACGCGATGCTGAACGACAATGCCGCCGCGTTTGCAGCGGTACTGCGGCGCATTGGCGGTTTCGACGGCGACGACAGCACGCTCCACTGGGGCAGTGAGCTGGCCACCGTGACCATCGACCTGCAAACACGCAACGTTGGCGTGGTGGTGTCACATTCCCCACCCGACCTGCCGCCGATGCAGCTCTCCCTGTCGCTCGCCGCTGCCGGCGAATTGAGCATCGATGCGGCGCTGGGGACGATCGACCCGCCCACCGGCGGCATTGCGCTACAGACAGCATTCACCACCAGCCCGACCACCTCGGGCGCGCTCAATATCGCCTGGCAACTGCCCGGCGCAGCGGCGCCATCCAGCATCGATCTGCTCGCCCCCGGCGACAAGCTGGATGAGCTGATCAAGCTGGCCGCGTCACTGCTCCCGGCAACGCTGATCGCTGGCTTCGTCGACAATATGCGCGACCGTGCAGCCACTACCGCATCGGACACCATCGACACCATGCTCGATGGCCTGAGCCTGCTCGAACCCGCAGCATCCGAGACGGCGCGGGGCCGGATACGGCTGCCCTGGGCGCTGTTCCTCGATCCTGCCGCCTGGCTACAGCACGCAGCGGCGGGCTGGGTCGCTGATCCGTTCGGACAGGCCGTGGCGACATTCGACGCGCTGGTGCCACTGGTCGCACCAAGCCGCAGCGGACCCGGCTGGCCACTGAGCGACGACATCACGCTGCGCTATGGCGTGGCAGACGGACGCCTGAATCTCAGCATCGATGTCGCCGTGAATCATTCCCTCGACAGCGCCGATCTTCAATTGCGGATCAACGGCGGGCTGACGATCGAAACCAGCGGCAGTGTGGCGCCGCTGCTGACCTCATCGCTGGCTTTCGACGAGCGTGGCTTGGCACTCGCCATCGCGCCCAGCCTGCGTCTCGATATGCTGCGCCCGGCACCCACCGCACCACTGCCGATCTTCCCGGGCGGTCCCGGCTTTGGCGCTCTGCTGGGGGCTGGCGTGGGGATGGCGATTCCAGCCGTGCTCAACGCACTGATCGCCGAACGCAGCACCACCCCCGCCACCTTGATGAGCGACGTTGCCCAGGCGCTGTTCGACCTCGGCGAGGCGCTCGACCTGCTCGAATCCGGTGAGTTCAGCGAAGCCCGAATCACCGCTTTTGCCGCCGATCCTGCCGCCATATTGATGGCGCATTTGGGCGACCTGGTGGTCAGCGCCATCGACAATCTCGCCAGCGCACTCGACCCGGATAGTAATCTCATCCAGGTCGTCGCTGCCGGCAGCGGCAAAAAGCGGCTGACGTTTGGCGCCAGTGCAGCGTTTTCGCTCACCTTCGATGGCAGCAGCTCGGGCCCGGCGATCGAACTCGGCGGCGCGATCGATATTGGCGATGTCGGCACCCTCAGCGTCGACGCCGTGCGGCTTGGCCTGGACGGTGTGCGCGTTGCTGGCCGTTTCAGCGCCAGCGGCTTCGATGTCGGCAACGGTCTCGAACTGCGCCCAGTCATCACCATCCGCGCGGGCGTGACCGGCAGCGGCTTCGATCGCCTGCTCGGCGTCGGCCTGATCACCGACGCCAGCGGCGAGCAGAGTGTCGAAGCCCGCTGGGGACTCGATGCCATGCCACCCCGTCTGGTCACCGTCGAGCGTTCCGCAGGCAGCGAAAGCGAAAACAGCGACCTCGACAGCGTGGCGCTCGCGCTGCTGTCCCAGGCGGTGTCGATGGCAAGCAATATCGCCCTCGATGCACTTGACCCGCTGGGCAACCAGGTGGTCGACGTGCTGCAAGGTGTTGTCTTCAGTGGCGGCACCACGCTCGACACCCAGCTGTTCGCGGACTTTGCCGACCCCGATGCATTGCTGAAGCGGCTCTATCAGCTGGCCTTCAACCTGGCCGGTGCCGGCATCGGCATCACGATCGACGACACGCTGCATATCGGTTTCAACAAGAAAGGCAATGTCGCCGGGATTGTCGTCTCGCTGGATGCCGGCAAACGCATCCCGCTCAGCAGCGCTGATCCCACCATTGAGCTTGAGATTGTCGCCGACTGGATTACTGCCCCCGGCATCGAACCGGGGCTCAGCGTCTACCTGCTCAAACAGGTCGGTGACGTTTTCACGCTGGACGCGTCGGTCGATCTCGCCGGATTGGGCATTCGCGTCGGCAAAACATCCGGGCCACTGCTCAATCTTGGCACCATGGCCATCGACGCCATTGCGGTACACACTTACGGCAGCATTGCAGGCAACCAGCTCGGCGGCGGCATACAGGTGCAACTCGATGGCCTTGCCTTCAGCCCCGCAGCGGGCAGTGGCAACAACACGGTCGCCAACACGCTGATGAGCGATGCCGCCGACTCGGCATCACCGGCGGCGCGGCCGGCATTCAGCCCATCCTTTGCGGTGCAGAAACCACCCGGCGGCGACCTTGGTATTTCGCTGCGGGCAGGCGATCCGCCCGGCCCCTGGTGGGTCGCCGTGCAACGTCAACTGGGGCCACTCTATCTGGAGCAGTTTGGTTTCGATACCACCGAAGTCAACGGCTCGATCACGGGCATTTCCCTGCTCTTCGATGCGCGCGTCTCACTGTTTGGCCTCAGCGCCGAGGTCGACCAGCTCGGCCTGCACTGGCTGGGCGGCGATGTCTTCGATGTCGGCAACTGGGCGGTAGACTTGCAAGGCCTGGGTATCTCGGCCGATATGAGCGGCATCTCCATTTCAGGCGGCCTGCTCAAGACCGATCTGGAAGGCACGATCAGCTATGTGGGCATGCTGATGGGGCGCTTCTCGGTCTACGGGCTGTCACTGTTCGGCGGCTATACCGATGACAACGGTTCGCCTTCATTCTTCGTCTTCGGTGCTGTGCTGGGGCCGATCGGCGGCCCACCGGCGTTCTTCGTCACCGGTATCGGCGGCGGACTCGGCATCAACCGCGGGCTGCGTGTTCCGGACGATCTGGCGAAGTTCAATGAGTACCCGTTCATCAAGGCACTCGACCCGGCAGCGCCGGTTTCCACCAGCCCGCTGCAAGAGTTGCGCGAACTCAGCAACTACTTCCCGCCCGAAGCCGGCAACCTGTGGTTTGCGGCCGGGATCAGTTTTTCGAGCTTCGCGCTGGTGGATGGCGTCGCGGTGGTATCGGTCTCCTTTGGCAGCGGCCTCGAAGTCAATTTGCTTGGCCTGGCCAGAATGGCACTGCCACGACCCGAAGCGGCGCTGGTGTCGATCGAGTTGGGTCTGCTGGCGCGGTTTTCGACCGAAGACGGGCAATTTCTGATTCAGGCCCAGTTGACCGACAACTCCTGGCTGCTCTACCCCGAGGTTCGGCTCACCGGCGGGTTTGGCTTCGCCACCTGGTGGAAAGGCCCCAATGCCGGTCAGTTCGTGCTCACGCTGGGCGGCTATCACCCCAGTTTTTCACGCAGCGGCTACCCCATCGTGCCGCGGCTCGGGCTCGAATGGCGCGTCACCGACGAGATCGTCATCAAGGGCGCCTCCTATTTCGCGCTCACCTCCGAGGCGCTGATGGCGGGCGTGGATATCGAAGTCAGCGCGGATTATGGCTATGCCTGGGTGCGTATTGCCTTCGGTGCCAATGCCATCGTCTATTTCGATCCCTTCTATTTCATCGCCGATGCCTATGCCCGCATCTCGGCCGGCCTGAAGATCAAGACCTTTCTGGGCACGATTCGCTTCAGCATCTCGATTGGCGCCCGCATCGAAGTCGAAGGCCCGCGCTTCCACGGCAAGGCAGTCATTGAGATCGGCCCCTGCGACATCACCGTCAAGTTTGGCAGCAGTAGCAAGGAACCCGGCGTCTATGTCGATTGGGCCGGATTCGTGCCCAAGTATCTGGAGCAGACCACGCCCGGTCATGCCAGCGTCATCTCTGCCGTCACCGGCCAGGGCAGCCTGCCAGCCAGCACCGGCGGCGATACCTCGGCACCTTCATCCGATGGCAGCGCCGAACGGCCATTCGAAGTGTTCGCCGAATTCGAACTCACCGTGGTCACGACCGTACCGACCACCGGATTCAATTTCGGTGCCGCCGTCGACAGCATCTCGATCAACCCAATGCTGTCGAACGGCAGCAGCACCCGGCTTGGCCTCAGCCCGATGAACGCCAGTGAGCTAACCTCGACGCTGGCCTTCCGGCTCGATCACTGGGATGGATCAAAGTGGGTCGATCAGACCGGCGAACTGGCCCCGCTGGTACGCGACATGAAAGAAGAAGCGCGCGCCGGCAGCGGCCCAAGCTTCGCTCTCGATGCCTTCCCCATCGGCGTCTGGGGCGAGCCTGAAGACAGTGACCAGCCCTCCAGCCCGATTCCGCAGGGTGAGGTCATCTTTGCCGGCAGCCGCGTGAAAATGGTCGCCGCCGCCGATATCCAGGGCATCACCGGGCCCGAGATCGACTACTACCGCGTCGAAAGCGGCCGACGCCCGTTGCCGCTGTCCGCCACCGGCAATAGCCGCCAACTGCTGCTTGGCGAAGCCGCAACACTTGGCATTGCCACCTTCGCCGACGACAGCATCACCGCGCTCGCCGCCGCGGAAAAGCAGCTGTTCGGCGAACCACGGGTGGTCCCGGGTCTGCTAGGTCAGCGCCGCCGCAGCGCTACCGCCAGGGCCTCCTATGCCCGCTCACGCAGTGCGCCGCCACTGTTTGGCAGTCTGGCCGAAGGCATCGCGCCACGAAATGGCAAACGCAGCGATGTCGCCATCATGCCGGCACCGCCAACCGTGGTCGGCAAGACGCCACGCGCACCCTTCGTCGCCAGCTATCTCACCGCTGGCGCCGGCGTGGGCAGCCGGGTGAGCGCCACCACGGTGGCCAATCAGCGCATCAAGCGTCGGCCAGCGCCATCGACCGACTCGGTGCGCGGCCGCCTCGGTCGCAGCCTGCCGATCAAGCTGACCAGTACCGCGCCAGCCCCGGTGATCAGTGACAACACCGTGATCCTGCGCGGCTCGGTACCGCAAACCAATGCCGGTGGCCTGGCCCGATCCTACCGCGGTGGTCATGTCGGCTCGTCGGTCGGTGGCGCTCTCGTCGCTGGACTCTCGGCGGGCCTGCCAGCTCGCGCTGCGGCAGGTGGCAGACGACCACGCGCACTGGCACCCGGTGGCCGTCTGCGCGCCGGGGACGTGATCTCGCTGCGCTTGCCCGACGCCGCCATCGACACCGACGCTGCACGTCCACGCCTGAGCGTCGATGGTGAAGCACGGGTGGTGTTGCTGCGCGGCAATGGCGCGGTGCTGGCTGACCAGCTGGTGAGCAACACAGACATCGACATTCCGCCAGGGGCCGCCATTGTTGCGGCACAGGCGAACGGTGGCAGGCGTGATGTCGACACCCCCGGCGGCATGCCGGTCATCGGCTGGCACAATGAATCGAGAATCGCACGGCTGGGTGGGCATTCGGCGCTGGCTGCCGGCAGCGTGCTGCATATCGAAGGCGCGAGCGGCAAAACCCGCATCGGCTGGGCTTTCGCCGCTGACGTGGTACGCGGCGCAGCGGCTGTGAGCACACGTTTTGCGCTCGCCGAGGTGCGCACTGTCGGCGTCATCCTGCGCGGCAGCGAGGCCCGACGACTGGAGGATTTCGGCATCGAACTGCACGGCGCAACCCGGGCCACCAACAACAATGGCGAGCCCATCGAGCCGGTCGTCGTCCAGGCCGGGAACCGCTCGATGCTGCTGTTCCAGATCGTTCCAGACGCACAGCGCAGCGACTTCGTGCTGCGCATCACCACGGGTGGCACGCGGCAGATCGCCGGGGTCATCGGCACGCTGGCCAGCGTCGATGAACTGGCGGATCTGATCGCCGAGCGCGGTCTCGTGCCTATTGTTGCAAGGCTGCGCGCCGTCAGCGGCGATGGCTGCACACTGAGCTGGGAGCAACCAGCCCCGCCCGTCCACGGAGATTCGTCACCATCAGGACCGGCACCCAAGGCCACGACGAAGAAAAGCGTCAGCAAAAAATCCACGCGCAAAAAGCGCGTCAAACGGCACAAAGACAAACCCGCGCGAGGAGACTCCTGAAATGGCTGTCGGTAAAGGGAAATTTCAGCTCTATACCCGCATAGACCCACCATTGTCAGCCGGTGAGTGGCGTCTGCGCGCCAGCCAGAACCTGGAAGCACAGGCACAAACGGGCGAACTGACAGCGGAGCAATTGAAGATCGACGAAGCGGAAATCCATTTCCGCGTCAAATCCCCACGCTATCAGCTGCCACCGGATCAACTGCTGTCCACCTTCCCGCCGGCGAATTCCTTTGGCAACTACGGCAGTCGCCTGCCGCAAGCCGTGATCAAGCGGCGTACCCTGCCCTGGGAACGGGCGATGGATGGCGCACCAGAAGGCACGCCTTGGCTCGCCCTGGTGGTCATCGCCGAGGGCGAGGCAAGGCTCGAAACCGGTGTCGATATCGCGGATTGCGTCACTCCCGGCGTCACCCTGTCAGGCGTGGCCGACGTCGAGAAAGGCAATTGCCTGGTGGTGCGCAAATCACTCATCGACAAGGTATTTCCAACCCAGAACGATCTGCCGCTGCTGGCGCATGCCCGTGAGGTCGATATCAGCGACACCGAATTGATGATGGGTGACGACGACGGCTTTCTCGCCGTGGTCATCGCCAACCGGCTGCCATTGCCAGCCAAGGATGACGACGGCAACGAAGTGCCGGTCAAGTACCTCGCCTGCCTGATCAACCTTGAAAATCAGTTCGACGCCCTGCTGGAACGATCGCCCGACCCCGAGCCCCTGTTCTTCACCCAGTTCGTGACCAGGAAAACCACCTTCGTCAAGGCCACCGCCGACTACGACCATATCAACATGGGCACCGCCGGGGCCTTCAGACGCGGCGAAGCCATCGCGCGTGGCCCGGCACCCCGGGCTGAAGCCAATAGCAAAGGCTCCAGCAGCTACTCGGTTGCCAGTGGAGTCGCCGCCAGCAAGGCAGCCACCTCCGCGAGCGCCAAGTCACAGTGGTCGACCGCATCGCTGGATGCCAGCTCGTCGATCGATCTGCAGCTCGACATGGCGCGTGATTTCAATATCGCCGAGGCAGCAGTTGGCAATCTGCTCGACCCGGAATACCGCTTCCCGGTACTGGTGCACTGGCGTTTCACCTCCACCGAATCCACCACCTTCCGCTCACTGATGGAAAACCTCGATTCGGGGCTGCTGGGGGATGTGGGAGAAAAGCCAGCACAGACAGCCGGCCGCATGCCGCTCGAAGTGGTCGAGACCGGCCATGTCGGGCTCGAACACAAGACCCGGGAAGGCGATGAAGTCCGCTCCTGGTATCGCGGCCCGCTGCTGCCACACCCCACCACATCGGACGATGCCGACAGGCTGCCACTGGCGCACAGTTCCGATCAGCTTCGCATCGTCGTTCCCGACGGCCGCGAGGATCTGTCGCTGGCCTCGGCCTTCGAGGTCGGACGGCTGCTGGCGCTGTCGCGGCCATCCATGGTGGCGGCTCTGCTGCGCTGGCGGCAGCAGCATTATCAGGCAGCACGACTGTCATCCCTGGTCGAGGCCAAGCGCGAGGTCTGGGAAACCATTCTCGGCAAGGATTTCGTGCTGGAAGACCTCGATGCACTGGGGCCACTGGCGGGCCGCTTTCTGGTCGATGCCATCGTCAAGCAACCGGAGACTTTTCTCCGTGCGCCACGCCCGCGTGTCACCCCGGGGCGTCCCATCCCGGTCGATGGCTCGGCCACCGACGTACTCGGCAAGGGGCTGGGATTGGGTGCCGATCTGTTCCGCGGCGATCTCGACAGCATGCTGGAAAAGGTTCGCAAAGCCGAAGTGCCCAAGGTCGATCTGGTGCTGAAAGAGCTCGGCACACGCCAGATCCACGCGCGCCTCGACCGGGAACTCGACATCGAGCGGGTCGATCTGGTCTCCAACGCCCTCGCCAACCGCTTTGTTTTCAACCCCGTGGCGGGGCCTGTGTTTCCGCCGATCAAGCTGGCTCCCACGGTGATCGCGCCTGATGCACTGGACGCCATACTCGCCGCAGAAACCGATAACGAAGACGAGGATCAGCCATGAGCAACAGCAAACTCGACATCCTGGAAAACCTCGGGCTGCAACTGGAAAACGCCAGCGCAGTGCCGAAGACTGCCTTCGCCGTCGATGACGACAGCGCCATGCCAGCCGAGCTGCGCAACTGGCTGGTGCGGCTGCGGCTGCTCGATGATGTGCCTTTCGCCTACCTGGTGGCCGACAGCGAACTGCTGCCGCCCGAATCGATTCGCTGGTTCTACCTCGATCGGCGCTGGACCGATGCGCTGGTGCAGGGCGCGCTCAGCGTCGGCACCATCAACAGCGATGATCGCATCCAGCTCAACGCCCAGTATGAAGCCATCCGCGCCGAACTCGACGTCGAGGAGCGCAATCTGCGCAAGCATCCCGACGATCAACGCCATAGCGGCAAAGCCGGGCCGATCAGCGGTTTCCTGCTGCGCTCCTCCGCGGTCTCCGGCTGGCCGGGGCTGCATGTCCGCGCCTTCGATGTCGATCCCGCAGAAGGCGACAGCGCGCGCTACGACGAAGACGATCCGCGTCGCATCCGCCTGCTGCGACTCGAACGTCTGGCTCCGGCAGTGCTGCTGTGCCTGTTCGACGGCATTCCCAAGGTGGTGCATATCGAGGAACCCCGCCAGGGCATCCAGTTTGGTTTCATGCACGAGGACAACGGCAATCAGCGCAAGGCAACGCTGCGTCCCAGAGACAAGGCCACATTCGACTATCTGGCGGAGGATGGCTCGAAGGATATCGATGTCCCTTTTCGCGCTGGTTCGTCGGGGGTGGTCGATATCCGCCGGCTCTCCGAGGCGCTGGCGAAGGAAACAGCCACCGGCGCGGCTGACGGCCTCGACAGCGCCGAGTATGCGCTGCAACTGGTGCGTTTCCCCTGGCGGCAGGTGTTTGGCGATGTCGACAATGATGAGATCGGCCAGGTGTTTCGACCCACGATCAAGTACATCGACATGGTGACCGGCGTGTTCAAGCCATGAGGCAATGACAATGTTCAACTTCCTGCTGCAACCGGAAAATCTCCAACAGGCGGTCTACAGCCCACGCTGGGCATGGCTGGTGCGGGCAGATGTCGATGTCAAAACGGTCGTAACCTGGGACCGCAAGCTGCCCCGCAACCGCCGTGTGCTGGTGCCGATCGACGTGCAAGCCTATGTCGCCAGCGAGAATCCGGCCGAGACGCTGGTGCCGGTCAGCGGCGGCCCCGATGATCCCCCGCCCTTCGCCGATGGCGACAAACCCGCCGCCGGCATTCACCTCCACTGGGCCATGCCCGATGCCCTGCTGCGCGGCAGCGAGTCAGCGGATAGCGACGAGCTGGAGATGACCTTGCTGCCCGACCGCTGGGTGGTGATGCGGGTGTTGTATCCCGTCGGCATCAGTCGTCCGATGCTGCGCGGCTGGGTGGTCGATGCACGCAAGGGCTCGGTCACGCCACTCGATGGCTTCGATGGCAATACCGCGGACAACCCAGAGATGCCGGCGTTCGAGCGGCTCGACGGCACGGTCGGCGGGTCACCGCTGTGGACCGCATCCTATTCCGCCAGTGCCGGGCGCTTCGGTTTCCACGACCCGCTCGACGACCTCGACAGCCTCCGCGAAACGGCGACCGAGGGTTTTACCAGCGATGTGGCCACCTATGTGGTGGCCGGCTGGTACAGCGACACCACAGCCGATCCAATCAACACCAGCGGCGCATCCGAGCTGCTCGATCGGCTCTATGATCTGGGCTGGTACCTCGACCCCGAGGCGGACGAATCGGCCACCGAGCCCGATCCGCCCGTGCTGAAGCGCCTCTACAGTATGGCGGGCTTCGACAGCCCACAACAGGCAGCGCCAACCAGGATCTTCGTCAAGGGACGCGAAGAAACCTTCAACTACGCCGATATCGCCCCCGTACCCGCATTGCCGGTCGACAACCCCGCCAGCGTGGTGCTGGCGCAGCGTGAACCACGCTTCCTGTCGCTGCTGCATGGCATGGTGACCGGCGTACCCATTGGCGAAGCGCCCGCGAATATCGATGAGCGCCCCGACCCGGCCGCCCTGTCGATCGCCATTGGTCACGATACCGACGACATCGTGGCCGCCCTCGGCGCGGCGGCAAGCGATGCCAGCGACAGCGAGCGCGGCGCCGTGGAAATGCTGGCGGCGGCATTCACCAGCGATCTGCTGGATCGCCTCGGCAGCCCGGACGGCATGCGCGACATCGCCGAACGCGAGCATGCCGATACCTTCTGGTCGCTGCCCGGCAAACCATTGCCCGCCGCCCGCCCGGACGAACTGCGGGTGGAAGATTCCAGCGCCATCAGCGCCACCTCGGTCGGCCGCAAAGGGCGCGCTGCCATCAAAGCGACCGAACTGAAGCTCGACTTGAACCCGATCCCCGTATGGCGCGACAAGGTGCGCTTCGCGCCGGTCGGTGCCGCTCCGAAAGCCGCCGCGCCGAACATCAGCCTCGCCGCTGCCGACGGCAAGACAGCCGAACGTCGTACCGTCACCCGCCCGGCACCACGGCTGTTCCGGCCACAGGCACCGATTGTCGCGGTACGTGGCGCCAAGCCATCACTGCGACATCATCAGGACGGTCTCTATGACGATGCCGGTCGGCTGCGCTGCCGCTATCCGAGCGAGGCCATCACGTCGATCAAGGGCACCATCGACGCTGCCAGCCTGGTGCCGACACTGGGCTCCGGCGCGCTGCCACGCGAAGTGCTGACGGTGGTACGCGAAGCGGTGACGCTCAACCCCTATTGCAGCGCGTGGCTGGCCGCTGCCGCCGCAGAAGACGATACAGCCGCACAACCGCAATATCAGATGCGCATCGAGGCCGAGATGCTGCGCCTGTTTTCACCGGATGGCCGTTACGACGGCAGTGGTGAATACACCCTGTCGACGGCACCGACATCATCACGTTCAACCCGCCCGCGGGCCGTGGCAGGCGATCACTGGAAGAGCGTATCCGGCTATGACCGCATCGTGTCACGTCAGCTTGCGGCAGAGCTTGCACGCGCCTCTTATCTGCAAGGCACCCCTCCCAGCCCGCTCGGCGTCACCGCCTGGCGCCAACCGTGGATACCGCTGTGGCTGGAGTGGCGGGTGGAACTGGTCGGCTCGGACACACTCGACGATTGGCAGCTGGACGACCTCGACCTGGCACGAAAACCGGGCGCTGCAAGCCAGCCGAAGGCCTTCGAGTTCGTCGGCCGCAGCCCCATCGGGCGTGGCCTGGCCACCGCCCTGCATGCGGGCATCGAACGCTGGATCGAAGCCGAACAGGCGCGCGACGCCACCAACGCGGCGCTCGACGCGGCACAGCAGTCGGCACTCGAAGCACTCGCCGATTTTCTCGAACCGCTGGATCTGGCGTCGGCGTCACTCGATGGCATCCGCGAACAACTACTCGGCATCGACTACGTCGGCAACCTCAGCACCGGCGTCGATGAGGACGATACCCCCGTCGCCACGGCTGCGCCCACGCCCTTGTTCGGCGGCACCATCAGAATCGCCGCGTTGCGGCTGGTGGATGCCTTTGGTCGCACCCTCGACGTCCCCGTCAGCAAGGCGCTGACCACCACGACCCTCGAAGTCGACGGTGCGCCCGCCAGCATCAGGATTCCGCCCCGGATACAGCATGGCGCACGCTGGTTGCTGCGCTTTGTCGACCCGGCCTACAGCGGCGATCCGGCCAATGCGCCGGAAGCCTTCGTCAATCAGCTGGAGCCGACGCTGGCGGTCAATCCGGTGGCCGGATTTCTGCTGCCGGATCACATCGACGAGGCGCTGGAGATGTTCGATGTCGATGGCAATGCACTCGGCCAACTGAGCCATCACGAGATCACCGGCGCAGTCCGATGGGAGCCTGCGCCTGGACGCCCCGTACCGCCCGGTGCCGGGCCGCTCGCTGAGCTACGACCGGATGCGCTGCCACTGGGACAGATGGCCGCCGCCATCGTGCGCGAGGACATCCGCGACCGCGCCAGCGGCACGACGCCCGCCGAAAGCACACTGACCACGCTGCTGCGCGCCATCGACACGACGCTGTGGACGGTCGATACCTACGGCACGACCGGTTCCGCGACCGTGGCCGGGCTGGTCGGACGTCCAATCGCCGTGGTCAAGGCGACGCTGCGGCTCGATGTGCCCGATGATCTCAATGAAGTGATCGTCACCGCCCCTGGCGGGGTGGAAGAACGGCGCGCAGCTTTCGAAGCACTCAAGGAACAGCGTTTTCCGGTGCGTCTCGGCGACCTGCAACGCAGCGATGATGCCCTGCTCGGCTTCTATCTCGATGACGACTATGAACAGTTCCATCTGATCGACAAGGCGGTGGCTGCGACGGCCCGCGATGTCGGCATCCATCGGGGCCAGCTGGGTCTGCTGGGCAAGGTGACGCTGCCCGGTATCGTGCCGTTGTCGCACCCCATGCTGGCGCCGGACGATACTTTCTACATCCGTCCCGGACAGGTGATCCGGCTGACCCTGCTGATGCTGCCAGCCGGACGCGTGCATCTGACCTCCGGCATTCTGCCGCGCAAGGCCCTGGCCCTGAGCGACAGCTGGGTGAGCAAGGGGCTGCAACGGGTCATCCCCTCGGTACGGGTCGGGCCGGTGCTGGTCGATCCTGAGGAAATCCGTCTGCCGAAAGTGAGTCTGCTCGGCGAGAAACAGCAATTCACGCGCCGCACCGGACCATTGACCTGGCGCGATGATCCCATCGTCTCGGCAACCCAGTCGGCATTGCTGCCGCGCATGCCGCATGAAATTCAGGAAGGCTGGATTCGGATCATGAACGAGGAAGACAATGGCTGATATCGATCGTCCCAGCGCGGAAGAGCAGCAAGCACGCCAGCGTCGGCTCGCCCGCAAGGCGGCGAAGAAGAAGCATGCCGACGCGCGTGAGGCATTCGTTGCCGCTGCCAGCGGCTATGTCGACAGCGATGCGCTGCGGCGCTCCATGGCACTACTGATGGAACAGCAAGGCCTGTGGACAGCAGAGACGACAACCGGGCCAGCGACACGCGCAGCACCCGCACCACTCGCTTTTCCGTCGAGCAACCTCAATCGCTGGGTACCGATCGGCCCTTCGGCGGTACGCCGTGGCCAGGCCGACGGACGCCCCCGGGTCTCGGGACGGGTGCGGGACCTTGCCGTGAGCCCGGATGGCCAACGCGCCTATGCCGCGACCGCGAAAGGCGGTGTCTGGTACAGCGGCGATGGCGGCGCCACCTGGGAGCCACTGGGCGGCTGGGCCAGCGAACCGCGCCGCGCTGGCGGTCATACCAGTGTCTTTGCCTGCGGCTGTCTGCTGGTTGATTTCGGCAGCGATGCCGCCAGCGATTTCGTCATGGTTGGCACCGGTGAAATCGGCGCATTTCAGGCACCGGCCAATGAAGCACCGATGCGGGGCATGGGCGTGCTGGTCGCCGCGGCGCCGGGTACGCAGGCAGCGCAAGCCGACCCCTGGGAGAGCGCAACCGGGATCGATGTGTTCGAAGGCGTATCGATCGCCCGCATGGCACGCGTCCCCGGCACGACGGCGGGACAGAACGGCGACCGTGTGATTGCAGCCACGTCGGCGGGTCTGTTCATCGGCACCCGGAGCATCAACGCCGGGGTCGGCAGCTTCGACTGGGTGCCGTTGTCATTCCCTGGTGCCCCGCCGGCACCAAGCGGCGTCAGCAGCCCGGGCGATCCCACCGACCTGCTCTACATCGGCTCGCGACTGTTCGTCTGTTTCCGCGGTTCGGGTGTCTCCATCTCTGACGACAATGGCGCAAGCTTCCGCTGGATCACCATGACGCTCAACACGGGGCTGCCGGCCACCAGCGTGTTGGTTGGTCGCATGAGCCTGGCCGTCAACGACGACAACAACACCGTATATGTTTTGGGCGAAGTGGACATAACACCCGGCAGCGACGGCGGCTTGGTGGCACATCTGTGGCGGATCACCAACCCCACCGCAACCACGCCCACAGCCGCGCCACTATCGGGCATGCCGACCAGCAGCCAGCTATGGCCCGGACAGCGCGATTACGACCAGGCCATCATGGTAACCACCCACGACGGTAGCGGCGGAGCCAGGCTCGATCGGGTGTATATTGGCGGCTCGCTGATCTGGCTGCGCAACTGGAATGCCTCGATCTGGGCCTTCGATGTGAACGGCACGGCACTGCTGCCCGCTGAAGGCATCTCCGATCAGCCGGCAGGCACCCACCACGGCGCGGACGTACCCGGGCTGATCGGTAATGGCATGCATCCCGATGTGCATGCGCTGCGCAAGGCGACCAACGCCGATGGCAGTACGCGGCAGGTATGGGTGGCCTGCGACGGCGGGGTGTTCGTGTCGCTGCGCGAGGGTCAGACCAACACCTTTGCCTCACGCAATGTGGGGCTGGCGTCGATCGAGGCAGGTTTTGTCGCTTCGCACCCGACATCGAGCCACTTCGCCATGCTCGGCTGCCAGGACAATGGCTGCCAGGTACGCGTGGGTGATACCGTCTGGGAACTCAAAACCAGCATGCAGGGCGATGGCGGCGGCGTCATCTTCCACCCGATACAGTCGCACTATGTGATGGGACAGTTCATCCGGGGCAGCTGGGCCTGCGACCCCTCCGCGCGTTATGTGCCGCCCATTACCGCCCCGCCTTCGCCCGCAACAGATCCTGAGAATGCCGCGTCAACTTTTTACTCGGATATCGACACCATCGCCAAGGCCGATGGCAGCCACGCTCGCATCGCGCTTGGCACCAACCGGGTCTGGGTAACCGACGATCTGGGCACGGCTAACCCGAATAGCTGGCGAGTTCTGCCGATCACGGCGCCGGGGGCCTTTGCACCGGCACGCGATCCAAGGCCTGGCAACCGGACGCCGAGCAGCCCAGCCAACATGCGTTTCGGTGTGCCAGCATCACCAGCATTGGACTACGTGGTCACCGTCAAATGGGTGAACCCGACGACATTGCTGGCACTCTACCGACACGGTGTGCTGCGCTACAACGAAGACCCATCCAATCCCGGCAACTGGACTTCAACTACGCTGCTGGCCCCGGGAATGACGGCGACCTCGCCTCTGGTAATCCCTGAAGCCACCTTTTTCACCGATATCGCCCCAGTACCCGGCAGCAACGACTTCTACCTCAGCTGTACCGGCCAGACCAGCGAGTGGCAGCCAGGTACACCACCCACCCCCGGCGCTGACAGCTGCTTCTACTACGATGACAGCGCCGGCGGTTTTCGCACCACTGGTCTGGGGCAGGTATTGCCCCCACCCAGCAGCGGCGCCAACAGTCCGATTGACCCGGCCTATGCGGTGGTGGTCGATCCGGCCAACAGCAATACCGTCTATGTCGGCACCGTCACCGGCGTGTGGCAGGCGACCAGAAACCCGGCCACCAATACGCATGGCAGTTGGACACCGGTCGTCAACGGCCTGCCGGAAAATGCGGTGCAGGATCTCACCATCTGGACCGATCCGGCGGGCGGTGCCGATGCGCCACGGTTGTTGCGCGCGGCACTACAGTCGCGCGGCGTCTGGGAGGTCGATCTGGCGCGGCAGGAAGTGACACGGACCTATTTACGTGTTCATGCGCGCGATGATCGCCGGATACTGCCAACACCGATGAAAAACCCGCGCCGTAGTCCAAGCGCGCCCGACGTTTCCCCCAGTTGCAGCCCCGATATCACGATCAGGCCACGGGCGCCGGTGGCGAATACACCGTCATTTCGTGGTACCAACCTCTACAACAGCCGCTTCAGCTATCAGTTGTGGACCTTTCAGACCGCCTTTCGCTGGCTCTACCCCAGCGTGATTGCGGACGGTCGCTGGACCGACCAGTTTGGTGATCTGGTCGAACGCCATCGCCGCTCGCTGGGACTGCCAGGATATCGTCGCATCGATGCCGACTTGTGGAATGCCGTGATGACAGCGGCCACAGACGAGGCTGGCCATCCGGCCGTCTACCGGGCAGCCTGGCAAAATGCACTCGTGCCGGATTTGCCAGCGTCCGAAATCGACCTGCTGGAAACGGTGATTCCCCGCCGCGAGCGCAACAATGTCTGGCAGGTCTACCATGAACCCAGCACCGTCGACGTGCTGCTGCATCATCGTGATACCCGCCCGGTGCCCGCCAACGAGGCCTTTGCCGTGCTGTTATGGCGCACGGACAGGAGTGGCAGCCAACTCACCGCCAGCGATTGCAGCACCATCCCCGACTATGCCCGCAGCCTCGTCAGCGGCACTGCCGCACCGGTGCCTGCCGGCTGGAATGTCCAGCTGGCCGCCGATGGGACGCCGCTGCATCGGCTCGCCGTACCACTGAGCGCGCGGATGCCGCGTGCCGTGGCGATCGACATCGACCTGACATCGATCCCCAGCGGCAACCGGGTGATGCTGCTGGCGCTGGCGGGCTCGACCGCCGACCCGTTCTCCGCCACGCCCAGCGGCGCCATCGACCGTGTCGACCGCTTAGTTCGCAACTGGCCGCATGCGGCAGCGCGCCTGATCAGCTGCTGGAGACGACCCGGCACGCAAATCCACTGAACTCAAGTTTTGGGGTTCAGATGTATAAGCCAGGCAATTCCCCCCTTTCGCAGAGGGGGGTTAGGGGGGATTTGAACGGCCGTGCGTTCACGCCAAGCGCCTGAGAATCCCTCTCAGTCCGCAATGACGGGTTTATGCGCTGCATGAACTCCGAGATTTGACATTGAAATTCAGGAGGTAGAGATGGTTTTCGACATGCCGACAATGCTGCTACTGCTGGTCGCGGTACCCGCGGCCTTCATGTTTTCTTCCGCTGCCGGGTTGGGCGGCTCACTGATCCTGGTGCCTGCGCTGGCGGCGGTGCTGGGCACCAAGGAAGGCGTCGCACTGGCGGCACTGCTGCTGGCAGCCAACAATCTGGCCAAGCTTGGTGCCTACCGCAAGACGCTGCCACTGCGAGCGGCTGCCATGATCGCCCTGGCAGTGATGTTGGGGGCAGCCGTCGGCGCCGGCCTGATGGTGACCGCGCCGACCAACTGGGTCACCGGCATGGTGCTGGTGATGATCCTTGCCACCTTCGCAACCGATTTTCTGCCGGCAAGCACGGCGAAAAAGCGCTGGGCTGGCATTCTGGCCTTCTCTTCCGGCACGACATCCGGCTTCTCGGGAACCTCGGGGCCACTCAAGGGCATCGCGATTCGCAGCCTTGATTTGCAACGCCAGTATTTCATTGGCGCGGCCGCCATCGTGTCGTTGCTGGGTGATGTCACGAAGGCATCCGTATTCGCGCATGCCGGCCTGCTCGGCAGGTCTGAACTCATGCTTGCGGCGCTGCTGGTTCCGGTGATGATCGGGGCGACGCTACTGGGTCGCAGCATCAACCAGCGTGTGGGCGAACGGGGCTACGCGGTGCTGTTCTGGACAGCCATGGCCGGGTACAGCGGTCGGCTGCTGGTGGCAACATGAGCGCAGAAGACAAACCCGGCAAGAAAGCCGGAAAAATCCACGAGTGCAAGGAAGTCACGCCCGGCAGCGCGCATCGCAGCCGGTCCGGCCCATCCACGCGGTCGGCCAGCAGGCCCGATTTCGATGCCCGCGAGGAAGCATCTAGCCCGAAACGCAAGGCGGCCGGACCAGCGAAAAAGCGTCGCCGTGGCACAGCCCCGCCAGCACCCACGGCGCCAGAGGCCAGTGTGCGCGACGAATCCGGGAAAGAGGGTTCATGACGCGGATTCTGAAGAACATCCCACTCGACCAATCCGCGACGGGCGCGCAGACAGGAACGATCTGCGAACCCAGCGTCGCCACCTCCGGCAAGCGAATCCTGATGGCCGGCAACTGGTTTTCTTCGCGGTCAACCGATGGTGGAGCGAACTGGTCGTTCATCGACCCCTACAGCGAGCTACCTGCCACGGGTGCCGGGGTGTGCTGCGATCAGATCGTTCACTATTCCAAGGCATGGCGACTGTGGATCTGGTTGCTGCAATTTCGCAAATCCAGTAGCGGCAACATTGTTCGCGTCGCCGTCAGCAGCACCGGCGCACCCGGCTCCTGGACCTGGTGGGACACCGCGCCCACCGACGTCGAAAGCGACTGGCGCAACACCTGGTTCGATTATCCCGATTTAATGGAAACGGACGGCAAGCTGCTACTGTCCTTCAACCTCTACGGCGTCACCAACGACCGCTGGCAACGCGCCGTCGTGCTGCGGTTTTCGATGCGTGAACTCAAAGCCAGGGGCGCACTGGCCCGCGAGGCCTGGTCGACCGACGAGGCGGGATCGTTACGCTTTGCGCGCGGCCCGGGTGATACCGCCTTCTTTGCCAGCCAAAGCAATATTGCACCCGCGCTGATTATTTACGAATGGCCTGATGCATCCGCCGCCGTGACCGAAAACACGGTGGCCGTCACCGATTGGAGCGACGGCCCCTACCGCTCGAACGGCCCGGGCGATACCCCGTGGCTGGATCGTCTCGACGACCGCATCACCGGCGGCTGGCGTGCAAAAGGAGTGCTGGGCTTCGCCTGGAGCGCCGCCGCCGACGCCGCCCACCCACAGCCGTTTATCCGCGTCGTGCGTATCGATGAAACAACACGCAAACTGATCGATGAACCCGACCTGTGGAACAAAACCTGCGCCTGGGCCTACCCCGCCACCATGCCAAACCGCCGCGGCGATATCGGCATCACCGCATTCTGCGGCGGCGGCGATCAGCACCCAACACATGCTGTCGGCTGGCTCGACCCACGCAAAAAAACCTGGCAAATGGTCACCGCTACCCGCTCGACACACCCCCCGCGGCGCGGCGTATGGGGTGACTACCTCGATATCCAACCCGATCCGTCGCGCAAAACCTACTGGGTAGCTAGCGGATACACATTGCAAGGCGGCAACAACCGCAGCAACGTCGTCCCCAGCGTCGTCGTCTTCAAACCCTGACACCATCACCCTTGTCTGTCCGGCGATCCGGCCAAGCTCAAGCATCAGTATTCATCACGCCTGAAGCTGGCGCTAACCGTAATACATCGGAACAACCTCCCCCTTTCCCAAAGGGGATTTAGGGGGATTTCCGGGGGCTTGCTGCAAACTCGGCCATTCACGCCTTGTCTGACTTGAATACCTAAACCAAAAATCCCAAACGAAACGAACGCCTCACCCACCAAAACGACGCAAACCCGCCGCCAACACCCCCATCACCAATGCCACCAGCATAAAACTGGCAAACCAGATCAACGGCAAAAACAACAACACCACCAGCGCCAGCACAACCAGCAATACCGCCACCGCAACCAAGCCAATCACAACCTTGGCAACAGGATTCTTCACCTCATGATCGTCGACTGTAATCTTGATGCTCATCGGCTCACCCACCACCATTCCGATTCATTGATACCCCTTAACCATCATATCAGCCCAAATGTGACGGCAGGTGCTCCAAACATCCACCCACTACAACGCCCCCCCTGGGACCGCCGGCATCTTGCCGGCCACCCACCCAACCCTGCTCCATTTCCCAATATTCGAATCCCACGCAGCAACACGACCACATCGACACGCCATTACAAGACCCGGCCCTACGCAGTGCAATCCGCTCCCGCCATTTTCAGGCGGGAGAAC
>JALSHZ010000109.1 GCA_026981985.1 Gammaproteobacteria bacterium | reverse complement strand
ATAGAATGATGATGCTTCTGAGGCAGGGGTTTGAAGCTAATCCCTGGATTGCCGAAAAAGCAGGAAAAATACGCAAAAACCCTGTCAAGCTTTTTTTATGGTTTTTTTGCGCTGAGTAGTTACTTTTCACGTTGATTTATATGCGCTCGCCCTGAGCTGTCCTCTTAAACGCCATCCGAATAGCGTTATCTGGTGCTATTATTCCCGCATTGTTTCAAGGATGGCCGACCGATGATCCACTCTTTCAGCAAACACCCTCTTTTGCGCAACGCTGCGATGCTGATGGCACTGTTCGCGATGCTGGGCACGGCATCAGCGGCACCCCGATTCTATGGCGGCGCCAGTATCAACTGGACTGACATCAAGCTCGACAAGACGCATTTCAATCCCACCTCGGGACAACTGCATGTTGGCGGCTGGCTGGTGACGAACATTGGCCTCGAGCTGCGCCTGAATTCGGAATTCAGCGATGACAGCGCCCACGGCGTCACCACCTCGCTGCCTCGGATCGTCTCGGCGGGCCTGCGCTTCCAGTCGCCCGAGGAGTGGGGACTGAAAGCCTATTTGCTGTTCGGTGGGGCGATCGTCACGCTGGACAGTGATGCCGGTGACTCCGGCTTTCCCGGGCGGGAAGATTTCGACGCAGGCTTGGCGAGCGTCGGTTTTCTCGCACCATTGACGGCTGATCGGCGTTTTGCCGTGTTCCTGGAAGCCAGCCGCTACTTCCTCAGTCGCGACAACGACGCGCCACTGACGCTCGGTGCTTTGGGGGTGCAGTATGAATTTTGATTGGCGCTATCTGTTGCTGCCCTTGCTACTCGTCGGCTGCAACGACAAGCTCGATATCTATCACGAATCGGTAGCCGCGGCGGAGCTGGGCATCGACAGCGTCTCGCTGACACCTGAAAGCATTGTCCTGAGCCGTGACGACACCCGGCAGATGACCTTCACCGCCACACTCGACAATGGCAGTACCTACCCGCTTAACGACAAGGCAATCTGGAGTACAGGAAATGCCGCGATCGCCACCGTCGATGGGCAAGGGCTGGTGACAGCCACCGGCGATGGTTCGACATGGGTGAGCGCCCGCTTCGCTCAGTTCAGCGCGCAGCGCACGATTCTGGTCAATACCGCTGACCTGGTCACGCTGAACATCGGGGGCAGTGACAGCATCTCCGTCTGCCGCCCGGCCAGCTATTCGCTTAGCGGTCAATTCAGTGATGGCAGTGAGCGCCCGATTGAGGCCAATACGGCCAACTGGTCACTCGCACCGGCCACTGCCGGCACGATCGACAACAGCGGCAGAGTGACCGTCACCAGCGCGAGCGTCGCTTCCGTCCAGCTCGGGGCGACCAAAAACAGCATTAGCGCCTCCAAACCCGTGGCGGTCGTCCATGACCTGATACGCATCGCGCTGACCAGCACAAGCCTCAGCGTCGAGGTTGGCGGCAGCATTCGGCCAACGGCGAGCGCGGTCTATCAGGACGGCAGCCAGACCGATGTGGGTAGCATCGCCAAGTGGACAAGCTCCCTGCCGACGATCGCCAAGGTCGATCCGAGCGGCCGTATCGAGGGTGTCACCGTTGGTTCAACCACCATTGAGGTCAGCTGTGGCGGCATCAGTAGCGCCATCACCGTCACCGTGGTTCCCAGCGCCGAGGTCTCCGCGTTGGAAATCGAAAATGGCCAGGCCGAAATCAAGGTGAACAAAGGCGCAACGCTCACGCTCGACGCCACTGCGATCTACAGCACCGGGCGACGCAGCAGCGTGACCGCGGATGCCGACTGGTCGGTGGAAGTGATCAAGGGCGGGCCGATCACTGTCAGCAATGACAAGGGCAGCAAGGGCGAGGTCGATACCCGCAACGCCGGCGAAGCTTTCGTCAAAGCCACTTTCAACAACCAGACAGCCTACATCAAGGTGATCATCCAGTAGGTCAGGCTGCTATTCTGCTAAAATCCACGCCTATCTCCAGCTGCGATCAGCGTCAGGAAGCAACCACCATGTCAGAGCAGGACAAAACCACCCATTTCGGCTATCAGGAAGTCCCCGTCGAAGAGAAGGCCGGCAAGGTTGCCGAGGTTTTCCACTCGGTCGCCAACAAATACGACATCATGAACGATGTGATGTCGATGGGCGTTCACCGGCTGTGGAAAATGTTCACGTTGAACCAGGCTGGCGCGCGACCTGGCATGCGGGTGCTCGATCTGGCCGGCGGTACCGGCGATCTGGCGATGAAATTCGCCACCCAGGTCGGCTCGACCGGCGAAGTGGTGCTCGCCGACATCAACAGCTCGATGCTGGAAGAGGGTCGTCGCCGGCTGATCGACAAGGGCATCGTTGGCAACGTCCGTTACGCCCAGGTCAATGCCGAAGCACTGCCCTTTCCCGATCACAGCTTCGACATCATCACCATCGCTTTCGGGCTGCGCAATGTCACCGACAAGGATGCCGCGCTGCGCTCGATGAAGCGGGTACTCAAGCCCGGCGGCAAACTGTTGATACTGGAGTTTTCCAAACCCATCAGCACCACCTTCAGCAAGATCTACGACCTCTATTCATTCACCGCGCTGCCCATGATGGGTAAATTGATCACCGGCGATGCCGAAAGCTACCGCTACCTCGCCGAGTCGATCCGCATGCACCCTGATCAGGACACGCTGAAACGCATGATGGAGGATGCAGGCTTCGAACGCTGCGACTATCACAACCTGAGCGGCGGTGTGGTGGCGCTGCACACCGGCTACGCAATCGACTGACGCGGAACACGACTGTGATACTCAACCCAACGCTGGTACAAATTCTCGAAACCATTTTCAACCGCTATCTGGCGCTCGACCCGGAAATGTCATCGCTGCTCGGCGAACTCGAAGGCAAGTGCCTCGGCTTCGACCTGACCGACCCGGCAATCCGCCTCTACTGCCGGCCCCATGAAAAATCGGTCAGCCTGTCGCTCGACTGTGAACAACAACCGGATTGCGTCATCAAGGGCAGTCTGCTGAACCTGCTAAAAATGCTGCGCAGTGAAGACCCTGCCCAATCCCTCTCCAGCGGCGAAATAGAGATCGTCGGCAACAGCCGCGTAGCACAGGATTTTTCCGACATCCTGAAAAATATCGAAATCGACTGGGAAGATCTAATCAGCAAGGTCACCGGGGATTTCGCCGCGCATCGTATCGGGAATATCACACGGCAGGCAAAGGGCTGGTTCGAAGAAACGCTCGAAGCGCTGCGCCTCGACCTTGGCGACTACCTGCGCGAGGAATCGGGCATTCTCCCGACCGCGACAGAAATCGGATTTTTCATGCGCGGCGTCGATGAATTTCGCAACGATGTCGATCGCCTGGAAGCCCGAATCAAACGTCTCGAAAAAAAGCTGGCCGAGGCTGACGACGCATGAGGCGAATCCATCAGCTGATCCGCCTGGTCAAGATCAACATCGTCTTTTTGCGGCACGGGTTGGACGAGTATATCTTCGCGCTGCATATTTTCCGGCCGATCAGTTTTCTCTACCGGCTACTGCCCTGGAACTGGTTTCACAAACATACCGAAAGCCGCGAAATAAGGCTGCGCAAGGCGCTGGAAGATCTCGGCCCGATCTTCATCAAACTGGGGCAAATGCTATCGACCCGCAAGGATCTGTTGCCCGATGAGCTCGCTGTCGAACTCGCCAAGCTGCAAGACAACGTACCGCCCTTCCCCAATGAAGAGGCGCGGCGCATTATCGAAAAAGGGCTCGGTAAATCGGTTCACGAAGTGTTTGCCCAGTTCAGTGCGGAACCACTGGCCTCCGCCTCCATTGCCCAGGTCCATGCGGCCGAGTTGAAAGATGGCCGCCAGGTCGTCGTCAAAGTCGTGCGCCCCGGCATCGAAAAAGTCATCGAGCGCGACGTGGGCCTAATGTATGTCATCGCCGGATTCGCCAACCGCTACTGGCCTGAAGCACGCCGGCTGCGACCGCTGGAAATTGTCGCCGAATACGAAAAAACCATTTTCGACGAACTCGACCTGATGCGCGAAGCTGCCAATGCCTCGCAGCTCAAACGCAATTTCGAGGACTCTCCACTGCTCTATATTCCCGGCATCGAATGGGATCTCACCTCCGAGCGCGTCATGGTGATGGAACGCATTGGCGGCATCCCGATTGGCAATACCGAAGCACTGCATCAGCATGGCGTGAACATGCAGGCCCTCGCTGAGAGTGGCGTCGAGATATTTTTTACCCAGGTGTTTCGCGATAATTTCTTTCATGCCGACATGCACCCCGGCAATATTTTCGTCAACGTCCGCGATCCGGAACATCCGCAGTATATTGCTGTCGATTTCGGCATCGTCGGCTCACTGACGCCGGAAGACCAGCGCTACCTGGCAGAAAATTTCTACGCCTTTTTCCGCCGCGACTATCGCCGGGTTGCCGAGCTGCATGTCGAATCTGGCTGGGTGCCATCGACCACCCGCGTCAATGATTTTGAAGCGGCCATCAGAACGGTCTGTGAGCCCATTTTTGAGCGTCCGCTGAAAGAAATTTCCTTTGGCCATTTTCTACTGCGGCTTTTCCAGACAGCGCGACGCTTCAATATGGAAGTACAGCCCCAGCTGGTGCTGCTACAAAAAACCCTGCTGAACATCGAAGGTCTGGGTCGCGAACTCTACCCCGACCTCGATTTGTGGAAAACCGCCAAGCCCTTCATCGAAAACTGGATGCACGAACAGATTGGCGTCAAGGCACTGGCGCGAGGGATGAAAACGCACTTCCCCAAGCTGCTGGAAAAACTCCCCGAAACACCTCTGCTGCTGGCCGACGTGATCAGCAAGGCATCACGCGAAAAACTCCGCATCGACTACCGCGCCGAGCAACTCGATCAGCTCGACCGTACACTCAGGGAAGGCCAACGCCGCAACGGTCTATGGATTATCGCCAGCGCATTGTTCATCGCCGGCATATTGCTCATCGACTCACAACACGGCCACGGCTGGCTCGGGCTACCCTGGGTTTCATGGGCATCCTTCGCCGCATCAACGACACTGTTCTGGAATTCGCTTAACCGCGCACGGTAGATCCCTTCGCGAGCTTTCGCACTAGAACCGTCGGCATCCTGCCGGCCCGTCGCCCATCGCGCGACCCGTGGCATGGCATCCCCCCACTTGCGTTATATTCCCTCATGCATTACGGTTTTCCCATGAACAAACCGACCGCTACCCCACGCTACCAGTTACGTGGCCGAATCTGGATCGAAGGGCCGGAGGGCACCTTTGTCGGCTATGGGCGCGTAATTCTGCTGGAACGTATTCGCGAGCACGGCTCGATCACCGCAGCGGCAAAGTCGATGGATATGTCCTATCGGCATGCCTGGAAGCTGGTGGATTCAATGAACCGGCAAAGCCGTACGCCCGTTGTTAGCAAAAGCACCGGTGGGCGCGGGGGCGGCGGCACCCAGCTGACCCCGGCCGGCGAGCAGGTGATCGCCGCGTTCTGGGCGGCTTATGAAGATTTTCAGGGGTATCTCGATGCGCAGTCGAACAAACTCGATCTGTAAATACCTGCTGATATTCTGGCTGCTACTCAGCATGACAGCAGGCGCGGCCGAAATTCGTGTCGCCGTCGCCAGCAATTTTATCCATACACTCGATGCGCTCGGCGCTGCATTCAAGCAATCGACGGGGCACGACATCACGCCCATTCCTGGTTCTACCGGAAAACTCTACGCCCAGATCAGCAACGGCGCGCCATTCGATATCTTCCTTGCCGCTGACAGCCGCCGCCCTGAATTACTCGAAAGAAGCGGCAAAGCAAAAAAGGGCAGCCGATTCACCTATGCGAAAGGGCGGCTCGCATTGTGGAGTGCTATACCCGGTATTGACGTATCCGACCCGGCCATCCTCGCAAGCGCCGATTTCAATCACCTGGCTATTGCCAATCCCCGCCTCGCACCATACGGGCGTGCGGCAAAAGAGACGCTGGAAAAACTGGCGCTGTGGCAACAGCTGCAACCACGCATGGTACGGGGTGAAAATATCGCCCAGGCTTATCGCTATGTTCACGACTGCGTGGCGGAACTCGGCTTGGTCGCTCTGTCGCAGCTGCACCAGCAGGGTAACGACATCATAAAGAGTGTCTGGATCGTACCGCAGGAATTCCATGCACCCATCGAGCAGCAGGTGGTACGCCTCAGCGATCAACCGGCAGCAAAAGAATTCATGGACTGGCTGCAAGATAACGAGGCAGAAAATATTATCCGTCAGCATGGCTACGAGGTGCGCTGATGCTAACCGCGGCTGACTATGACGCGCTCATCGTCACGCTGAAACTCGCCAGCCTGACCACCCTGATCCTGCTGCTCATTGGTACGCCGCTAGCCTGGTGGCTGGCGCGCAGCCGGTGGCGCTTCAAATTTCTCATCGAATCACTGATTGCCCTGCCCTTGGTATTGCCGCCCACGGTGTTGGGTTTTTATCTGCTCATCATGCTGGGTGCCAACGGGCCAATCGGCGGCGCAATGACAGCACTGGGTTTGCAGCCACTGGCCTTTAGTTTCAGCGGCCTTGTCATCGGATCAGTATTCTATTCTTTGCCCTTTGTCGTACAGCCATTGCAAAATGCATTTGCCAGCATCGGCAGCCGGCCGATGGAAGTGGCGGCGACGTTGCGGGCATCACCGCTAGACCGTTTTTTCAGCGTCGCCATACCGCTGGCACGGCCCGGATTTCTCACCGCTGCGGTACTCGGTTTTGCTCATACCGTCGGGGAATTTGGCGTCGTGCTCATGATCGGTGGCAATATTCCCGGTGAGACGCAAGTGCTCTCGATTGCCATTTACGATCACGTTGAATCACTGGAATATACGCAGGCTCATTGGCTGTCTGCCGGGCTGCTGATATTCTCTTTTCTGCTATTGCTCAGTGTCTATGCGCTGAATCGGCAACAGCTGCTGCTGAGATCATGAGTATCGAAGCCCGTTTTATCGTGCAACCGGGTGATGCATTCACGCTGAATGTGGATTTACGTTTGCCCGGTCAGGGAGTCACAGCCATATTTGGCCCCTCGGGATGCGGCAAAACCACCTTGCTGCGCGCCATTGCCGGACTCGAACCCTGTCGCAAAGCCAGGCTTCGCATCGCCGGAACGACATGGCAAGATGAAAAAACGAGCTTGCCGCCGCACCAACGCCCGGTCGGCTATGTCTTTCAGGAAGCCAGTCTGTTCCCCCACCTCAGCGCCCGCCGCAATATCGAATATGGGCTCAAGCGCATTCCCATGAGCGCCCAGCGCATTTCTCTGGATGATGCGGTTACATTACTCGGGCTGGAAAAGCTCATGGAACGCAGACCCGCCCAATTGTCTGGCGGAGAACGCCAACGGGTCGCCATTGCACGCGCGCTTGCCGTCAGCCCAAAAATATTGCTGATGGACGAACCACTGGCCGCGCTCGACTTGCAGCGCAAGCAAGAAATCATGCCCTACCTTGAATCGCTACAGCGTCAGTTGGAGATTCCCATACTCTACGTCAGCCACTCCCCCGGCGAAGTCGCCCGCCTCGCCGACGAAATGGTGCTGCTGGACAATGGCATGGTGCAAGCACATGGCGACATTACTGAAATATTCACCCGACTCGATCTGCCACTCGCCCATAGCGACAAGGCCGCCGCACTGATCGAAGCAACCGTCGCCGGACATGATGATCACTATGCACTGACGCTACTCGACTTCAGCGGTGGGCGTTTTGCCGTGTCCCGCAAAAACCTCCCCATCGGCCACCGCGCCCGGCTTCGCGTGATTGCCCGCGATGTCAGTCTCACACTGGCGCATCAGCAGGACACCAGCATCCTCAATATTTTTCCGGCGACAGTTGAAACCTTGAGCACGGAAAACGAATCGCAAATCATGGTGCGACTGAAAGTGGGGGAAGTGACGCTGTTATCCCGTGTGACGAGAAAATCCAGCACACTGCTGGGGCTGAAACCTGGCAAACAGGTTTTTGCTCAGGTGAAAAGCGTTGCGCTACTGTCGTAGTGTTTTCTCGGCCTGCCCCCTCTCCCCATCAAGTAGACGCCTCGTCATATGCAAACGCATCTCGCCATCTTCCGTGATCGCGTGGAAGAGCTGATGCGGGCCGGTGGCATTGGCGATTTTTTCATCCAAGTCGGCTCTGCGTTCGCGGTAAAAATCCAGCAGACGTAAATCAAAATGATGCAGCGCTTGGGTCAATGGATCTTTTTTGAGGCGCTGGATCACCGTTTCCATGCCATCATCAAATACATTACCAAGACACATATGCACAGCATTGAATAATGTCGCCCAGCCATTGAACCAGAACATCAGGTCGATATCGAAGGATTCTCCGGTTTTTTCGCCACGCAATACCTGGGCGAGCAGGTCTTTTTCTTTGACCGCCTCTGATTCATCCATCATGACGGCGCGGCCGTAGGCATCGATGGTAGAGCTGGTCAGCATGATAGGGGCGTTGGGAAACCGGGTGAGAATAAAACTGGCGTCTTTTAGGATCGGCGCCAATTTTTCCGGGTTCAGCGGATTGCGCTTGAGGCGGCTCGACGGTGCAGTCGAGAGTATTTGTATTTTATGCCCCCGTTCAGCCAACGCCTGCGCCAGCCGCGCAAACACACCTTTGCTGAACAGATCCATCGAAAAATTGAGGGCATGTTGCTTGTGGAGCAGGCAGAGCTGAATCTCATGCACATAGCGCGGCGCGGCTTCAACGATATTGGCGATTTTTGCCACGGGGATGCGCTCCTTGAGCTTGCCTTTTTTGTCGACGATCACCTCCTGGTGAAATTCATCGAAGCTGATTTGCAGCATGACTTTCGCCTTCGGCCAGCCAAACGGGCGCTGCCTAATCGCACGCGCCATCGATTCCATGACCTTCGTCGTGTCAGCCGGTGTGGTCGCAAAATCGCCATTGAGCAGGATTGCGAACGTGGTGATATTTTTCATCTCACCGATGGCCTGGTAGAAATAGTCGAGCTGTTTTGTCAGATCGCCACCCGTGAAGAGCACGCTGCTGGTCATTTCGTTGACCATTTTGTACAGGTCTTCGGGCTCCCGCTTATCCTTCATCAGAGGGCGAAAAATAAACATGCAATGACGGCAGGTTTGCGGGCAGCCCATTGCCGGGATCAGACCAAGCTTGTCAAAGCGGGGCTTTTCCATCGCCACATCGGGCAGGGCATCGACGAGCTGCAACCGTTCGCGATCTTCCGGGCCGAGCATGCCCTCATACCGTTCGCGCTCCTGGCGGGCAAGATCCTTGTAGGCAACTGCGTAGCTTTTACTGAATGGATTGATACCGCGCCATATTTCCATGATCCGCACGACCAGCTTGTCGGCCGAGTCGTCGCTGCGTTCGAGTAACGCAAGCAGTTGGCTGCGCTGAAGCGGCGAATTTTCCGGCGCATTCAGCCAGTGGTCGATATAGCCGCGAAGAAAAGCCTCGCCGTCGGCGGAAAATTCGAGCAGATCCATCAAGAAACGCTTCGCCGGTGAACGAAAAGTTTTCAGCACCAAGCCGCGATAGTCCACCGGCACGTTGTGATCGAGCCAGTGGTAGATATAGAGGTAGCTCATCAGAAAGGTGAGATCGGCCGTGTCCGGCTGACCCTGCAACAACTTTGCCATGCCGCCACTGGTCAGGCGATTCACCTCGGCTTTGAAGCGCTGACGCGTCGCGCTGAGGTAGTGGGTCAGCAGCCTGCCCTGATCGGCTGCGGTTTCGATGGCGATGCCGGTTGCGGCCATGGCTTGTATCCGAACGTTCGAGAATGCTCGAATATAGCGGAAATCGCTCAGATGGGTGAAAAAAGACCCGGTAGGAACCCGGAATTGCGCCAGCTTACTGCGGTAAAACCTGATCGCCGACACGCAATATGCCGGCATTGTCGGGGATTACGTTCTGACCGAACATCACCTTGCCCCCTTGTTTGCGGTAAGTCGCCAAGGTGCGCAGTGGCTCATCACCCACTACCTCCCCCGTTTCCGGGTCGACCGTGGTGACCACGCAGCGCGAACAGGGTTTGACGATGCGAAAATTCACCCCGGCAATCTGCATCTGGCGCCAGTCATCCTCCGCATATGGCTCGGTGCCGGTCACAACGATGTTGGGGCGGAAACGGCGCATGGGCAATGGCTGTTCAAGGCGCTGATTGAGGTCGTCGAGTGAGGCTTGCGAGATCAGCAAGATCGGAAAACCATCGGAAAAGGCGGTGCGGTCCCCTGCCCTGGCGTACTGCCGATCGACCTGGCGCTTGCCATCGCGAGGGAAAGACACCAGCCGCACCGGCTCACCCAGCACTTCACTGAGCCACCAGTCGACATCGGGATCGGTTGCCAGCGCCGCCACCGCATCGTTCCAGACGCGTGCCTCAACCCGCACCGGCGCGCTGGATTCCGGCACCACGATGGGCGACTTGCCCGCGGTTTCCAGCACCAGATTGCCATTCTCCAGCCGGGGCGAAATCAGCACCATGCGCGGATGGCTACGCTGCGTCACCATGTAACCCGACTCGTTGACCACCATCCAGCGCCGATCCTGAACCAGACCTAGCGCATCGACACGGCTCGATGGCAGCGAGATGCCCGCCATGGATTTGACGGGATAGATATATAGCTCGGAAACACGAATATTCGGCATGGTGGCAGCTGGCTTTGCAGGTTATTGTTCACTGAGTTTAACTGATTCGAAAGCCAATCTCAGAGACCGACACCATGTTTGACGCACTCATCCTTCGCCAGCAGGACGGCAGCACCACGGCGCAGGTGGAAACGCTCTCCACCGACCAGCTGCCGCAGGAAGACGTACTGCTCGCCATCGATTACTCATCGATCAACTACAAGGACGCCCTCGCCATCACAGGCCAGGGCAAGATCATCCGCGAATTTCCGTTCGTGCCGGGTATCGACCTCGCTGGGCGCGTGCTCGAATCGGCTAACCCCGCCTTCCAGCCCGGCGACAAGGTGCTGCTGACCGGCTGGGGTGTCGGCGAACGTCATTGGGGTGGACTGGCGCAGCGGGCGCGGGTCAAGGCCGACTGGCTGCTACCACTCCCCGCCGGACTCGACAGCCGCCAGGCAATGATTCTCGGCACCGCCGGCCTGACTGCCGCGCTCTGCGTAATGGCGCTGGAACAACACGGTCTCACTCCCGACAGCGGGCCAATGCTGGTCACCGGTGCATCCGGCGGCGTCGGCAGCATCGCCATCACCCTGCTGCATGCGGCAGGCTATGAAGTCGCCGCCGTCAGCGGGCGCCAATCCAGTCACGACTATCTGCACCAGCTCGGCGCCGATCAAATCGTCACACGGGCCACCATGCAGCAACCCAGCAAACCGCTGGAAAGCCAACGCTGGGCCGGCGTCATCGACACCACCGGCGGCAACATACTCGCCCGCGCCCTCGCCGAAACCCGCTACGGTGGCTGCATCGCCGCCTGCGGACTCGCCGCCGACCACCGCCTTGAAACCACCGTCATGCCCTTCATCCTGCGCGCCGTGACACTGCAAGGCATCGACTCCGTCTATAGCAGCAAAGAGGAGCGAAAAAAAGCCTGGAACCGGCTCGCCAAAACAATCCCGTCGAAACTACTCGACAGCATCGCCAACGAAATCCCACTGACCAACGCCGCCGATACAGCCCACAAACTCCTGCAAGGAAAACTGCGCGGCCGAACCATCGTGCGGCTATAACCCTCTGGGACCGTCGGCATCCTGCCGGCCAGTACCACGCATCTTCAGCTTGGCAAGTGACTTCTATTGACCGACCGGCATTGGGAACAGTACAACTGAAAACCGGCGAGCTTCGATCTTGCCGGGCGAGCGCTCTCCTTACTAATGGATTTGGAGCATCAGAAGAATTACCTATGCAATAACGCAAGCCTAACCCGTGTCCACTGACTACCGCCTCGCAAGCACGGGTTTCTGACATAACCGTAACTATAGTCAGGTTGGTTTTGTCGCTATGATCCTGCACCTAGCCTCGCACCTATAACCATGCAGGGCGAGCGCATATAAACTCCCATAAAACCAGCAAGATATGAGATCATACAGAGAAACCACATTAGGAGTTTCCCGTGACCGCCTGCTTGATTGAACACTTTTCGCCGTTAGAAGACCCTC
>JALSHZ010000108.1 GCA_026981985.1 Gammaproteobacteria bacterium | reverse complement strand
ACTACTCAGCTCACCACTGAAACACGCCATCTCTGCGTTGGGAAATGGTCATTTACCCATGGTAGAAAATTGCTCCATGCATTTTCTACACTTCCCACTTCCATGTGGGTCGTAAACTCACATTTCCCGCCTTGATCTGACGCGTTTCAGCGGCAATCTGAGCAGTTACGGCTCTATTTCTCTACCTGCTGAATAGTTACTCAGGTTATTGTAATTATTATGTTTCAGTGACGTTTGCGCCGTCACTCATGTTCCTGAGAACGATTTTCTATCGAAATGTTCCCGGGTATCCTCCATTTCCCCCGTTTGCAGACGCTTGTCCAGTGCGACATCTTCAGTCGAATACCCAAGTTCCGGTACTCACGAACTCCCTCTCCCCGGCGGGGAGAGGGTTGGGGAGAGGGGGCAACATGTGCTGAGGTTGCAGCAATGTTCCGGCAAATCGTCCAGATCTGAACGTGGATATGCACCGAAAACCTGAGTAGAGCAGTCTTGTATACCAGGCTGAATCTATCGCGGCGTTGCCGACGCTTCAGGCTTGGCTGACAGTGGCTTGAGTGCCGGCTCTCGCTCACGCTCCACGACAAGCTCCTGTTTCTGTTTCTTTTTTGGACAACGGCGGCGCAGCCAGAAGTCGATGCTGAACACCTTGCCGCCGCCCATGAAGAACAGCACTAGCAGCATGATGAAGTAGGTGACCGCCATTTCCATGCCGTTATTGCTGATGACGAAATTCCCGGTTTCCGTGAGCCAGTCATAGTGGCCATACTCCTGCAGGATCTCGCGGGCCTTCTGCAAGCGCTCAGCCGCGCCGCTCATGTCTTCGAAGGCCAGTGGACCGAGATGCTCTGAGGCAAATGCCGAGCTGCTATCCGCCACAAACTGCCAACCGTTGACGGCATGCACCTTCAGTGCCGCAACCGCCATGGTGATCATCAACGGAATACTGACCCAACGCACTGCCAGGCCCAATACCAGCAACACCGCGCCGATAATCTCGGTGCCGGTGGCCAGTTTGGCGAGAATGTCTGGATAGGGCAGGCCAAGACCCGACTCAAACCAGTTGGTGGTAGCTTCCAGGTTGGCATATTTGTTCATGCCGGCGACAAAGAAGATCGGCGCCAGATACAAGCGAATGGCCAGCGGCGCTAGGAAGTCGAAAACGCGGAACCCATCGAGTAGGCGATTGAGCCAACAGATGAATCGATAGAGATATTTCATGGAATGCCTGCTGTAGGTGTTGGTTGGTATCGTTCGAGGGAGGCTAACGTTCAGGGGAGACGGGGGCAAGTATTGTGACTTCTTTTCGATACAACTCCCTTTTTTCCCCTATTGGCTTTCCTTACCAATCCCGGCGACAATTCCCCCAATAAAAATGCAGAACGACGCCTCGATATGACTGAAGAACTCGCTTTGCTGCCTTCCGGCCATCTCCGTTGCTACACAGTGGCAGAGGGTGAAACCATCACCGATCCGGCATTTGCCCGCCGCATGGCAAAGGCGTTTTCGCGGGATGTGGGGGAGGGACTGTTTGCGCTGGCGGTGCAGTGGAAGGATCAGCCGTTGTCACCGGTGTGGGCCTATTGGCAGCATTTTGCGACGCGCTTTATGAAGGCGCGCTGTCTGGAGACGATGGGCGAGGTGGTGGAACTGGCGTCACTCGATCCGCTGGACGATGCCGAGGTCGAGTCGTTGCTGCTCACCGTCCCACCGATGCAGGGGGCGGAGTATTTGAGCGTCGCAATATTGCAGGCTATTTGGCGATCACTGGATGACTGGGTACGCCAGAAGGTGGCGGATTTTGATAATTTCGGTGCTTTTCTGGCGAAGAAGGCGCCGAAATGGCATCAGCTGGGGCGGGTCTGTTTCCATCTGGCCGAAAACAAAAATGACCCCGAGTATCCGTTTGCTTTTATGGCGACCTATTCGCAGGGCGTGTCCGATCAGGGGCGGCTGCGATACCGCCCGCTCAGTGAGGCGTTGCAGGAATATGCCGGTGCGAAAAACCGGCAGGCATTGATCCGCCTGCTGTCACCGGTGAGCCGAGTGGCAGAGAGTAGTCCGTTGATCAAGGATCTGCTCGACAGCGGTGATCTCTATTACCCGTTGGCGTGGACAGCTGATGAGGCCTATCAGTTTCTCAAGGAAATCCCGCAATACGAGTCGAGCGGTATTGTATTGCGCCTGCCGGACTGGTGGAAAAAGCGCACAAAGCCGCAGGTGGCTGTCACGCTGGGGGACAAAAAACAGCAGACGGTGGGAATGGATGCGCTGCTGGATTTCAAGCTCCAGGTGGTTCTTGGTGAGGAGCGGCTGACCAAGCGTGAATTGCAGCAGTTGCTGAGAATGGACGAGGGTCTGGTGTTTTTCAAAGGCCAGTGGGTCGAAGTCGATCAGGAAAAATTGCAGCAGGCGCTGAACCATTGGGAGCAAGTCGCTGCTGAGGCCGAAAATGGCTTGTCGTTTATCGAAGGCATGCGCCTGCTGGCGGGAGCGCCGCGCGATCTGTCCACAACGGACAGCGCCGAGTCCGAGCGCAACTGGGCCTTTGTCGAACCGGGCCGCTGGTTGGCTTCACTGCTCGATCAACTGCGTTCCCCGGATGAGATCAAACGCGCCACCCCCGGCAATATGCTCAAGGCAACCTTGCGACCCTACCAGCAGGAAGGGCTCAACTGGCTGTGGTTGCTGACGCGGCTGGGGTTGGGGGCTTGCCTGGCCGATGACATGGGGCTGGGCAAGACCATCCAGGTGATCGCGCTACTGCTGCTGATCAAGAAACAGCGTGGCAATACGGCAACGGCCCAGCCCGCCCTGCTGGTGCTTCCAGCTTCACTGCTGTCGAACTGGAAAGCAGAACTTGCGCGTTTCGCGCCGTCACTACGCTGCCTGTTTATTCACGGATCGGAAATGAGCCGGCAGGCCATCGCGGAGTTGGAATCCAACGCTGATCAGGCGTTTGCGGAAATCGATATCGTGCTCACCACCTACACCACGCTGGCCCGGCAGACATGGCTACACGAGCGGACGTGGCGGCTCGTTGTGCTGGATGAGGCGCAAGCGATCAAAAACCCATCCACTCGTCAAACCAAAACAGTCAAAAAACTGCGGTCCCACGCGCGTATTGCCTTGACGGGTACGCCGATTGAAAACCGGCTCGCGGATCTGTGGTCGCTGTTCGATTTTCTCAACCCCGGGTTGCTCGGTTCGGCGACGCGTTTCAGGGCCTTTGCAAAATCGCTGGCGACGGAAGAGGGGCATCAATACGCACCACTGCGTAATCTGGTGCAGCCTTATATTCTGCGGCGGTTGAAAACTGATCGCTCAATTATCGATGATTTGCCGGACAAAACCGAAATGGTTGCCTGGTGTGGCCTGAGCAAACGCCAGGCAGCGCTGTATCAAAAGTCTGTCAAGGAGCTGGAGCGGTCACTGCAAACATTGGATGGTATGAAACGCCGCGGCTTGGTGCTGGCCTCTCTGATGCGTTTCAAGCAGATTTGCAATCACCCGGCGCAGTTGGTGGGCGACGGCGAATACAGACCGGATCATAGCGGCAAGTTTCAACGTCTGGCGGAGCTTTGTGAAGAGATAGCATCGCGGCAGGAAAAGGTGCTGGTGTTCACCCAATTCCGCGAAATGACTGGCCCGCTGGCATCGCGCCTGGAAGCCCTGTTTGGTCAGCCCGGACTCGTGTTGCATGGCGGCACGCCCGTCAAGCGCAGGCAAAAACTCGTCGATCAGTTCCAGGATGAAGCGGGGCCACCTTTTTTCGTACTCTCGATCAAGGCTGGCGGCACCGGGCTGAATCTGACACAGGCGTCGCATGTCATTCATTTTGATCGCTGGTGGAATCCAGCCGTCGAAAATCAGGCCACTGACCGAGCCTTCCGCATCGGACAAAAAAAGAATGTGCTGGTGCATAAATTCGTTTGTCGCGGCACGGTGGAGGAAAAGATCGATGCTCTGATCGAAGAGAAAAAGGCGCTTGCCAATGATATTCTCGAGGGTGGCGAAGAGATTAATCTGACCGAGATGAGCAATGATGAAATCATGCAACTGGTCTCGCTCGATATCGACAAAGCCCGAAGTGAATAGGAGGCGATGAGATGGCGTACTATGGCGGTTGGCGGCCCTATGTTCCGGTGGCAAAACGGCGCGCAAAAGCTGAAAAGGAGATGGACAAGCTGCGCAAGAAAGGCCAGCGGATCGAACCGGTTCCCGCCTTCAAAGGACGCAAGATGGCGAAAACGTTTTGGGGCGCGTCGTGGTGCGAGCATCTGGAAAAATTCAGTGATTATGAAAACCGCCTGCCGCGTGGCCGCACCTATGTCCGCAATGGTTCGGTGTGCCACCTGGAGATCAACCAAGGCGAGGTGAAAGCCATCGTCAGTGGTTCAGACCTTTACCATATTCACATCAAGATAAAACCACTGCCGAAAACCCGCTGGAACCAGGTGAAAAAAGCCTGCGCAGGGCAGATCGGCTCGATGCTCGAATTGTTGCAGGGGCGTTTCTCTAGCCACGTCATGCAGATCGTCACTGACCCGAAGCGCGGGTTGTTTCCCAAACCCAGTGAAATTCAACTGGCCTGTGACTGCCCTGACTGGGCCGGTCTATGCAAACACCTCGCCGCGGTGCTTTACGGCGTGGGAGCGCGATTGGACGAAAAACCGGAATTGCTGTTTCTGTTGCGTGGCGTCGATCATCAGGAGCTGGTGGATACGGAGCTGGACGTCAAGGCCGCGACAAAGAAGAAAAGCGGCCGACGCCGTATTGCTGCACAAGATCTCGGCGCCATCTTCGATGTCGATATCGATGCTGCATCCAAGCCTGCCAAAAAGCAACGCGCCGCCACAAAAACTTCAGCCAGTAAGAAACGGGCACCCGTAAAAAAACGCACCGTTGTAAAAGCCAGGAAACCGCAAGTGATAAAAAAGCGTGCAGCCAAGAAGGCAGGCTCGCAAACACCCACGTTTACCGGCACGGCTGCGTCGATTAGAAAATTGCGCAAGCACTTTGCAATGACAACGGCCGAATTCGCGCAGCTGCTTGGTGTCAGTCAGGCCAGTGTCATCAACTGGGAGCGCCGATCCGGCAAGCTGAATCTGCAACACAGAAGCCGGCAGGCGCTTGAAGTAGCGGCGCGGCTAACGGCTGGGCAGGCAAGAAAACGGTTGAAGGAACGACAGGTATAGCACCATCTTCTCAAAACAAATAGCCGATGAAGACTGTAACCTATCATGGGAAAGGCAATGACAGAGAGCATCACCACAATTCTGAAACAGTTTGAACCACATGGCGATTTTTCCGCGAGGAAAACCACCGACGCCGACGATCTTCACATCGAGATCGATCCAATCGGCCTGTTGAGGTTTCCCCTCAAGCCTGGCGTGGTCAAGCGGCTGCTCAAGATCGCCAAACCAGCGACTTTTGGTTGGCGGGATAAAACAATTCTCGATAGCGAAGTGCGCGATGTCTGGAAGATACCGAAAAGCCGGGTCAAGATCGATAAACGCCGGTGGAATAAGACGCTCAACCCCACCATCGTCTCGATCAAGACGAGACTGGGATTACCAGAGCAGGGTAGCTTACGGGCCGAGTTGCACGAAATGTTGGTCTATGCGCCAGGGCAGTTTTTCCAGCCCCATCAGGATTCAGAAAAGTGTGATGGTATGGTGGCAACGCTGGTGGTGGTACTGCCCTCGCCCCATCGAGGTGGAACCTTGATTGTCGATCATCAAGGAGAGAAGAGGCGCTATCAAAGTAGCCGGGCGGCAGCCGATAAACTCAGTTTCTTCGCTTTTTATGCCGATTGTCAGCATGAGGTGCGTCCAGTAACTGACGGCTACCGTGTAGTGCTGATCTACAATCTGATACTGGAACAAAATGATGCGCGGACGATCGTGGCGCCGGATCCAGCCATTCAGCGACAGTTGACTGCGGCATTGGACAGTTATTTTTCACATTCTGATGCCAGCAATGCAGCCTGCCCGCGTAGCAAAAAACTCATTTACCTGTTAGATCACCAGTACACCCCTAAAGGAATTTCCTGGCAAGCGTTAAAAGGGTTAGACCAAGTACGCGCAGCGGCCCTGTTGAGCGCAGCTTCGACACTCGATTTGGAGATCCATCTGACGCTGGCCGATGTTCAGGAGATGTGGTACTGCGAGAGTGACGACCTTGGATGGGCCTATGGTTCCAGACGGCGATACTGGGATGATTATGATGAGGAAGACTACGAAGAAGATCGGGGAGAGGAAAACATTGAATTGGTTGAACTGATCGATAACTCCACCATCATCGACCATTGGTATGACGCCACAGGAAAACCTGCTGGACTACCAGAATGGTCGGTATCTGAAGCGGATATCTGCTGGACCAAGGCAAACAATGAGCTGAGCCCTTTTGAATCCCAGTATGAAGGGTATATGGGGAATTGGGGGAATACCATGGAGCGCTGGTATCACCGTGCGGCCATTGTGCTGTGGCGGCGGCAAGATCACTATGCTGCGCTACTGGAGATTGCACCGGAGAAAATAATTCGAGAACTGCTTCAGTTAGCCGAGAAAAAGAGAACACTGGCGCAAGCACGCGAGGTTACACACTCGCTGCTGCCCCACTGGATTGGTTCGGAGTTGCCGAGGAAAATTCCATCCTCATTTTCTCCTGTTTTAAGGCTTGCGTTGAAGCTGAATGACCAGGGTCTTGCTCAAGAAATCCTCTATCCAATGGGTTCAGCCATGTTGGCCCCAAAGACTGTGCCGGCAATGGTAAGTTTGCAGAAAGCCTATGGTAGCCGGTGGCTAATCGATGTGATGCAAAAGTGGTTTGACGCTACTGGGTATCGGGGATGGGGTGAAGCCATCGACAAGCTGACAAACATTGTTGCGCGGTGGATAAGCCTTGCGCCCGCAGGGGACGATGAATTGCCACACTGGCTGATGGCGTGGCAGCTCAAGGTGTTGAAACAGAAACACCATGATCAGGAGGTCAATTGCAGTCCGGTAGATCGCAAGAAGGAGGCGCCTGCCAGAATATCAGCCATTACTGAACTTTTTGCTGCCGCTTTATTGAGCGCTGATGATGCGATTTTTAGTGACGTAATCGATCACCTGATCAATGACGAAAATGATTATCTCATATTCGATTTGGTCGAAATTGGCTGCTTTCTGAAGCGGCGAGACGATCATAGCGACGCGATGAAAATGCAATTAAGTCGATTACTCGATTTTATCAGAGGAAAAGTAGCCGCAGCACTCGAACGCCCCCCACGCGAGCCGGGAGACTGGTCAATCACAGAGCCGGTACCTTGTGACTGTAGGGACTGTAAGGTATTTAAAACATTCCTCCAATCCAGCGATCAGGCGCATATGGTTTGGCCGCTGGCAAAAGACCGACGCTGGCATATCCACCAGATGATTGAAGACATGGGCGTTCCTGTGACCCACGAGACGGAGCGACAGGGGCGGCCTTACAAGCTCCATCTGACAAAGACGAAGCAGCTATTCGAGCAGGATCGAGAGTATCGTGAACGTTTGAAACTGGCATGCACCCATTTAGCCTAAAAGCAATCCCGTCACTCCTCGGTGTTGGTGTCGAAAATTATCGCGATTCTTGCGCCGGGGTTGCGGGCGCTGACGTCGACCTCTGCCTGGTGCAGGCTGGCGACAGCTTTGACGAGGCTTAGGCCGAGGCCGCTGCCGGGGGTGCTACGGGCGCTGTCGAGGCGGACGAAGCGTTCGAAGATGCGGTCTCTTTCGGCTGGCGGGATGCCGGGGCCAGTGTCTTCAACGGTGACTTCTATTGTGCCATTGATACGTCTTGCGCAGAGTGAGACATGGCCATCTTTCGGGGTGAATTTCATGGCGTTGTCGAGCAGGTTGGTGACGGCTTGTGCCAGTAATTGTCGGTTTCCGTGCAGGGTGAGTCCCCGTTCGATGTCGGCGGAGAATTTCAGTTCGGCTTCTTCGGCGGCGGCGTCGTAGAGCTCGGCCATTTGTTCGAGCAGGCCGGTAAGGTCGACTTCGGTCCAGTCCTGGCGGCGCTCGCCGGATTCGGCACGGGCGATGCTCAGCAGCGCGTTGAATGTCTTGATCAGTTCTTCGGTGTCTTCGACGGTTTGGGCGATGGTTTCGCGGTAGGTCTCTTCGTCGCGATTTTCCAGCAGGATGACTTCGAGCCGGTTGCGAATCCGGTTCAGCGGTTTGCGCAGGTCGTGGGCGAGGTTGTCGGTGACGTTGCGCATGCCATGCATTAGCTGTTCTAGGCGTTGCAGCATGGAGTTGATGGTACGGCTGAGCTGGTCGAATTCGTTATTGCGGCGGTTGACGGGCATGCGTTGTGACAGGTCGCCGTCGATGATCTCGCCGGCGGTGTTGCGCACTTTTTCTATCCGCCGCAGGACTTGCTGGCCAAAGATCATGCCGACAGCCAGCGCCAGCGCCAGGGTGACGAGAATCGTCAGGATGACGGTGTTGTAGATTTTTCGTAGCACTTTTTGTTGATCGTTCAGATCGCGTGCCACCAGCAGTTGGTAGTCACCTGGCAACTGTGTCAGCAATACTCTGACGGGGTCTTCGTCGTGTTCTTCATCTGTTTTCAGCAGTACGCCCATGGGCAGGGTGGCGAAAGCCTGTTTGCCGTCTTCGGTGGTGTATTCGGGCGCGAAGCCTGTGGTGATGTCTTTTTGCTCGCGATGCACCAGCACGTAGATGAAAAAGCTGGTGCGGCTGTCGTGCTGCTTTTGTTGCAACGACTCGAATAGCGCATCGATATCCTTGGCGCGATACTGGTTGATGAGGATATTGGCTTCGAGCTGCAGGCGTGCGTCGGTCTGGTTCATCAGCTCTTTTTTGGTCGTGAGGTAGATGAACCCCATCGCGGTGGCAGCGAGCAGGCTGAAGGTGAGGGCATAGATCAGCGACAGCCGGAAGGCTGTGGTGCGAAAGAGTTTCAGGCTGAGGCTCATCGCCGCGGCTCGGCGCGCTTAGGGTTCATGCAGGGAATAGCCTGCGCCGCGAATCGTGTGCAGCAGTGGTTTGTCGAAATCCTTGTCGATCTTGCGCCGCAGACGGCTGATGTGGACGTCGATGACGTTGGTCTGCGGGTCGAAGTGATAGTCCCAGACGTTTTCCAGCAACATGGTGCGGGTGACCACCTGGCCGGTGTGGCGCATGAGATATTCGAGCAGCATGAATTCACGTGGTTGCAGTTGGATTTCGGTGTCTCCGCGCGTGACCTTGCGTTTGATCTGATCCAGCCGCAAATCGCCGACTTGCAACAGCGTGCCCTGCATTTCGGGTTGACTGCGTCGCGCCAGCGCTTGCAGCCGGGCCAGCAATTCGCTGAAGGCGTAGGGTTTGACGAGATAGTCGTCGCCGCCAGCGCGCAGGCCATCGACGCGGTCGTCCACTTCACCCAGGGCGCTCAGTATGAGTACCGGCGTGTGGACGTTACGTTTGCGCAGTTCCTCGATGAGTGTCAGCCCGTCCATGCCTGGCAGCATGCGGTCGACGATCATCACGTCATATTGCCCATTCAGCGCCATGTGCAGGCCGTCCACACCATTGTCGGCATGGTCCACGTTATAGCCGCTCTCGCCCAGACCCTTGCGGATGAAGGTGGCGGTATCGGTATCGTCTTCTACAAGAAGTGTATGCATGGCGGGGATGATAGGGCGCATGGCGGCGCGAATAAACCTCGATGAACTTAATTTAATGTTGCGGTAACCCTCCGTTAAGGTTGGTGCAGGCATGATGGTCGTCATTGAATACCACAGCGGAGTATGTGCAAGTGAAGTTAACGATCGACCACAGGATTGAAAAGCGCCGGGAAAAGAGAAGCGCGTTCACTTTCTTTCTGGTGGTGCTGATGGCGGCGGCATTCAGTGCCAATGCCGCATCATTGCCCGATCTGCCGAAGCTGATCGAGGAAAACGGCAAGGCTGTCGTCAATATTCGTGTTGAGCACGATGCCATGAGCAAGACATCGCTGGGGCGGCAGCTGCCTGACGGTGTGCCTGAGCAGTTTCGTCGCTTTTTCCGCGAGATGCCCGACGGTGGTGGTTCTGGCGGGCACGAGATTGGTATTGGCTCTGGCTTCATTATTTCGAGTGACGGCTACATCGTCACCAATGCGCATGTCGTTGAGGATGCCGACGAGGTACGAGTAATCATGAAGGATCGCCGTGAATTCAGCGGCACCGTGGTGGGCAGGGATGAACGCAGCGATGTCGCCTTGCTGAAAGTCGATGCCAAAGATCTGCCGGTGGTGCGCACCGGCAACTCGGACGAACTCAAGGTAGGGCAGTGGGTATTCGCCATTGGCGCCCCATTCGGCTTCGACCAGACCGCGACCCAAGGTATCGTCAGCGCCCTGTCGCGCAGCTTGCCGGATGGTACCTATGTGCCATTCATTCAAACCGATGTCGCAGTCAACCCCGGCAACTCCGGTGGCCCGCTGTTCGATCTCGATGGCAATGTTGTCGGCGTCAACTCACAAATCTACAGCCGCAGCGGTGGTTATATGGGCCTGTCATTCGCCATTCCGATCAATCTGGTGAAAAACATCACCGCGCAACTCCAAACCAAAGGCTATGTCAGCCGCGGCTGGCTCGGTGTTGGCATCCAGGGTATGGATGCAAACCTCGCCCGCTCGTTCAAGCTCGACCGTGCGCGTGGTGCGCTGGTGTCCGAAGTCAACCCCGATGGCCCGGCATCCAAGGCGGGCATCCAGCCCGGTGATGTCATCGTCAGCTTCGATGGCCGCAATATCAATCGTGCCACCGACCTGCCCGTGCTGGTTGGCATGACCCCGGCAGGCAGCAGCGTTGAACTCAAAGTCATCCGCGACGGCAAGGAAAAAACACTCACTGTCAGCATTGCCGAGCTGGAGCCGCAACGCCCTGAGGAAGTAGCTGTCTCGGCACTGCCTCCTTCCGGAAAACTCGGCGTCGCCGTCAGCAAACTGGCTCCCGAAGAACGCAAGAAACTCGGCCTCGACGATAAAGGTATCCGCATCGAAGGCGTTGTCCCCGGCAGCCCCGCATCACGCGCCGGCCTCCAGGAAGGAGATGTGCTGCTTGCCTTCAACAACATCGAGATAAGCAATCCCGAAGACCTGAAGGAAGCCGCCCGTCAGGCCCCCGATGCTGAACCGCTGGCCATTCTGATCATCCGTGAAGAACAACCGCTGTATCTCTCCCTGCAAATAGACGACAAGGTGTCATAACCGATTATTCACAGGTTTCATAGCAGTCCCTCCCGGCCATGGATGGCTCTCGCCCTGATATCGCAAGGTATCGGGGTTTTTTTTGCGCGTGCGTTTTGGCTGGGGCTTTCCTGTATTCAAACCGATCATCTGTTGCAAGCGATTCAGCGATCAGGTCACGCCAGGACCTTGCACCGAGACCAAAAGGGTGAAGGCATCGTAATATTGACCAATAGCCAGCGAAGCTGGCCACTGTTTGCAGAGGTACTTAGTGCCTGGGCGAGATGGTCGGGTATTGAAAAGGTGAAGATGGAGAGGATTTCTCAGGGGGCTTTGATACTACGCGCGGCTATCTTTGCCATGCTGTTATTGTCGCTGTGGCTGGGTTTTCGGCTGCTGAGGGGGTTGCGCGATGCGACGCGTCGTTGGACCCCACTGTCTGTTTTTCGTAACCCTGTGGGAATGGCTCAGGTCGTTGGAGCTTTTGTGATCATTTTGGCGCTGGCGTGGAATGCATCGCAACCTTATTCGCTGCTGGCCGCGATATTTCCCTGTCTTGCCGACCCGGCGGCCGTGACACTGTTGCTATTCGCAATCGTCATGTTGCTGTCCGCCTTCTTTCCTCGTCGATGTGTGGAGAAAAGCAGTGCCATGGACTGAGTTAGCGGTATTGGTTTTCCTTGTGGCGATCTTGGTCGTCGCGTTGCTGGTTATTGGCAAGCGCCGAATGCTGCACGCGACACGTGCCGAGCTGGAGCGGCTGTCTGCCGGTGCTGCAATAGATTTGTCGTCGATGCATCAAGTGTCGTTTGCTGATTTGCCTGATCCGGTGGCCCGGTACTTCCGGCATGTATTCGTCGCTCCGCCTCAGGCTGCCGCAACGCGGCGGTATTTCCAGCGGGGGGAGTTGAGGGTCGATCCCAAAACCAAACGCTGGTCGCGTTTTACAGCGCTTTACACGGTGACGGAAAATCCACCGGGTTTTATCTGGGATGCCCGTATTGAGATGGCGCCGTTGCTGCATGTGCGTGTGCGGGATTCGCTGATCGATGGGGTGGGTGCTGGTGAGGTGAGCTTGCTGTCAATGATTCCGCTTGGCCGTGATCGGGATGTGCCGGAACTGAATACAGGGGCGCTTTTTCGCTATCTCGCGGAGGCGGTCTGGCATCCCACTGCGTTGTTGCCGGAGGCCGGCGTGAGCTGGCAGTCGGTTGATGACGACCGCGCGGTGGCTACACTGACTGTTTCAGGTCTGTCAGTTTCGCTTGAATTTCGATTCAACGACATTGGTGAAGTTGTCGGCATCTATACCGAAGACCGCTTTGGTCGTTTTGATGGAAAATATATCCGCTATCCCTGGGAAGGGCATTTCAGCGACTACCGGGAGCATGATGGCGTGAGAATTCCATTCAAGGGAGAGGTTGGCTGGCATCTTCCGGATGGATGGTGGCTATTCTGGAAAGGGGAGATCGTCGACAGTGGAATGGGCGCTATCGGCCGTTGTTGAGCTTGAACTAAAGCACGCGAGATTGATTCGACCGGCATTCATGAAGAGAAGCTAAGATTTGGCGGCCGATCTGGAAAGCGGGAGGGGCGCTGAGCAATTGTTCATCGCATTCATCTCATCACCGCACCTTTTTTCTTGCGGTAATAGCGCAGCACGGCAATCTTCACCGCGTCGTTGAACACGAACCAAGTCAGCGCATAGGCCCATATGAAGGCAGCCCACTCCCAGCCAATGGGCGTCATCAGGCGAAAGCCGTAGACAGCGATGATGGTGCCGGCGACACGGCTGGAGAAGGTCGCCAGGAAAAGAATCAGTGATGGGTAGGGGCGGCGGAAGAACCAGTCGTCGATGCGGGTGTTGTAGATCGTGCCATGGCCGGCGACGACCAGTTTGGCGAAAAAGAGCGACTGGACGACATCCAGCGGCAGCGCTAGATAGACCATCGTAAGCCAGAACAGCAGAAACGACGACAGCACACCAGCGATGCCCAGCCAGCCGGCCATGACCAGCACCTCGTCCATGGCCCAGCGTACCGGGTTCTGGCGCACACGGGTATTGTCGTAGGCAATGGTGAGAATGGGGATGTCGTTGAGCAGCGCGAGCACAATGATCATCGTGGCCGTGACGGGATAGAACTGAAACACGCCGATGGCGAGCCCCATGAACAAGACAATGCGGATGGTTTCGGCAATACGAAAGATGGTATAGCTCTGCATCCGCTCGAAGGTGATCCGCGCCTGGCGCACGGCATCGAGAATGACATGCAGACCAGGTGCGGTGAGTACGATGTCGGCGGCGGCACGGGCCGCGTCGGTGGCACCGCTGACGGCGATCCCGGCATCGGCTTTTTTCAGTGCCGGTGCATCGTTGACGCCATCCCCGGTCATACCGACGATATGTCCCGCCTTTTGCAGTTCATCCACAACGAAATACTTGTCTTCGGGGTATACCTGCGCGAAGCCATGCGCTTTTTCGATCTGGGCAATGATTTCCGATTCGTGTTTTTTTACGGTACCTGGTGGCAGCTCGGTGGTCTCCAGCTCCTTTTTCACCAGTGCAACGATCTGGTCGACTTTTTGTTTCACGACCTGGTCCGGAATATCGCTCTGTAAGGTTTTGAGCAGTGCCTTGGAAATGACACGCGCCAGCATCACGTATTCTTCTGTGCTCTCGCCCATCAGCTCGCGGACGTTTTCGATGTTGTCGCCGATATCGAGCAGACCGGCGATATAACGCGCCACCGCCTGGTTGTCGCCAGTGATCATCTTCACTTCGACGCCCTGCTTTTTCAGCGCCGCGATGGTCATGCGGGAATCTTCACGCGGTGGATCGAACAACGGAATCAATCCCACGAAATGAAATGCCTTCTCATTCTCGGCACGATAGGCGACACCGAGGGTGCGGAAGCCGTGTTCGGCAAATGCCTCGACCTGGCGCTGAGCTTCACGCGGATCGAAATCGTCGTGATGACACAGACCGATAATGACCTGTGGTGCGCCCTTGGTGACGACCAGGCGCTCGCCCGAAGGCGTTTCCACCAGCGCCTCGGTGCGTTTACTGACCGGGTCGAAGGGTTGGAACCGCAACAGTTGGTATTGCTGTAGTTTTTCTTCCAGGCCCAGTTTTTTGGCATTGGCAAAAATGGGTTGTTCGATCGGGTCGTGGTTGATCACGGATCTTTGATGATTGCTGTTGAATGCCAGATTAGTGAGGGCGGAACCGCGGAAACTCAAGCACAAGTAGTCTTCTGGGACGGGGTATAGATGACAGGTGTTGCAGTGCTTAGAAGCGCCAGGATAGATCTCGCGGCGTTGGGAGTGTTTTCAGTGCCAGCCTTATCAGCTTGACGCTTTCTGGGAGCGGGGTACTATTGACATATATTATGTGTAACGCAGCTCTTTGGTATGAATATAACCCTGTCTATTGATGATGAAGTCGTCAAGGAAGCACGCCGAATCGCACAAGCCATGGGGAAAAGTCTGAATCAGTTGATTCGTGAGGATCTGGAAAGACTCACCCGGAAACAATGTCTCGAAGCTGACCTGGACGAACTGCGTGCGCTGGATGGTAAAGGCCGCTCCGATGGTTGGAAGTTCGATCGCGATGAGTTGCATGAAAGGACGTAGCTTTTTCGATACGAATATTCTGGTCTATCGAGATGACTCGGCAGCGCTGGAAAAACAGCAGATCAGCATCGATTTGATGGAGTCGTGCTGGAGAGAAGGCAATGCGGTTATCTCAACTCAGGTGCTGCAAGAGTATTTTGTCGCGGCAACACGCAAACTTGGTGTGCCGGTTGAAGTTGTGAGGCGGAAAATCGAGCTGTTTGCAGGATTGTCTGTTGCCAGCATTGAACACGAGGATGTCCTCCACGCAATCAATCTGCATACCACGCATGGTTTCTCGTTCTGGGATTCGCTGATTATTCGAATGGCACAGAAAACCGCCTGCCGCATACTTTATTCGGAAGACATGCAGCATGGTCAGAAACTGGGTGACCTGATGATCGTCAACCCGTTTGTGGTGGCGTGACGAACGCGTCAGGCGCGGATGCCCTTGCCATTGTTCAGCAGCCACAGTGCCACCGCGAACAGCACCACGATAAACCCCGCAATGATGGCGAACGACACTTGCAGTGGAATGTCGGAGACGCCGAGCATGGCATAGCGAAAGGCGTTGATCATGTACAGCACGGGGTTCAGCTTCGACACGCCCTGCCAGAATTCGGGCAGCATCGAGATCGAGTAGAAGATGCCGCCCAGATAGGTCAGCGGTGTCAGCACGAAGGTGGGAATGATGGAAATATCATCGAAGCTGTTGGCGAACACGGCATTGATCAATCCCGCCAATGCAAACAGTACGGCTGTCAGTACGGTAATGCCGATGGCGACGGCAATGCTATGCACATGCAGTTCGGAAAACAGCGCAGAGACGAGCAACACGATGCTGCCGACCATCAGGCCGCGTGCCACCCCGCCGCTGACGTAGCCGAGCAGAATAATATAGTTCGGCAGCGGCGACACCAGCATCTCCTCGATGCTGTGGGAGAACTTGGCGAGGTAGAACGACGATACTACGTTGGCATAGGCGTTGGTGATGATCGTCATCATGATCAGGCCGGGAATGATGAAATCCATGTAACTGTAGCCTTCCATCTCACCGATTCGTGGCCCGATCAGGCCGCCAAAGATGATGATGTACAGCCCGGTGGTGATGGCCGGCGGCAGGATCGTCTGCGGCCAGATGCGTACGAAGCGCAGAAACTCTTTCGAGACGATGGTGAAGTAGGCGACGAACTTTTCGCGGCTGGTCATGCGGCTGCCCCTTCGCCGACCAGATCGAGGAACAGCTCTTCCAGGCGGTTGTGCTTGTTGCGCAGGCTGCTGACTTCGATGCCTTCCTGATCCAGCCGGCGGAATACCTCGTTCAGCGAGGCTTCGCGGCTGACGGTGATTTCCAGTGTGTGGTGGTCACGCATGACGACGCCCATGCCCTCGATATGTGGCGGTGACTGAATCGGTTTGCGCAGATCGAGTATGAAGACTTCACGGTCGAGCTGGCTCAGCAAAGTTTTCATGCTGGTGTTTTCGATGATCTTGCCGTGGTCGATGATGGCGATATTGCGGCAGAGGTTTTCGGCTTCTTCAAGATAGTGAGTCGTCAGGATGATGGTTGTGCCGTTGGCATTGATCTCCTGCATGAAGTCCCACATCGAGCGGCGCACCTCGATATCCACGCCCGCAGTGGGCTCGTCGAGAATCAGCATGCGCGGCTCATGCACCATGGCGCGGGCGATCATCAGGCGCCGTTTCATGCCGCCGGACAGGGAGCGTGCTTCGTTACGGCGTTTATCCCACAGGCCCAGCTTACGCAGGAAATATTCGACAGTGGATTTGGCCGCCTTGCGACCAATACCGTAGTAGCCAGCCTGATTGAGCAGAATCTCCTCCACCGGCTCGAACTGATTGAAATTGAATTCCTGTGGCACCAGCCCGATTTGCTGTTTCGCCCGTGAAGGGTCGCGGTCGATATCGTAGCCAAAAATCTTCACCGTTCCCGATGTCTTTTTCACCAGGGAGGTCATAATACCGATCGTCGTGGATTTGCCAGCGCCATTCGGGCCGAGCAGAGCGAAGAAATCACCCTCGTGCACATCGAGATCGATGCCTTTCAGTGCTTCGAAGCCGCCACGATAGGTCTTGCAGAGTTGAGAAATTTGCAGCGCCAGTGCCATATGGTGATCCGTCGAAAAGGCGGTATATCATAGCAGCTCCTGTGGGAGCGCCGGCGTCTCGGGAGCGCTGGCGTCCCGCCGGCTTTACCTGGGACCGTGGTGTCTCGGGAGCGCTGGCGTCCCGCCGGCTTTACCTGGGACCGCCGGCGTCTCGCCGGCAAACCACCCCTATCCAACAACCAAAGGAGAACACCTTGCCACTACCCGACTGTTTCGTAACCACCAGTGACTCTGCCGTTCCGTTATCTATTGTCTCGCCTGATGATTTACCGGCCGTGATCGATGGATTGAGCCCGCCGGCGAAACGCTGGGTTGAGACACGTGGTTTCAAGGCTGATGCCGGCGAGGTATGCGAGCTGCCCGCTGGCGATGGTGGAACCGAGCGGGTGTTGATCGGCTGCGGCGAGGATGCGGTTGACACCTGGACGCTATGCAACGCCGTGGAATCATTGCCACCAGCAGATTACAGGCTCGACGGCGACTGGTCACCGGCGTTGCGCCATGAAATGGCGGTGGGCTGGGCGCTGGCCAGTTACCGCTTCAATCGCTATCGTCAGGCGGATGATTTGGCAGCGCCACCTAAGTTGGTGGTCGGCGGGGACGCAGAGTTGCTGGCGAGCGAGGTAGAGGCGCTCTATCTGGTACGTGATCTGATCAACACCGCGCCCAACGACATGATGCCGGCAGATCTTGCGGCTGCCGCGGCGACCCTTGCCGGGCGCTTCGATGCTGATTTTAGCGAGATCGTTGGCGATGCGCTGCTGGAGCACAATTATCCGACCATTCACATGGTCGGTCGCGCCAGCGTACATGCGCCGCGCCTGATCGAGCTTAGCTGGGGCCAGGCAGACGATCCGTTGCTGGTACTGGTGGGCAAGGGCGTCTGTTTTGACACTGGTGGTCTCGACCTGAAACCATCCAATGCGATGCGTCTGATGCAGAAGGACATGGGCGGTGCAGCGCATGTGCTTGGCCTGGCGGCGATGGTGATGGCCTACAAGCTGCCAGTGCGCCTTCGTGTGCTGGTGCCGGCAGTAGACAATGCGGTGTCGGGTGACGCTTTTCGTCCGGGTGATGTGGTGACGACGCGCAAAGGGCTGACGGTCGAGGTGGACAATACCGATGCGGAAGGTCGCCTGGTGCTCTGTGATGCACTGGCTGATGCCTGTGACGACAAGCCTGATTTGCTGATCGACTTTGCGACATTGACGGGTTCTGCGCGCTCGGCGGTTGGTACCGGTATTGCTGCATTCTTCAGCACCAGTGACGAGCTGGCGGCGACCCTCTCGACGCACTCGGTGCAGAAAGGAGACCCGGTCTGGCGCTTGCCGCTGCACCAGCCCTACAACCGCATGCTGAAAAGCCGCTTCGCGGATTTGGTGAATTGTGCTTCCAGCCCGTATGCGGGCGCCATTGTCGCGGCGCTGTTTTTACAGCGTTTCGTCGAAGAGGAGATCGACTGGCTGCACTTTGACATGATGGCCTGGAACACCAGCCGTTCACCTGGGCGTCCGGAAGGCGGCGAGGCGATGGGTGTGAGGGCGATGTTTGCGCTGTTGCTAGAGCGGTATGGCTAATTGCATCGAATGCAAACACAAAAAAGGCCGTCGAGAGACGGCCTTTTCAGTCCAGACGAACGAATACTTGCTCGGCTTTAGGCAGGCTCTGAACCAACCTCTTTGTGCGCCATGTCGACTACGGTCATGGCCAGTTTCATGTATTCCTCGCGGTAGCCGTCGAGCTCGTGGCCTGACTCTGGCTTGAAGTAGTCCTTGGGATCGACGCCATTGGCGTGCTCATACTCCATGAACTTCTTTTGCATTTCGATCATCTTCTGGATCATTTCTTTCTTGCTGCTCATGATTGCTACCTCAAGTAAGTGCAGTTAGTAGATACTGCTGAGCCGGGACTGCATGAGGCTCCCGGCTCAGCCAAAATCAATCGGCTATTTGTACCCTATGAGGGCGGAAAATACACCCCCCTATTGGTGATATGAGAAGGGCGCGTTGCCCCCTCTATGTGGGTGTCGCAAAAGCCCATCCGGGGCTTTGCGACACACGGAAAGGAAAAAGTGTGATTTTTCCTTTCCTCACAGATTCAACAACTTAGTCGTTGTTGAATCTGGCGGCACCTCCCTGCGCCGCGCGAGGGTGCCGTTTTGCGACACCCTCTCCATCGGTATAGCACTGATGTCAGCGGTTCTTCTGTTCCTTATTGACCGCTTCGATTCCCTTGTGCGGGATGAAAATGCCGCAGCCAAGCTTGCGACCGGGGCCCAAGCCTTCTTTTTGCAGCTTCAGGGAAGCGTCCTGATCCAGTTCCGCCAGCATCAGCATGCGGCTTGCCAAGGGGCCTGCTGCCGTTTCGATGACGTGTTTACGACCCGCCATCATCTTCTTCGGCTTGATGCCCTTTGCCATCAGTTGTTCGTAGACATGTTCGAGGTATTGGTTCTCGTCATCGACGTTGTCGCCTGCCATGTAACGCGAAAAGATGGTGGTCAGTTTGCTGAGTTTCTTGATGTTGCCCGGGCCGATGGTCATGGGATGGCCAGCGATATCCAGCGTCGTCCCCTCCAGCGCATTGGCATCATCGACCCGGCTGGCTGGTACGCGCAGGGTGAAGCGGGTCCGGCGCGAGAGTTGCAGCAGCCCACTTTGCTCATCACGCATCCAGCCGTTGCCTGCTTCGGCGATGTGGATGGTGTGAATGGCGACACGGTCTTCGTCGGCGATCCACGGTAATGCCTCATGCAGTGCGTCGCACAGTGGCTGGGCATGGTCGATCGGCAACGCCTTGCAGTTCAAGCGGTAGACAATATCGACAACATCGTCATCGGCTTCGACCGGTTCGTTGTCATCGTCCTCTTGCCAGTACAGCATCAGCGGGCACTCGAAAAGGCGGTTTCAAGAACGACTTCCCAATCGTCCGGTGTATCGGAAAAGGGCGGTTTTACGTCCAGGCCAAAGTGAATCTCACCTTGACGGGCGCGCTCCTCGATCGCTTCTTTCAGCGTCTCGAAGCTATCGATGTCGTGTCTTTGCAGCAAAATTTCGCTGATCCAGAGCATATTCAGGTTCTCTTGATGTAATCGAAGTATCTGGCGCGGTAGTAGAGGCGTTGCTTGCCGGAGCCGTTTTCAAAGCCTTTGCGGCAGTGCAGTGCGTTGTTACTGATGACGCCCTCGCCCGGTGCGAGCCGGTGCCAGATGACGCCATTTTCCTCCGATTCCAGCAGGTTTTGAAGAAACGTCAGCGCTGCGAGGGTTGTGGCATCGTCGCGCCAGCGGATGTTGCGCTTGCGCGCAGTGTAGCGCATGTGAATGCCCTTGCCGTCAGCGCGTGCCGAGAAGACGGGGCCGGTCATCCAGCCGTGGATCTCTTTGCCATCTTCGATGTTGGGAGGAATCGACATGGCCTCGGGATGGCTCAGTGCTTCGACCCAGCGGGGATTTTCGTCATGCAGACGCAGCCAGGCAAGCTCGGGATCCATCAGACCATTCTCGCCCCCGCTGGCCGCGTCTTGTTCGCAGTGCAGGAGGAAGGCGCCGATCTGCTGGTCAGGGGGATTGTAGTAACCATCGGTGTGCCAGTTCAACGGGCGGTTGGTGTAGGGGATATAGCCCCGCTTGCGCTGGTTGTCGCCGCTGTCGCGCAGTGTCGAAATGCTGTCCGGGTCACTGCACAGATTGCTGTCGAGCCGACGCAGGCCGAAATGCTCACCAAAGTCGATCAGCCACTGCCGCGAGGCGGTAAACCCCTCGGGCAGCCGGTACAGCGCAAAGCCGCATTGCGTCACTTGCTGCGCAATGGCGGCGATTTGTTCTGCTGATGGATTGTCGGGGTTATCGATTGGATGAACGTCGCCTGCTGTGGCGGCTGCGGCGAGTTTGTCTTGCTGCCATTGTTGGTATTGGCTGGTTGATGCAAAGCGCATTGTCGTCATGGTCGGGATTCTGCGTGTCACCACGTCAATTGTAAAAAAGCCTTAAATTCCAAGGTGCTGCGAAGCCCTGGGAAACGACGGGGAATTTTCCCCTGTGATGAAGTTTGACTTGCGTTTCATTGGAGTATAAAAAGTCGGGAATCTGCGAAAAATTCTAATCAAATCAGAATATTAGCAGTTTCTTATCTATAAGCACAGTCCCTGAAGGAGGAACTTCTACAATGCACGGCAAATTACGTTTAACCTCGATCGCCGTAGGTGTGATCTACGCTTGTGCCATCTCGTCAGCCTATGCGACCAATGGCATGTTGATGGAGGGCTATGGCCCTGAATCTACCGCAATGGGCGGTACAGCAATGGCTTATGACAACGGTGCGGCTGCGATGGTTGGCAATCCGGCCACGCTCAGTATGCTCAAGGACGGTGCTTCCCGGGTTGATGTCAGCATGGGTTTCCTGCAACCCGACGTGAGTGCCACGGTGCCGACGCCAGGCGGTAATGTATCGGCTGATTCCAGTGGTGATCTTTACTTGATGCCGGCGGCTGGTTGGGTGACTCGCAGGGGCCAGGTGAGTTACGGCGTGGGCGTGTTTTCGCAAGGTGGCATGGGTACGGAGTATGCGAAGGACTCAACAGTGCTGCCGGGCGCGCGTTCGGAGGTGGGTGTCGGCGCGTTCTTAGTGCCAGCTTCGTTTGAGGTGAACAACCAATTGTCGATCGGTGGCACCTTGCAGTATGTCTGGGGTGGGATGGATTTGATCATGGGTATGCCACTGTTGGCGGGTAACCCGCCTTCGCCTCAGCCGGGCACGTTTGCTGATTTTCTGCCGGGTTCACCAAATGCCCTGGGCAGTGCTAGTGGTTCGCTAGTACAGGGATTACAACCGGCTTTTCCATCGGTGCTCAGTGCTGGGGCTGAGAATGCGGTTTTTAATTTTTCTAATGACGATGACTTCTCTGGTAAAGCTAAAGGCGCGGGTTTCAGCGCTCGCCTGGGCTTTGTCTTCCAGGTTTCACCGGACTTGTCTATTGGTGGTGCCTATCAAGCCAAGACGGCTATGAGCGATTGGGATGGCAAGGGCACAATGGCTTTCGTTGACGGAGCTGGGCAGCCAGTGACTGCTCCGGGACTAGGTACGCTCAACCTGCCAGGTACTTTCACCGTCAAGGACTTCCAGTTCCCGTCGACATTGACGTTGGGCATGGCGTACAGGATGAACCAGTGGTTGTTCGCTGCTGATGTCACGCAGATCGACTGGTCCAGTGTGATGAAGGATTTCCAGCTCAACTTCAAGGTCGATTCGACAGTCCTTGGTTTTGGTGGCGCAGAAACGGATGTGGTGATGAAACAGAACTGGGATGACCAGACCGTGCTGAAGCTAGGGGCAGCGTATGCCGTTAATGATCAGCTTACCGTTCGTGGCGGCCTCAATCTCGCCAACAACCCGGTTCCGGATGAGTATCTCAATCCTTTGTTCCCGGCCATTATCGAAAATCATGTCACGATGGGCGCAACCTACAAGTTCAACGAAGCGCATTCGATTGCTGGATCCCTCGCAATCGCTCCTGAAGTCAAGCAGACCAACAGCCAGACTCAGGTGAAATCGACGCATGCTCAGACCAACATCCAGGTCATGTATTCGTTCCGTTATTAAGTCCACGCCACTGGTCGCCCTGTTGAATGGGCGACCACTACCTGAAAAGAGAGGATGGAGGAATCCTTCATGTACAGAAAAACAGTATTGACCGTACTGTTGCTTGGCGCGCCCGCTTTTGCTTCGGCGGCGTTCATGGACGAGGAGTGGGCCAAGAAAGCCTGTGATGGCTGGAACGCCAGCGAAACGCTGACTACCGAGCTTGGTGGCGACTGGATGGCCAACAATGGTGGCCGTGGCTACAAGCTGGTGCAGATGTATCGTAGCGAGTGCAGCCCGGATACGAAAATTCAGCTCACGATCGAGCCGAAGGATGGCAAGGCCATTTGTACCTACGGTGGCAAGCCGGATGGCAAGGCGTTCGATCCCAAGATGGACTACCTGATGCATGCCAAGGACAAGCACTGGACCTGCATCGGTGCCGGCAAGTTTGGCTGCGGCGCCATGGGAGCCATGGCCACTGGCAAGCTGAAGTTTACCGGACCAAAAATGGAAGCCATGAGCGTCATGGGGCCGTTTGGTGCCTTCTTGCGTCTGACCGGCGAAATCGGTGGCGAAAAGGGCGAGTGCAAGTAGCAGCTATCGATCACTTTTTTTAGCTGGTTTGAATAGCGTATAGTGGGCCGTTTTCCGGCCCACTTTTCGTTTGAGCGTTGCCCATCATGTCTCGCAAACTGCCGTTGTCGATTCTGCTTTTCCTGCTCGCGTCGCCGGTTTTCGCCGGCATGTTTCAGATTCGTGACCAGAACCCGCTGGTGCTTCCCTATGGGCTACCGATGAAAGCCTACGCTGAGTTGCCGGACAACGGCCAATGGCGAGGCTTCATCTCTTATTCTCGCAGCCGCACCACACTGCAACAGGGTGATCCGCAGGGCGCTGAATATCTGGTGATCAAAGGTGAAACGGCGCGCACGGATCTCATGCTGTTCCGTGGGCTGGAGAAGAACTGGGCGCTTGGTCTCCATGTACCCCTGATCACCCATGAAGACCAGGGGCTCGGTGGTATTCTCGGTGGCAGCAGCAGCAATTTCGAGGGTGCCGATGGCAATCCTGTTGGCAGTGATCTGGCGTTTCTCTATCGCCGTGACGCTGAAGATTTGCTGAGCTTCTCGGACGGGGTCTCTGGCGTTGGGGACATTTCCTTTCTGCTGGGCTATCAATGGCAGCGTGAAGGGGCCGACCGCCTGGCGCTGTATTTGCAATTCAAGCTGCCGACCGGAGATTCTGACAAGCTGCTGGGCAGCGGCTCGGTGGACTACGCTAACTGGTTCACCGCTTCGACGCGCCTGACCGATCGCTGGCTGATCAATGGGGATTTCGGGTTTTCAATGCTCGGCAATGGGGAGATTCTGCCGGATCAGCAACGGAATTTTATTTTGTTCGGTGGGCTTGGGGCCGAATGGGTATGGCGACCCAAAGTGCGTTTCAAGTTACAGATGGACCATCACGGCAGCATGTTCAAGAAAACCAGTATCCAGTTTTTTGACAAGGTGCTGATGCTTTCCGGTGGTATGTCGTTGCGATTGCATAAGAACTACTATGCGGATTTTGCCGTCGTCGATGACTTTTTTCGTGGGCGATCTCCAGACGTTACCGTGCATTTTGCGCTTCGCTACCATCCTGGCGGGGATTTTCACTAAGGAATCTGCAAGTTTATGACAATCACTATCGGCTATATCGGCCTTGGCATCATGGGACGGCCAATGGCCTTGAATCTGTTGCAGGCGGGTTACTCGCTGCGTGTCTGGGCGCGGCGTAAGGCGTCGCTCGATCCGCTGTTGCGAGCAGGGGCCAAGGCTTGTGACTCCATTGCTGAACTTGCTCGTGAATGCAATATCGTGTTCCTCAATGTTTCGGACACCCGCGATGTTGAGACGCTGGTGCTGGGGGATGATAGCCTGGGTCAACACCTGCATCCCGGCAGTGTTGTTGTCGATCATAGCACCATTGATCCAGCGGCAGCCCGGCATATCAACGCCCGGCTCGCGGAAAGGGAAGTCGGCATGCTCGATGCTCCGGTCTCTGGTGGCGAGACAGGAGCGATCGCCGGTACGTTGTCGATCATGGTCGGTGGTGAAACGCCGGTATTTGAACGGGTTGTTCGTCTGTTGCGAGTCGTTGGTGACAATATCGTGCATGTCGGTGGGCCGGGAGCGGGGCAGCTGTGCAAGGCCTGTAACCAGATCGTCGTTGCCCAGACAATCGCTGCGGTGGCTGAAGCGTTCGTATTGTGCGAGGCCAGCGGTGTTGATGCTACGAAGGTTCGTGAAGCACTACTGGGTGGCTTTGCTTCATCACGAATACTTGACGTGCATGGTCAGCGCATGCTGGATCACGACTACCAGCCAGGCTTCAAGGCGTTGTTGCATCAGAAGGATCTCGGCATCGCGTTGAACGCGGCCGCAGAAGTTGGCGTGGCGTTGCCCGGTGCGGCGCAAGCGGCCCAGTGGGTCAATGCGCTGGTTGGTAGTGGCGGTGGGGAACTGGATTCAGCGGCCATTGCCGATGTGTTGCGTCGGCTGAATGGGATGGTGCGTGAGTAACCGCATCTGATATGAAGCTGGTCTGCGGGTTTTCGAGGCGTGGCCTCGGTCACACAGGCAATGGAGACAGAATGGATAAAGGGGCTATAATGGCCGATCCGGCGTCACCCCGATCGTCGCATCAAGGTTATTTGCTGCATGGTATCTGAAACAGACAAGCCTCCCGTTGAAAACGATAAGGATCTGGATGTTGGTGTAATCGAGGGCGGAGCAGAAGCCACTGCCGATACCTCTAGTGCAGCAGCCGAAGAAGCCCAGGACAACAACACGGATCTGGCTGCAGCGGATGCGTCATCGGAAGAGGAGGTGACGGAAGAAGCTGCGGCAGCAGAGCATGCCGAAGACTACAACGAGATCGTTGGCGCCACCACGCGAACCGTCCATGAGGACATCACCCGTTTCCTCGATACCTTCGAACGTAGTGCGCGGCGTTGGGAAATGGTGGTCTATCCCGCCATGTTTGCCTTCATCATTCTTGCCGGTTATGGCTTCTTTCTGATCTATAGCCTGACCAACAACATGAACACCATCGCATTGGGCTTCGATCCGCGGATGGCGCAGAATATGGAGTCGTTGTCCAGAAATATGACTGCGATGACAGAGAATATCGCGATGATGACCGACGAGGTGCATAGCATGTCGAAGGAAATCAAGGCGATATCCGGTCAGATGGTGTATTTGTCGTCGATGAAACCGATCGCTGATCAAATGGTACAGATGGAGTATTCGATTCAGCGTATGTCGGGTAATCTCGAATTGATGCGCCACAACATGCGCGACATCTCCAAGCCAATGTCGCGCATCAATGATTTCATGCCATGGTAGTGGGCGTCTCGACGCTTCAATAGCTGCCAGCAGCCTTCCTTCGGTTGTTGACCGCGATCCCAACCACCTGAACCAACCGCTTCCGTTTGAGTCCCCGCAAGGGTGCCAATGATGCTGCGAAATCAGGCAGTCTATCGACTGTAGCGCTCACGAATGTGCGCTTGCTCTGTTACTGCATGTTCGTCACGAGACCCGATAAGGAATCCGGGATAGAATGGCCGGTCTTCTCATTTCTGTCATAGGGATTCATCAGAAAAATGACTCACCAACCGATGAAAAATCCACCAACACCATCACCTCGCAAATTGCCTTGCCTGGGCATGGATGTGCAATCACTCAGCGATTCCTATCGTCACTATTACCACTACACGCTCGGGCGCGACAATGGCGATGGCTCGGTCCACTACGGTTTTGCGGCACTGGCGATGGCTGTGCGGGATCGTCTGATGGAGCGATGGAAAGCAACAGCACGCGCCGCGAATCAAATGGACGCCACCCGGACCTGCTATCTGTCGATGGAGTTCCTGATGGGGCGGGCGCTGAATAATGCCATGCTCAACCTCGAAATCCATGAGGAGGTCAAGGCGGCGCTGACCGAGTTGGGTGTCGAGCTGGAAGAACTCGAAGAAGGGGAACATGATGCAGGCTTGGGTAATGGGGGGCTGGGGCGGCTTGCGGCCTGTTTTCTCGACAGCTGCGCCACTTTGCAGCTGCCGGTTACGGGTTATGGTCTGCGTTACGAATATGGCATGTTCCGGCAGGTGATCAAGGACGGCTATCAGCTGGAAGAGCCTGATCACTGGTTGCGTAACGGCAACCCGTGGGAGCTGGAACGGCCAGAGTTTACCTGCACCGTCAAATTCGGCGGTCGCACAGAATACTATGTGCAGGACGGTGGTGGGCTAGGAGCGCATTGGGTTGATACGCACGATGTGCTGGCCGTTCCCTACGATATTCCTATTCCCGGTTACAACAATGGCACCGTCAACACCCTGCGGCTGTGGAAGGCCGAGGCGACTGACGAGTTCGATCTCGATGAATTCAATGCAGGCTTCTACCCCGAATCGGTAGCGCAGAAGAACCAGGCTGAAAATATCACCATGGTGCTCTACCCCAATGACAGCAGCGAGAACGGCAAGGAGCTGCGACTGCGGCAGCAGTATTTTCTCGCCTCTGCGTCGATGCAGGATGTGATTCGGCACTGGGTCAAGCACCACGGTACCGAAGCCTGGGACAGCTTCGCCGCCAAGAACCGTTTTCAGCTCAATGATACCCACCCCAGCATCGCCGTTGCCGAGCTGATGCGACTGCTGATGGATGAGCAAGGGCTTGGTTGGGATGAGGCCTGGGCGATTACCACCCACACCATGGCCTACACCAACCATACTTTGCTGCCAGAGGCGCTGGAGCGCTGGTCGGTCGGGTTGTTCAAACAGCTATTGCCGCGTTTGCTGGAGATCATCTACGAGATCAATGCGCGTTTTATGACGCTGGTCTCCTCACATTGGCCCGGTGATACCGACCGCATGCGGCGCATGTCGATCATCGAGGAGGGGCATGACCCGATGGTGCGTATGGCCTATCTCGCTATCGTCGGCAGCTTTTCGGTGAACGGCGTGGCTGCGCTGCATTCGAAACTGCTAGTCGAAGGGCTGTTCAAGGATTTCCACGAGCTATGGCCCGAGAAATTCAACAACAAGACCAATGGGGTAACGCAGCGTCGTTGGCTGGCAGCCTGCAACCCGGGGCTGCGCGCGTTGATCAATGACACCATTGGCGATGAGTGGATCACGCAGCTGGAGGCGTTGCAGAAATTGCTGCCCCATGCGGACAATGCTGCATTTCGTCAGCGCTGGCATGAAGTGAAACGACAAAACAAGCAGCGTCTGGCGGATCTGGTGCTGAAAGAGTGTGGCGTCGAGTTCGATGTCGATGCGATGTTCGATGTGCAGGTCAAACGCATGCACGAATACAAGCGCCAGTTGCTGAACGTCCTGCACGTCATTCACTTGTACAACCGCATCAAACGGGGTGATACGAATGACTGGACACCGCGCTGTGTATTGATCGGTGGCAAGGCCGCACCAGGATATTACCAGGCAAAGCTGATCATCAAATTGATCAACAATGTGGCGCAGGTCATCAATGCCGATCCCGATACGCAGGGCAAGCTGCGTCTGGTTTTCTTTCCAGACTATCGTGTGACGGCAATGGAAACGATTTGCCCGGGTACCGATCTGTCAGAGCAGATCTCCACGGCAGGCAAGGAAGCTTCCGGTACTGGCAACATGAAGTTCATGATGAACGGTGCCGTCACGATCGGCACCCTTGATGGTGCCAATATCGAAATTCGTGAGGAAGCGGGGGAAGACAATTTTTTCCTCTTTGGTCTCACGGCGGAGGAGGTCGAGTTGGTGCGCCAGGACTATCGTCCGGACGAAATTATCGCTGCTGATGACGATTTTGCTGAAGTCATGCGCTTACTGGAAAGTGGATACTTCAATCAGTTCAATCCGGGGCAGTTCGACCCGATCATCCACTCCATCCGCAGCCCGCATGATCCGTGGCTGGTTGCCGCCGACTTCCGTAGCTTCATCGATGCGCAGCAGCGTGCGGCGACAGCCTATCAGGATCGTGATCACTGGGTACGCATGAGTATCATGAATGCCGCCAACAGCGGCAAGTTCTCAACCGATCGCACCATGCGCGAATACAACGAGGACATCTGGAGAATGGAAACGGTGCCGGTGCATCCGCCGGAGTAGCGATGCGGAGGGTGCAATGCGAATGGTCGGGTTATCGGCCATTCCATTTAGCCGACTACTGAAAAAGAAAAAGCCCCGAACATCGGGGCTTTTTTCTTGGATTATGGTGCCCAGGAGAGGACTTGAACCTCCACGACCGTAAGGCCACTAGCACCTGAAGCTAGCGCGTCTACCAATTCCGCCACCTGGGCAATAGGTGAATGCTGCAAAAAGCAGGGCGCAAAGATACCTTTCCTGTACAATCCTGTCAATTGTTTCGCCGGTGCCCGGGATGCTAGTCTCAATGCCACCCGCCGAGAATGTATTGATATCTGTAAGTGTCTGACTTTTCTTGATATTCCTCTCGTTCTTCGGAGTGGGTTCGCAGTTCGGGTCAATATTGGTGAAATGCTTTGTATGGGCAATATTGGCTAACAAGCCGAATTTGCCGCGAAATAACCGCCGGGCCGGGCGCCAGGCGAACCCATTGAACACAGGATAACTAACGAATGTCTAAACCGGTTGACCCCCATAGGGACCGTGAAAAGAAAAAATATCAGAACCCCATCGCCAGTCGCGAGCTGATTCTGGAAACACTGGAGAAGTCGAAAGGACCGCAGACGCGGGATCAGCTGGCGAAAAAGCTACGCATCAGCGACGAGGATGGCCTGGAGGCACTGCGTCGCCGCCTGCGGGCGATGGTACGCGATGGGCAGCTCGTCTGTAACCGCCGTGGTGAATACATCCCGGTCGACGAAAGTACGCTGGTGCGGGGGCGGGTTATTGCTCATCCCGATGGTTTCGGCTTCCTCGTCCCCGATGAGGGCGGTGAGGATCTGTTCCTGTCGCCGAAAGTGATGCACAGCTTGCTGCATGGCGATCGTGCGGTCTGCCGCATCGTTGGTGTCGATCGCCGTGGCCGCCGTGAGGGTGAGCTGGTGGAGGTGCTGGAGCGCGCCCACTCTGAAATCGTCGGTCGGCTGATCGAGGAAGCGGGCAATCACTACGTCGTGCCAGACAACAAGCGCATTCATCAGGATGTCTTTATTCCGCCGGACAAGCTTGGTGAGGCGGATGTGGGGGAGATCGTCGTTGCTGCGATCACCGAGCAGCCCAATCGACACAGTCAGCCGATTGGCAAGATCGTCGAGGTGGTAGGCAACCACATGGCACCGGGAATGGAGATCGATATCGCCATTCGCACCCACGAACTGCCGAATCAATGGCCGGATGAGGTGCTTACCGAGATCAAGGAATTTACCGAAGAAGTGCCTGAAGAGGCCAAGCAGGGCAGGGAAGACCTGCGTGACGTGCCACTGGTGACCATCGACGGTGCCGATGCGCGCGACTTCGATGATGCCGTCTACTGCGAAAAGGTCGACAAAGGCTGGCGCCTGTTGGTGGCCATTGCCGATGTCTCTGCCTATGTCATGCCGGGCTCGGCGCTGGACGATTCTGCCTACGAGCGCGGCACGTCGGTCTACTTCCCACAGCAAGTCATTCCGATGCTGCCCGAGGTGCTGTCGAATGGTCTTTGCTCGATCAATCCGGATGTCGACCGTCTCTGCATGGTCTGTGAAATGCAGATTGGCCCACGCGGCGCGATCAAGAGCTATCGCTTTTTCGAAGGCCTGATGCGCTCCCATGCGCGCCTTACCTACGATGAGGTTGCCGCGATTGTCGTCGACAAGGATGAAAGCCTGCGCCAAGAACGCAAGCCTGTGGTGCCACATCTGGAAGAATTGTACCGCCTCTACAAGGCGTTGCTGGGGGATCGCAACCGGCGCGGCGCGATCAACTTTGAAACCTCCGAAACCTACTTCGAGTTCGACGAGGCGCGCAAGATCAAGGACATCGTGCCGCTGCAACGCAACGATGCCCACAAGATGATCGAGGAGTGCATGATTGCTGCTAACGTCTCGGCGGCGCGCTTCACCAAGAAGCACAAGATCCCGACACTATATCGTGTCCACGATGGGCCGAAGCAAGAGAAGATCGAGGCGTTGCGTGAGTTTCTGTCAGAGTTTGGCCTGACGCTGGGCGGCGGCGACAAGCCAACACCAAAAGATTTCAGCGTGGTGCTGAAGCAGATCGAAGGGCGACCCGACCGGGAGTTGATTCAGACCGTCATGCTGCGTTCGATGTCGCAGGCAGTCTATTCACCGGATGGCGAGACCGGGCATTTCGGTCTGGCGCGTGCCGACTATGCGCACTTCACTTCGCCGATCCGGCGTTACCCGGATCTGCTGTTGCATCGTGCCATCCGCCACCTGGTGCGTGGTGGCAAGGCAACGAAGTTTGCCTATAACCACGATGAGATGGTGATCAAGGGCGAACACTGTTCCATGTGTGAGCGCCGTGCCGATGAAGCCACCCGCGACGCCAGTGACTGGCTGAAATGCGAATACATGCTCGACAAGGTGGGCGAAACCTTCAGTGGCACCGTCAGTGCCGTCACCGGCTTTGGCCTGTTCATTGCGCTTGACGATATCTTCATCGAAGGCCTGCTGCATATCACCTCACTGACACGCGACTACTACGAGTTCGATGCCGTCGGTCATCGTCTGATCGGCAAGAACTCCGGCAAAGTATTTCGCCTGGGCGATCGGCTGGAGGTGATCGTGGCGCGGGTCAATCTCGACGAGAAAAAGATCGATTTCGAGCTGCCGCAAGCGCTGGAGCAGCCGGTGGAAAAGCCGCGCAAGAAAAAGCGCCCGGCCAAGAAAAAGTCAGCGGCTGCCAGTCAGGATGAGCAGCAGCAAAAAGAGACAAAGTCTGACGGCAAAAAGAAACGCAGCGGCAAGAAATCGCGGCCGCGTGGCAAACGCGGTGGAAAATCCCGGGGCGGGAAGAAAGACAGCTGATGGCGCGTCGACCTGCTGTACCGACGGATGTCATTATCGGCCTACATGCTGTTGAATCGGCGCTGAAAAACGATCCACAACGCGTTACTGCTATCCATTACCGCGCAACGCGCAAGGATCGCCGTCTCGATGCAGTGTTGGCGCTGGCGCGCAAGGCCGGGGTCAGGCTGATCGAAGCTGACGAGCGTGAATTGGCGCGCCTGGCCGGGCCGGGGCGGCACCAAGGCATTGTTGCTGGCTATCGCAGCGCAAAACTTCCTGGTGAAAATGCACTGTTCGATCTGCTGGATCGCCTGGAACAACCGCCGCTCCTGCTGGTGCTCGATGGCATTACCGACCCTCACAATCTTGGTGCCTGCCTGCGCACCGCCGATGCCGTAGGCGTTCACGCCGTCGTCATTCCCAAGGACAACGCCGTTGGTCTGACGCCGGCCGCCCGCAAGGTCGCCAGTGGCGCAGCGGATACGGTGCCGCTGATACAAGTCACCAACCTGAGCCGCACGCTCGATAAGCTGAAAGAAGCCGGCATCTGGATTGCCGGCACCACCGGTGATACCGAGAACTCGCTCTATCAGCAGGATCTGCGCGGGCCGCTGGCGCTGGTGATGGGCGCGGAAGGCAAGGGCCTGCGACGGCTGACGCAGGCGCACTGCGATTTTCTGATCACGATCCCGATGCTTGGGCAGGTCGAAAGTCTCAATATTTCGGTCGCGGCCGGGGTTTGTTTGTATGAAATTTTCCGCCAGCGGCAGGCAACTTTATAGGTCCGGTAGCCGCGTAGGGTGGTGCGCGCGGCACGCGTGCCCACCATTGGTGCAGTCGTTGAGCACCGCGAACCGCGAAACTTGAGTTGACCTCCTATCCTTGAAATCGAGCGCTTTGCGCCAGTCGGAAAAGCAGGGACAGCCAATCTGTTAAATCGATGCTCGGCGCATAAGCCTGCTTGCTGCAATATTCCGCTTCCCTCGATTCCAACTAACAATAATAACAATGAATATCGATCGCGTTTTCTATATCTGGCTGTCTGTGCTCTCGGCGCTTACCGTGCTATCGCTTGGGCTGATGGCGTTACTCTGAGCCGTTCCTGGCAGCCTTTCGTCATCACACCAGTCGCAGCAACCCCAACGCCAGCAAAGTGCCTATGATTGCTGCGACGCCAAACAGCAGGTTCGACTGCTCCCGCTTCGACGGGCGGATGGCCCAGGCATACCAGGTCATCACCGCCACGGCTGCAAACAGGAAGAAGATCAGCCGCATCAGGACTTTTCTTTTGCTGGCGGGAAATCGTAAGGCGGCGGGGATACGGTGCCGGCGGCACCATCGCTGCTGCCGAGCAGGACGGGATGTTCACCGTCGGCGTATTTGATCTTCAATACCGCCAGGGTTTCGATGCCGCCATCCGGGAAGGGTGCGCCCATGCCGATGCTGCCGATCGACTGCTCGCCGTCATCGCTGAACAGTTTGGTGCCGGGCTCGGGGACGCTGTCGATGTCGAAATGCACCCGGTACATGCGTCGGCTGGGTGCGCCGAGGTAGTGCATTCTCGCCACCACTTCCTGACCGGTATAGCAGCCTTTCTGGAAGCTGATGCCGCCGATGATGTCGAAGTTGATCATTTGTGGCACGAATGCTTCCTTCGTGCCCAGTGACACGGTAGGGATGCCGGCGAGAATATCGAGCAGACGCCAGTTTTCGGCACCAACGGGCCCGCAGCGGACGTTCAGTGCGGTCCACAGCCGGTTCATGGCGTCGAGTTCGCCATACATCTCGAAGCGGGGGAATGGGCCGGGCACGCGGATTACGCTGACTCCCTTGCGTTCCATCACGCTGTCGATCTCGTCTGGATAGCCTCCCAGTGCCTGGGTCAGCTCATCCTCGGCAGTGCTGCCAGAAAGGCCAAAGCGTACCAGCGCGTCATTGCCGTCTTCCAGTGTCACCTTGCTGCGCAGCACATACATGCGCAGACGCTTGAGCGTGTCTTCCAGCAGGTCGCAGGCAACGGTCATGTAAATGGTCTGTTCGCGCTGGAACAGGCGGAAGCTGGCCAGAGCGCGCCCCTTGGGGTTGCAGAATGCGGCCAGCTGCGAGTGGCTGGCGTCGACCTGCTCGACATCGTTGCTGAGCTGACCCTGAAGGAAAGACACGGTATCGTCCCCGTAAGCCTGTATCAGGCCGACGTGTGAGAGGTCGCAGATAATGGTGCCGCCGAGTGTGGCGCGACGTTCCCGGGCGACATTGCCGTAACTTGCAACCTCGCAGTCGTTGTCAGCGTTGAACTCGGCGCCACAGTCGATCAGTATCTCTTTCCATTCCGGTTTCATAGTGTTTCTTCTGTTGCTCTTTGGTGGAGGTTTAAGGTATTGAGAACGGTAATAGTGCACCCAATCATTGTTACTATGGATGGGTTGATAAGTGGAGATACTTTACCCGAACTCAAGTCTTTACGCAGGTATCCATTGATGCCAGGAGGGCGTTTTTTGCTGCCCCGAACGTCGAAACTCGACAGCTCGGCCCGTGGAAAAAGTTGGTTCAAGCCGAAGGTAGTGCATGCAAGTCCCGGTTCTTGAGCTGAAACCGTCGCGTTGGTTGCTGAGGTGGCTTGTCGTCATCCACGGACTGGCGGCGGTGGCGGTTTGGCTGGCAGCACTCCCTACCGGTTCGCGGCTGGCGTTGTTACTGCTGGTGGGTGTCAGCGCGATGGTCTCGGCGCGGCATGAATTGCAGCGTCGTGGCGAAATGCTCATACCGCAGACATTGACGCGTTGGCGGATCGGGGCTATCAATCAACAGGAGGTGGAGGCGGAACTGCTCGATGCACGGGTATTCAGGCATGTGGTGATGCTGCGTTTCCGCATTGACGGGCGATGGTGGCCGCGAACAATCGTAGTGGCGAGCGATGCAGTTGATGCCGATACTCACCGCCGCCTGCGAGCCGCTTTGACAGCGGGGAGGGTGCAACGATGATGTCACGCTGGATCAAACATCTGCTGGCTACCGATCCCACACAGCGGCTGACGGCCTGGTTGTTTCTGCGCTTGCTGGCCATCGTCTATTTCGCTGCCTTTGCATCGCTGTCGGTGCAGATCGTAGGCTTGGTCGGGCCGGATGGCATTCTGCCGTTCGAAGAGTTTCTGCATAACGTCTTCGAACGCTTCGGGCGTGATGCCTGGTGGATGTTCCCAACCCTGTTCTGGCTCGATGCCGGTGATCTGGCGCTCCACGGCGCGACTTTTCTCGGCATGCTGCTGTCGCTCTCGCTGCTGTTCGGCTTCTACCAGCGATTTTGCCTGACGTTGATGTTTCTGCTCTACCTGTCATTGCTGATGGCAGGGCAGACCTTCCTGACTTTTCAGTGGGACATTCTGCTGCTGGAATCCGGTTTTTTCGCTATTTTTCTCGCTGCCAACCCAAGCCGTCTGGTGATTTTCTTTTTCCACTGGCTACTGTTCCGCCTGCGCTTTCTCTCGGGTGTATCCAAGCTGTTCAGTGGTGATCCCGTCTGGGCGAATCTGACAACGCTCAATTACTATTTTGAAACCCAGCCATTACCCCATGTGGGTGCCTGGTATGCGCATCATCTGCCAGAAATGCTGCTGCGTGCCGGCACCGTGTTTACGCTGCTTGCAGAAATCATCGTCCCATTCTTCATTTTCCTGCCGCGACCGTTTCGTATTGCGGCAGCTGTCATCACCATCTTTCTTCAGCTGGTTATCATTGCCACCAGCAACCACAACTGGATCAATATTCTGACGATCGTCCTTTGCCTATTCCTGCTGGATGACAAGATCGTCAGCCGTGTCATGCCGAAGGCACTGGTGCAGTCGATTCTGAAAAATACCCCACGCCCGAGCCGTACTTGGGGACTGGGTTTACTGCTTGCCGGTGCTGTTGTGTTCAGTACCAGTCTGATCACGATGTATGTACATCTGAGCGGGCGTGATCTGCCGCCGCCAGTCATGGAGGTTGCAAACACCGTTCGACACTATGGCCTTGGGCATGTCTACCACGTTTTTCCAACCATGCAGACGGAGCGTCAGGAGCTGGAAATCATTGGCTCGATGGATGGCATTAACTGGCAGAGCTATGTCTTTCGCTACAAGCCCGGTCCGCTTGATCGTGCGCCCCCGTTCAATGTGCCGCACCAGCCTCGGCTGGACTGGTTGATGTGGTTCTTGCCGCCGCAGTTTCCGGACCAGCTCTACTGGTTTGATCACTTTATGCGGAAACTGGCGCAAGGCGAAGAAAAGGTCACGGGTTTGCTGGCCTACAACCCGTTCCCTGACCGGCCACCGAGATATCTGCGTGTCCGCGTGTGGCGCTACCATTTCACGACGCCGGAAGAACGAGCGACAACGGGAAACTGGTGGAAACGGGAATTTCTTGGGTTTTTTCCTCACACGCCACCGCGTCGTCCTTGATATTTGTTCTGTCTGCCGCTTGAAAGTAACGACCGTAGGCCGCAGAGTCAGGGCATGAGCAAAACAAAAGACCATGCTGTTGAGAGCGACCCGTTGTGGGTTGAACAAGTGGGGGACGGGCCGGTTGTCGCCACGGCGATTCACGCCGGTCATGAAGTGCGCCGCGATCTGTTGCCGCTGCTTGCCATCGACGAACCGACCCGGGCCCGCGAAGAGGATCCCTACACCGATGCATTGGTCAAAGTGGTGCCGTCGTGGATTACTTTTCGCCGTTCCCGCTTCGAGGTCGATCTGAACCGGCCACGCCAAGAGGCTGTTTATCTTGCGCCTGAGATGGCCTGGGGGCTGCATGTGTGGAAGAAGCCGCTGAACGAAATGGCGGTTCGTAAATCACTCGAAGAGTATGACCGCTTCTATGAGGAGCTTTACCAGCTGCTGAAAAAAATAGAGCGTCGCCATGGCTGTTTCGTGGTTTTTGACCTGCACAGTTACAATTATCGTCGTCGCGGCCCCCATGAGCCGCCGGAGGATCCGCAGCAGAATCCCGATGTGAATGTCGGCACCGGTTCACTGAACCGCGAACGCTGCGGTGCGGTGGTGGAACGGTTTATGGAAGATCTACGCAATTCCGATTTCTTGGACATCATCTCGATGTGCGGGAAAACGTGAAATTCAAGGGGCGCCAGCTTGCGCAGTGGATTCACGAGAAGTTCCCCGATTCTGCCTGCGTGCTCGCCATCGAGTTCAAGAAATTCTTTATGGATGAATGGACCGGGGTTGCGGATATCGACCAGGTAGAAGAGATTCGCAAGGCGTTGCATGCGACATTGCCTGGAATCGTCGAAACGTTGCAGCATATTCCGCAGTGCCAGCAACGCGCTAGCCAGGCCGAAGCGACAGAGGCCGACAGCCGGGAGCCCTCGGGCAATGACTGAGTCGCTCGCCAAAAAAGTGATTGCGAAGCTCGAAGCCGGCGAGACGGTCGATTTCGAATTGCCAAGAGGTGGGCGGCTGCATATCGACCGGCCATTGCCCTTTCTTTGTGTCTATCGGCCGCAGACCCCCGGCAGCGAGGCAGATACCGAATCGCTGCTCATGACCCAGTCTGCGTGGCTGATCGTGGCCCCGCAGGTGGACATCAGTGATTGGCTCGGCGAGTTGACGCAATATCTGCAACAACGCTTTGGTGCCTGTCTGCTATTGGAGCTATGGACCGGTCAGGCGACGGCCGACGCACTACCGCCACATGCTTTCAATATCGTGGCCGATCCTGATCACGACCTGCCCGAGTTGCTGGAGCAGCTCGAAAATGCACTGTTGCAGGTGACGATTCATCGCAAGGCGCCGCAGATTTCTCTGCAATACCGCAAGCCGGTAGCACCAGCGGGCTTGCCACCCCTGCTGCCGCAAGGGCATTGTCATGTGGTCGGTCTGGAAATCAATCCGGTGTATCGCGATCCGCAAAGTGGTGATACTTTCGTCTTTGCCCATCGTGCTTTTCGTCAGCGCCTGAATCGGGCGTTGAAACGGACTTTCTATCATTTTTCGCATCATCAGACTCACCATCGCCCAGCGCACTTTCATGCGCTCGGGCCGCAATCGGTCGAGGACGATGTCAGGCGCGTGGATGCAGCACTGGCGCGGATCAGCGACAGTTTCGATCTGTTGCTGCATGTTACCCCGATCAATGCCGAAGCGGCATGGCAGGCGTTTTCCAGCAGTGATTTCGAACGTCCTGCTGAATTGCGTTATCGCCCGCGCACGATCGATCCGGATTTGATGAAGCGGGAATTGTTTGGCATCGAGATCGAAGCGATCGATGATCCGACCATGGCCGACATTTTCAGTGCCAAACGTAACGAGCTGGACCGGCAGATCACCTTGGTGGCTGATCGCAATACGCCGCGTTTCTTGCTGGGCAGTCGGCAGCTGTTCGGTGATCCGGATGACAGCCTGCTTGCCGTGGCCCGGAAAATTCTACGTAAAATTCCGCCGCCCGACTCGGCCAACGCGAAGGTGATGCTCGATGCCTGGCAGTTTGCGCGCCGTGCCGAAAGTGAACTCGCCCGTTACCGGGAACAAGACGCCACGCTGATGGCGCGGGTCGAGGTGCGGGATGATATTGCCGGCATCATGGTCTCGCACGGGAATTTTCTGATCGGTAGCGCGGCAACCGTCAGTGAGGATCGCGTCGATGCGGCGCTGGCACATGAAATCGGCACCCATGCCCTGACTTGGCACAATGGCCGTCAGCAGCCGCTTGCAGAACTGCGTTGCGGCATGGCGGACTATGAACCGCTACAAGAAGGATTGGCGGTGCTGGCCGAATATCTCGTCGGTGGCCTGGACCCAGGTCGGCTGCGGCAACTGGCGGGCCGCGTGATCGCCGTGAAACTGATCACCGACGGTGCCGATTTTGTCGAAACCTTTCGCCTGCTGCATGACAGCGAGGGGTTTTCCGCCAAGGCCGCATTCATGATGACGCTGCGCGTCTTTCGCGGGGGCGGTTATACCAAGGATGCGATCTATCTGCGCGGACTGATGGATTTGCTTGATTATCTGGGACAGGGTAATGATCTTCATGCCTTGTGGCTGGGTAAGCTGTCGATGTCACACCTACCGCTGATCAAAGAGCTGCGCTGGCGCAAGATTCTCAAGCCACCCGCGTTGCTGCCACATTTATTTGCCAGGCCAGAGGTGACACCCCGTCTAGAGCGCCTGGAGCAGGGTATGCAGGTTATGGATCTGCTGGAGGGTAAACACTGATGCGTATCGGCATTATCGTCAATGACCTGTTCACTGAAAAAGCTGGCTATACCACGACACAGCTAGCGATGACCGCAGTGAACATGGGGCATGAAGTCTGGTATATCGATGTTGCGGGCTTTGCATTACGGCCCGACGACCATGTCTGGGCACATGCCTGGCGGGTGCCCGACGAGCATCACCGCAAACCGAAACGTTTTCTTGAAGCACTGTGGGCAGTGGCGCCAGACAATCGCTGCGAAATGGATTTGCGCAGCTTCGATGTCATATTGCCGCGCAACGATCCCAGTGTCGACGAGATTTCTCGTCCCTGGGCGCGTACCGCTGCGATCAATTTCACTCGGCTTGCCTGCCGAGACGGCGTATTGGTGCTGAATGATCCGAATGGCCTGGGACTCGGGCTGACGAAACTGTATATGGAATATTTTCCGGCATCGATCCGGCCGCGCACGCTGGTCACGCGGGACAAGAGCGAAGCGAAGGATTTTATCGCCGCTGAAGGTGGCTATGCGGTGCTGAAACCATTGGCGGGATCGGGCGGACGCAATGTTTTTCTGATCCGGCCGCATGACACGCCGAATATCAACCAGATGCTCGACGCCGTGGCGCGCGATAACTATTTTATTGTGCAGCAATACTTGAGAGACGCGATCCATGGTGATATCCGCCTCTTTATGCTCAACGGCAGACCGTTCGAGGTCAATGGAAAATATGCCGCAATCCATCGCCGCCGCCGTACTGGCGACGCCGACATGCGCAGCAATATGACCGCGGGCGCCGAGGCCGTCCGCGCCCACATCGACGAACGCATCCTGTCGGTCGCGCGGGAAACGAGTGAGCGGTTGCGCCAAGACGGGATATTTTTCGCCGGGCTGGATATCGTCGGGGACAAGATCATGGAAATCAATATCCAGTCGCCTGGTGGTTTGCAATCTGCCGAAAATTTCGAAGGCGAATCATTTTCTTCCGAGTTGCTGCGCGCTATAGCGCGCAAGCTGGCCTTCAAGGGGAAAATGGAAAATCATGAACTGGCCGTGTTCGATCCGGAATGCGATCAGTGAGTGCTTCTGTGCCTCAGCCCGCTCGTTGAGGCGTAACTATTCAGCGCCCCAGCCCGTTGCGCGGGCACACAACGGAAACTAATGAAAATGATACTGAGCTAACCCTTCGGTAAGCACTTGGCTACCCGCTTTTTTCCCCTTCACACGCGCCGCTGCCGGTTGAAGCTTGCGCGGCAGGACGCCGCTCAAGCTGACCTCGGAAGGCGTGCCCGGCAGCGGAATCGAGCGTGTGTTGGGGCGTCCTTGATGTACAGGGATGTACGAATACCGCGATTGCAGGATGCAATGGAGCGGTGCTTTGAGTTCCGTTTTTTGGACGAGCAAAAAATGGAACTCGCGCTGTGCGAGAATGGATCGGAAGCACCGTAGTGTTGATGAGCGCGAAACCTATACCACCTCCGCTTGATATGAATGGTGAGGACAACAGGCGGGAGATCGGGTTTGTTGGCTTCAGCACTTGGAAAGCGTGGTGGTATTACTTCGTGGCCTATCAAGTTGTGGTGCTTCCATTCCAGCCCTCTGCCACGGCCCCGAGTACCTTTTTGTCAACAGCAACAAAAAGGTACCAAAAAATGCCGCCCCAATTCCCCGCTGTTTCCTGCGCTTCTCGGCCCAGCCGGGGGTCGGCCGACACGTCCCTTCGTGACGGCCGACGCAGGCCATCCATGGCCTGCCCCTGTGGGCTAATCCCGACTGGGCCTGCGATGCTCGGGCGGGCAAAGGGGTATCAGTGGTTTCCAGGTTACCGGTTTAGTGCAGAGTTACTTGGAAGCGCCCCAGCCCGCTGTGCGGGCTGGGGCGCTGAGTAGTTACGTTGAGGCTAGCGTTTGATGCAACGTTCAAGTTCGGTTGCGAGCCGCTCGCTGCCCAGCTTATGTGCCAGTTCGATGTTGTTTTGCGGGATTTTTTCGGCTTGCGGGTAGCTGGCGATGGCTTTTTCCAGGCTGGCCTCGCGGATGATGTGGAGGGTAGGGCAGGGCGAGCGGTTGGTGTAGTTGGCCGGGTCGTCCTCGTTGCTGCCTTCGAAGCAGTAGTCGGGATGAAAATGGGCGAGCTGGTAAGTGCCTTCGTACCCCTGCATCTCCAGCAGTCTGTTGGCCAGATCGATCAGATCGAGAAAATCATCGAACGCTGAGAAGGCATCGGCATAGACGACCAGTGTGGTTTCGATGTCTGCGCTGTCGTCGAGGCGAACACATTCACTGATCAGATCCTGCAGTGCCGCTTCGAGGTCGCTGGCATGGCTGACGGCGAAACGGACGCGCCCCGCTTCGAGCGCGGCTTTGGCGAAAGGGCAAAAGTTATGTCCGATGACGATGCTTTCCACCCAGCACTTGGTGCTGTCGGCAATGTGTTGATCGCTGTTCAAAATCCACCGCCCGTGCGAAAGCCGCCGCCTCCACCTCCGGTCGGGAAGCGGATACCACCGCTACGCCTGCTGCCACCGAAGCCGCCGGGGAAACGAATGCCCCGTGGCAGGCGAGCACCGCCTGAAGGCAGGTTGAGTCCGCCCGGCAGGCGCAGCCCGCGCGGGAAGCCAATACTGCCGATGGAAGGTTGACGGGCATAGCGAATAAAGCGCTGGGCGCGTTCCAGTGCGCGCCATAGTCGGGTTGCCGTGATCTGTCCGTGGCGGAATTCGCGCAGCAGCAGCTCGATCGAGTCGGCATCGGTAAAGCGGGAATTGGCCGCGTCGTAGTCGTATTGCTTGAAGCGGCGGCGGATATCGGCTAGCTCCTGCAAGCGCAGGGTCTGCTGCTGATGCGCGTTGCGGTGTTCCTCGATCATTTCCTGCAGCGCATTTTTTCGGTGGCGCAGTTCCGCCAGTTCGCTGACCAGGGAATCGTCCTCGTAGCCTTCAGTCATTGCTGCATCACGTCGCAACTCGGGAATCGGCTCGGCACGGAAATTGGTCACCAGGGTTTTGATCGCTTGCTGAAACAGGGGGTCTTGCCCAGCAGTAAACTGTTCCCGCTCGGATAGCAGGGACTGGTATTGGCGTACCTCGTCGTCAATGGACTCGTCGAGTGCTTCGAGAGCAGATTTCTCAGTGGCGACCTTTTCCTCATCATCGGCGATGCCGGCTGCTTGTTCCGCTTGTTGCTCCATACCCGTCAGAATATCCATTTCCGCCTCCACGGCAGCTTTGAGCTTGTCCGTGTGTTCACGCAGACGTTTGGGTATTTCCAGCAGTCGGTGGTAGTTCTGGCGCGACGCTTCGTAGCGAATGTGCCCAGCCAGCAGACGATCGAAAAAGCGGGCGACCACGTTGGCACGGTATTCCGAGGTGCCGTAGTGGCGTTGCCACAGGTACATGAACAGCGCATCGTCACGAAAGGGTTTACCCTTTTCCTGACGGTCGCGCTCGGCTTGCAATGTTTTTTCATCCGCAGCGCTCAGCGTGTCGATGGCTTGCTGGGTTTTTTCCTGCTGGGCGCGGTAGTCGGCATCGTCTTCCAGTGCGGCATGGACGTGATCGAGCTTTTCGCTCAATGCCAGCGTGGCCTGCTCCAGTTGTTCAGCCTGCGTTTGCCGCTGCTGTTCAAGCTGTGTCTGACGTTGTTGTGACTCAGCCAGCCGGACTGCCAGTTCGGCAATGGTATTGTTGCGTTCTTCCAGTAACGATTGAGCCTGTTGTTCTGCGCGGTCCAGCGTGTCGTGGAACTGTTGCAGCCGCAGGTCGTCAATGCGCAGTTTTGCCAGTGCGCGGTAGAGCGCGGATTCGCGTTGGCGAACGGCCGCGAGTTGTTCGCTGCTCTGCTTGGTGCGCGCTTCAAAGTCCTGTATTTGCGCCCGCGCATGCTGGAGGTTGCTGTCGAGTATGCCGAGAATCTCTCTGCCGGTTGTCATGGCGCTACCACTGCGTTATTGCTCGGCCGGTGGTGTTGATCTGGTACTCCGGCTTCAGGTATCCAGCACGTTTGATGCCGACGATGTTGTTCTGAATGATGCCGTCGTCCTGCTTGTCGGCGGCAACCCTGTTGTAGGCGGATGCACCGACGCGCACCGCCCATTTGCTGACCTCGCGGATTTTGCCATCCTCTTCGGAGGTGACCGGCAGTTTCAGCTTGCGGCCTTTTCTGTCGATGGCCTCGACGATGAGGTAATAATTGCGTGCCTTGGAATTGGCTTCGGGATAACGCCAGATACCGCTGCGCTCGCCGGGGCGGGAGACGATTTTCAGCACATAGTCCTGCTGCAATTGATCGAGGAGATCCTTGAGGTCGGACAGCCGGATGCGTGCGGTATCGATATCGCCTTTTTGCAGTGCGGTCACGCCAGCCTGATGCAGTTGTGTTGCTAGCTTTTTCGCTTTTGTTTCCTTGGCGATATCGTCGATTGCTTGCTGGTAGCGGTCGAGATCGGCGGGCAGCCGGTCGAGTGTTGCGAGCAGGGAGATTTTTTGCTCGCTGCGGTCGAGTAATGTGTTCGTCTGCTGCAATAATTTCTGTTGTGCAGACAATTGCTGCTGTACGCGCTGCTTATCGGCGTTGCTGGCCGAATCGGGAAGGCTGTCGATCTGCCCCAGTTTTTTCGCCGAAGCGAGGAGTTGCTCGGCCTTGTTCAGCTCGGCGCTGGCGTCGCGGCGTGTTGCCTTAGCCGTGGCGCGCAGCGTTTTCGATTTGGGCTCGGGTTGTTGCTGTAACTGTGTGCGCAGCCGCTGCAAGCGGTCGGCGCTGACATCGATCGTCAATGCCGAGCTGGCGACAGTCTGATTCAGCTGTTCGGCCTCGGCTCTGGCCGCGTTTTTCTGCGGCAGGGTGACGGTGCCATAATGAATGCCCCAGGCCGCCAGTAGTGCTGCCAGCCCCATCCCGGCGCGCTTGCCCCATTTACTGCGATTGACGTAAAGATGACCCAACCGCGTCAGCAGACCAGGCGGCGGTGGATGGTAGGCAAAACGTTCGTCCCGCAATGCCTGCACACCAGCGGCAATGGTTTCGTCGCTGACCTCGATACCCTGGGCGGCATAGATCGATTTGACCTTTGACACCAGTTCCTGCTCGCGGCTGGCACTGTCGAGTTCGTGATCGACCAGCGCTTGACGCCGACGCAGCGTATCGACGACATCCATGGCGAGCATGATGTCATCCATTTCGACTTGCTGATTGTCGCCCATGATGCAGGCGTCCTCAGCCTTCCAGCGCGTTGCCTTCCTGGGCCAGTTCGGCCAGCCGGCGCTTGCCATCCTCGACGGCCTTGCGGACCTCCTCGGCGTTGCGGGTTGATGCTTCGCGCATTTCTTCGATCAGCTTGACGGTGCGCTCCTGGTAGTTGACCACGGAATCCACCAGCTTTTTGACGGCATCGGCGCGGATGGTCGGGCCGTAGCCTTCGCGAATGGCGTCTTCCTGCACCTTGTCGCCGACTTCGGCCAGCACTTCCAGGCTGTCGCTGATGCCTTCTTTCATGGTCTTCAAAGCCTGTGTGCTTTCATACAGCCCGGACAGGCCGGTGAAGGAGGCGCTCAAGGCGGTGAGGACGGTTTCATTGGTGCCAAAGAAGGTAACCGACTGGGCATAGATGCGTTTTTTGGCATCGGTGGTCTGTACCAGCCGTGACATGACGGTTTCGGTGGTGTTGTAGCTGAGGACGAGATTGTCGGAAAGATCCTTGGCGATCTGATAGCGTTCGTCCGCGTTTTGCAGATCGCGCAGACGTTCGTCGCGTGTCAGTTCCAGCCGCGATAGCACGGCGCGGTCTTCACTCTTTTCGTTCTCGATGGCCTGCGCTGCTTCGGTCAACGCCTTTTTTGCCGCATCGAGCTCGGCTTCGGCCTTGTTGAGAATATCAGCAGCCAGCACTTCGGATTCTTTCAGCGCGCCGCGGAAATCACGATAGGCGTTGAGAATCAGCTGCTCGCGTTCGATCTGGTCGTTGGTGTCGGTGGCGACTTCCAGATAAGTCTCCTTGATGTCCTGAAAGCGTTGCGGGATATCGCCGCGGGTAATCTTCATCCACACGTTCTGCACCCGCTCGCCAAAATCGATCTTGCCGTCTTCCAGCTGCTCGACCATGCTTTTCGCATCGTTGCGGATGCTGCTGAAAGCTTGTGCAATATCCTCATAACGCTGCCCAATTTTCATTGCCTGGATCTGCTCGCGCACCACTTCATTGAACAGTGATGCCTGGTTGAGGGTACGCGCAATGGCGACGGCCTTGGCCTGATCGAGATCCGAGATCTTTTCGATCAGCGCCACGATGGGGGCTTCGTCGGTTTTCTCCGGCACGAGGCCCAACTCGTTGAGCTGGTTCAGCGCGGTATCGAGATACTTGAGTGGCGTGGCAGTGATGGTGTCGTTCATCGGGAGATCCTTGCTTGTGTCCTGAGGAGGTACTCTGATTATTGGGTATCGTGTGCCCTATAGAATAGCAGCTTGCTACCGCGCTGCTGGTGCGTTGGACAGAATTTTACGATGTTGGTTTCCAAGCCTGGGTTTCTCACCGGATCGCAGTAGTGAACTGGTGAGAAACCCGCGCTGAGCCATCATCCCGTGAATGCTTCGTCTGAGGCAAGGTATGCCAGCTCTTCGTTGGTACTGGCTCGACCGAGAATAGCGTTGCGATGCGGGAAGCGCCCGAAGCGGCGGATCAGCTCACGGTGGTGCTCGGCAAACCGCAGGTTACTGTCGAGGCCAGCCAAGCCAAAGCGGCGCACGGCTTCGTCCTGGTCGGCGAGGTTTTCGCTGTGCATCAGCGGCATGTAGAGGAAAGCTCGTCGTTCTGCTGGCAGTTGCTGGTCCAAACCCTTGGCAATGGTATGGTGAGCAATGGCCACGGCCTGTTGTTCGGTCGAAAAACTTTTGGCTTTGCCGCGAAACATGTTGAGCGGGAACTGGTCGAGTACGATCGCCAGTGCGAGACAGCCTTCGCCATCGCGCATCCAGTGATCGAGCGCGCCTTCCCGAGCTTGTTGCCAAGTGGATTCAAAGCGGGTCTTGATGGCGGCATCCATCTCGGGCGTCGATTTGAACCAGAAGGTGCGATTCTCATCGGCATACCAGAATTCGAGAATGTCGTTGGGCTGGATCATCATACTTGTTGAACGTTGTTGAATAACAGAAGAATCATAAGCGTTTGGCTTGGCGATGTGTGTTGGGAAAAACTTCGGGGAAAAGTTCCCGCAGTGGCGTGATTTGAATTACTGCCTGATTTGTGAGGGAATGGGCCGTCACAATATCAATGGCATCCAACGATGACACTCTCAGAGTTTGCTGGCCGGCTTCGTCAAATGCTTTGGCCGACCTTCGATCAGATTCGGGATTTGAAGAGGCCTGGTGTTATCAGGGCTGATGTGCTGGCCGGTATTACGGTTGCACTGGTGCTGGTGCCGCAGTCGATGGCTTATGCGCAATTGGCCGGGTTGCCCGCCTATTTTGGTCTGTATGCGGCTTTTTTGCCCCCTATCGTCGCGGCGATATTCGGCTCGTCCCGGCAGTTGGCGACAGGGCCGGTCGCGGTTGTTTCGCTGCTGACCGCCGCTTCGCTTGAGCCCATTGCGACGCTCGGCTCCGAGGGTTTTCTGGCCTATGCCATTTTGTTGGCCATCATGGTTGGTTTGTTTCAACTATTCCTTGGTTTTTTTCGCCTCGGTGTGCTGGTGGATTTTCTTTCCCATCCAGTGGTCCTGGGGTTTACCAATGCGGCGGCTATCGTGATTGCAACGTCGCAGCTCAGCAAGTTGTTTGGCGTCAGCGTCGAGAAACAGCACTATCATTTTCAGACCGTCTATCTTGTGCTTGAAGAAGCTTTCCATAACACGCACTGGCTGACGTTCGTCTTCTCGGTCGTGTCGATCATCATCATGGCCGGTATCAAGAAATGGTCGCCGAAAGCACCAGCCGTGCTGATTGCGGTCGTATTCGCGACGGTGGCATCGTGGATGGTCGGGTTTGAACAAAAGGGTGGTGCGGTGGTTGGTATCATTCCGGCTGGCTTGCCCGAGGTGGTCCTGCCTGGTTTTGAATGGGAGGTGATTCGTGAACTGCTGACCGCCGCTATCGTCATCTCTCTGATCGGGTTTATGGAAGCAATTTCCATTGCCAAGGTTATCGCGGCGCAGACGCGGCAGCGGCTCGACGCGAATCAGGAGTTGGTCGGGCAGGGGCTGTCGAATGTTGTGTCCGGGCTTTTCGGTGGCTACGCCGTTTCCGGTTCCTTTTCCCGTTCGGCGGTGAATTTCGAGGCGGGGGCAGTGACTGGTCTCTCATCTATCGTCACTGGCCTGATGGTTGGCGTGACACTGCTGTTTTTGACGCCGTTGCTGTTTCACTTACCGCACGCGACGTTGGCTGCCGTCATCATTATGGCGGTGATCAACCTAGTCAAGATCGAGCCGATCAGACATGCCTGGAAGGTGGAAAAGCAGGATGGCATCGTGGCGATTGTGTCTTTCGTGTTGACCCTGGTCATGGCGCCACATCTGGAAGACGGCATTATTGTCGGCGTGGTGCTGTCAATGGTGTTCTTCATCTACCGCACCATGCGCCCCCGGGTGGCCATCGTCTCCCGCTACCATGACGGCACGATGCGTGATATCTCGGTTCATCCGGAGTTGGATCGCTGCAAGAAAATCCTGCTCTTCCGCTTCGATATGTCACTCTATTTTGCCAATGCCGGTTATTTCGAGACTCAAGTGTTGGAAATGGTTGCTGACAATCCCGACATCGAATTCCTCATTCTCGATGCCGAGGGCATCAATATGCTTGATGCCAGTGGCGAGGAGGTTCTTGTGCATCTTGCCGAGAGGCTGGAGAAGGTCGGCGTAACCTTCATCGTGGCGCGAATGAAAAAGCAGTTCATGGATGCAATCCGAAATTCCGGTGCGCTGGAAAAAATGGGTGGTGACAATGAGCGCTTTTTTGCCCGTATTACTTTTGCGCTGGCCAAGGCGTGGAAAGATATTGAATGTGATAAGTGTAACAACGGCAGGGAATGTCCACTCCGCGTATCGGTTGCGCGGCGTCAGGCGGCAGAGCGTGGTGAAATCGAGCTGGAAAAACCTGCGGGCTAGCCGGTCAGCTCGAAAAAGTGCCAATGAATGCAGGATGCGCCCGGATGTGTTGCAGTGCATCCTGTAGCAGTGTTTTTCCCGGTTCGGTGACATGCCAGGTAGATGCGCCGGATGGGTGGGGCAGCGGAATGACATCGGCGCGGCGATCGTCGATGGAAATCGTATGCTGCTGGCCGATGACGTCACGCAATGTCCGGCATTCGAGAAATTGACTGATGGCGAGTTTGCCGACCGGAATGACGAGCGCCGGTTGTAAAATGGTCAATTCGGCATTGAGCCAGCGGGCGCAGCGCCTGATTTCATCTGCATTGGGCACGCGATCGCCGCCACGTGGTTTTTTGCCCGGAAAACAGCGGCAGACGGCGCTCATGTAGACCTTTTGGCGAAATGCCTGTTCATCGGCCCCGATGCTGGAAAACCAGCGAAACAGGGTTTTCCCCGCTGTCCAGGCAAAAGGGCGGTGCTCCACGATTTCACGCTCCCCCGGTGCCTGCCCGACCAGCAGTATCGACGCTGCGACGGGCTCACCGTGCACTGGCGGGCCGTGCATCGTGGGGCAGGCGCGGCAATCAATGAGCTGCTGCTGCAATGCGCGCAACTCTCGCGATATCTTGTCCTGGCGAGGCAAACTGAAAACCTCAGTTTTTTACAGCCGAATCGTTTTTTTTGGCCGCCTTTTCGATGATTTTCAGCTGCGGCAAGGCAAATGCGGTTGAGCGTCCAGCCTGTTCCAGTCGGTTCAGCAAATTGCTGGCGTCGTCGAGAATCACTGCGGCTTGCTCCGGCGAAAACAGTTCCATGGCCTGTTCCAGCAGGGCGACATGCGCGCTGAGCAGGGTGGCGGCCAGTTCCTCCGGAGCAATGGGGGAAGTCTCGCTCAACAGATCAGCCACCAGCGGATTTTCCAGCAGCGCATAGTGCATGGCGCGCGCATTGTCTTCCTCTTCCAACGTTCCAAGGGCGGCCGGGTCATTCTCCGCATTTTTGTAGATCGCCTGCATCATCGGCGCCATCAAACGCTGAATGGCATTGTGAATGGGGTCGAGATCCCCCGGCAGCATCGCACTGGCCTCGAACGCTTCATCGAGGCGTGATTTCAGGTCGAGCACATCTTGCGTCTCGGCCTGGGGTTTGAGGGCAAGAATATCCTCCACCAGCTTCTCGAACGAGGCGATGAAATCGTGGTAGGCCTGCTCATCCGCCTGCCTCGCCGCCTCTACACTCTCGGCGGTGACGCTATCGAAGTCGTCGAACAGGGGATTGTTGTGCTTGCGTTGCTGCTGGCGCTCGCGGGCACCGGGCTTGGCGCTGAACTGGATGCTCATAATCGATAACAGTGGTGATTCAGAATGGACCGTAGTGTACACGTCTTCGCTGCTATGCAGCATGCGAGGTGACCATTGGCGCTGCAATCAGTTCATTGTTGTCGTATCAGTGTGCGGGTATCGACGCCCTGGAAGAGGAGGGAGTCGTAGATCTTGTGCTGGCTCAAGCGGTGATGGGATTGGTGCGCTTGGTTTCCATCGTTACCTTGGACCGTTTGTTAGTTAAGGGAAAACGCTTAAGCTTAATTAAAGGGGGGGGGTTAGAGCAGAAATGATGAAACAGGGTCCAGACATCGGGGAGATTGCCTTATGAGGACCCGCGTGGCGGTCAATCCAGAACTGCTGCACTGGGCGCTGCTGTGCCGGGCTGAGAGTGATCTTCTGTGGTAGCTATTCCAGTGCTGTGCCACAATATAAATTATATGGCACGTAGAGGTATTGTATGGCACATTCTGACAGTGAAATCCAGATCGGCGCCCAGGGGCGGGTGGTGATCCCTGCGCATCTGCGCAAGGCTCTCGGCTTCAAGCCGGGTGATCGTCTGGTGGCGCGTCAGGTGGGGGAAAGCTTGGTGTTGGAGCGGCGCGAAGCCATCGAGAAGCGTTTGCAGGCGCGTTTTGGCCATATTCCCCGCGAGGTCAGCCTGGTGGACGAATTGATCGGCGAGCGACGGGCTGAAGCCGCGAGGGAGGAGTGCGAGTCTTGAGCCCGGTTCTTGATGCTTCTGCGCTGCTGGCGTTTCTGCATAACGAGCCAGGCGCGGACAAGGTCTCCGCAGTGCTCGATGGGGCGCGGGTTTCGACCGTCAATTGGTCAGAGGTGCTGCAAAAATCATTGCGCCGGCAGGTGGTGGTCGATGGCATGCAGGGGGAGTTTGTCGATGTCGGCGTCGTGTTCGAGCCGTTTACCGCTGAACAGGCGGAAAGGGCTGCGCGGCTATGGGCAGAGGTGCGCGGACTGGGGCTTTCTCTGGCGGATCGGGCCTGTCTGGCCCTCGCCAGTGAGTTGGATGCCACGGTGTTCACGGCGGACAGGGCCTGGTCGTCGCTGGATCTGGGCATCGATATCCACTTGATTCGCTAGGGAATGGGCATGGGAAAGCAGACATCCGAAGCCGCCTTTGAAGCCGTCATCGAGCATGTCCTGCTGGCTCAGATGTCCGGGGAAGGCGTTGGTCGTAACTATCTGGTGGAGCGCTCGACCGGCAGTTGCTGAATACGATCCACCAGTTCGATCACCGCCAGGGCGTAGCGCAAAAGATCGATGAAGATTCCCGCCAATTGGCCGAGGCGCTGCAACCACCGCTTAGATCGCAGTCAGGGTTTAGGAGGAATTCATGTCTGACTTGAAAATCGACAAAGAGGCCATTGTGCAGCATTTGCGGCAGCGCTTGCCCGGGTTGTTGGCTGTTTACGGTTTTGGTAGTCAGATACAGGGTACAGCCGGTCCGCGGAGTGATCTCGATCTCGCGGTACTGGTTGCGGGTTATGCTGATCCACTGCTTTTGTGGGAGTTGGCGGGCGAGCTGGCGGAGAAGGTGGGAGTGCCGGTCGATCTGCTGGATTTGCGCGCCGGGTCAACGGTCATGCAGTATCAGGTCATTACGCAAGGAGAGCGCTGGTGGGCATTGGATGATCAGGCGGCACGCTTTGAAGTTGCCATCCTGAGCGAGAAAACGGCGCTCGATAGCGCCCGCAGGGGTTTGATGGATGATATCGAGGCCAGAGGTAGCGTTTATGGTGGATGACATTCTGGTTAACAAGGCGGCGACGATCGAGCGCTGTGTGGCGCGTGCCAAAGAGGAATACGCCGCCGACCCGGAGGGTTTTGCGGACAACTTCACGCGTCAGGATGCTGCCATCCTCAATATTCAGCGCGCCTGTGAAGCAGCGCTGGACATGGGGCAGCACCTGACTCGCCGGGAGCGTCTTGGCGTGCCACAGAGTGCGCGCGATGTGTTCAACCTGCTGGCGCGGGCAGGCTGGATCGACAAAGCACTGGCAGAAAAACTCAAGCGGATGGTGGGATTCCAGAATATCGCTGTCCACGACTATCAAACGCTACAGCTGCCCATCGTCGTCAGTATTATCAAAGGGCATCTGGGTGGAATGGCACTTACTTAAGTTTCTTAGGGTGGCCATTCTTTCTTACTTCTTCGCGGGCTTGTGGTCTAGGTTTCATGAGTTTGGGGTAGGATTTCGGTCGTTTTTTCACGGCTCTTGGCTCTATCCG
>JALSHZ010000107.1 GCA_026981985.1 Gammaproteobacteria bacterium | reverse complement strand
ATGGCGTTCCACTGCGCCGTCGTAGTGGGCTCCTTACCTGCCAGTTCATCCGCAATATTGTGTGTTGCCGAGGTCACCATCGACTCAATCATGTAACCGGTTTTCGGCGTGCCCGTTGGCACAGGCGTGGCCTCCACTGGCGGAATCGCGATACAGACCCCGACAGAGTAGATATTCTTGAAAGTGGGGTTACGGTGTAGCTCATCGACCATGACAAAGCCGCGGGGATTGCATAGACCCTCTACGTTGGCGACGGCATCCACCCCTTTGAACGCAGGGAGCATCATGGCGAAATCGAACTCCAGCTCGTGGTTCTTGGCCACTTCACCTTCAGCATCCAGCTCCTCGATCAGCATTTTGCCTTCTTCGACCTTGGTAGTCCGGGCATTGGTAATCCAGGATATATGATGATTGCGTAGTTCGGACTCCAGCATACTCTTCGAGTCACCGACACCGCCAAGACCCAGATGGCCAATATACGGCTCGGAACTGACATAGGTCATTTTGAACTTGTTTCGCACTTTACGCTTGCGCATGTCGGCATCGACGATCAGAGAGAATTCATAGGCCGGACCAAAGCAGCTGGCCATCGGCATCGCACCAATGACGAGATGACCTGAGCCCTTGGCCAGCAGTTTTTGGTAGGCATCCCAGGCTTTCTCTGCGTGATTGACGGTACAGATCGAATTGGAATGTCCACCGTCAGGCCCGGCACCTTCCACTTCTTCGAACGAAAGCTTGGGGCCAGTGGCGATGATCATGTAGTCATAGTCGACAGTTTCGCCATCATCGAGCGTGAGTGTATTCGCAGCGGCGTCGATGGCATCGACCCGTTTGGCGATGAAGTTGATCTTTTTCTTTTCGAGATAGGTGCGAATATCGAAAGTGATCGACTTACGATCACGCCAGCCGACCGCAACCCAGGGATTGGACGGCGTGAACTGGAAATATGGGTTCTCGTTGATGACTGTAACTTCATGGTTGTCGCCAACCAGTGCTTTCATTTCGTAGGCGGCGGGCATTCCGCCAGTTCCGGCGCCAAGAATTACGATATGGGCCATTTAGTATTGTCTCCTGTTTTGGTGGTTGCGCAGGCAACGGTACAATGATTGTAATATTCTGAAAACTGAACCGTTGGGGAAGCACGCACTCGGCAAGCCCAAACCGGGCTTCCGGGAGCATTGATTCCACGAACCAATGACCCACTACTCCCAGTAGGCGGCGTCAGATTTCAGCAGAGGATTGCGGGGTAACATGATCTGCCGTTGGCTGTGGTGGATACCCAACGGCAATCACCTCTTCCCATGCAATGGTCAAAATAGACCTAATGTTTTTTCAGGTCAACAAGGGTTCTCTAATATAGTCAACGATTTAGCCCTGAATTAACGCCTGTTTTAGACGCGTGGCAATTGTTTTCAAAGGCACATGATTTTAGACTGTCCGTCGGCCAGATGATTGGGAGCAATCGAGCATGACAATAAAAACCGTTTGTGTATTGGGCGGGACCGGATTCGTAGGTACCCACCTCGTCGGTATGTTATCGAACCGCGGCTACCGTGTACGCGTACCCACCCGGAAGATCGAGCGTCATCGCGATCTCAAGGTGCTGCCCAACGCCGAAGTGTTCGAGTGCAATGTCAATGATGCCGGCCAGCTCAGCGACGCCATCGCTGGCGCGGACGCGGTCATCAACCTCATCGGCATACTGAATGAATCGAAGCACGCGACTTTTCGGGCAATCCATACCGAGCTGCCAGGCCGCATTGCCGAAACCTGCAAGCAGCAATCGGTGCCCCGACTGCTGCACATGAGCGCGCTCCATGCTAACAAACGCGGCAGCAGCCGCTACCTGCAAACCAAAGGGCGCGGTGAAGACTTGGTCCATGCCGCAGCTGGCCCGAACCTGGCCGTCACCAGCTTTCGCCCCTCGGTAATCTTTGGCGAGGGCGACAGCTTTCTGAATCGCTTTGCCAACCTGATCAGGCTCGCGCCCGGCGTTCTGCCACTGGCCTGCGCCAATGCCCGTTTTCAGCCGGTCTATGTGGGCGACCTCTGCCAGACATTTGCCGATGCGCTGGAAGACGATGCCTGCCATGGACAGAGAGTCGACCTGTGTGGACCACGCATCTACACACTACGCGAACTGGTTGACTATACCGCCAGGTTGACCGGCCAGAAGATCAAGGTCTGGGCGCTGCCCGACTGGCTGTCGCGCGTCGAAGCAAGCATCATGGAGTGGATACCGGGCAAGCCATTCACGATGGACAACTACCGCTCCTTGCAAACCGACAGCGTTTGCTCACGCAATACCACGCCCTGCCCAACCTCCCTGGAAGCCATTGCGCCCAAGTATCTCGGCCTACAGGACAAGGAGGGGCTATACCAGCATTACCGCTCGATGGCGCGACGAATCTGACCGCTTGATCAGATGGCGCAGTCGGCCGACCCGGTCAGTACCTGGTGGCGTTGCTTCTGTGCCATCGAGCCCATACGCTTGACGACTGCGTAGAAGCGCTCGAAATCCTCGCCACAGGCATCAAACCAGCGCATGAAATCGGGCACCCGGTCACGATACACGGCAATCGAGATCAACCGCGCGTTGTTGACTGGTGTGCTGAACCACTGGTCGTAACCATCAAAACCATCCCAGCGTTGCTTCAGCGCTTCGTAGTCGCTATGCAATCGAGCCAGGATGACCTGCTTGTGCTGCCGTTTTTCATCATCAGAAACGTCGCTGCCGTAAAGCGCCCGTAAAGCATCGGAGGTGCCGCGCAGCAACTGCAAGAACTGATCACGCCGACCCAGCGCCTGCTGGTAGTCTGCAAGACGTTCCGGATGCAGATCGATCAGCCACTGCTTCACACCCAACTCACCAACGGTTGAAGCAAACGCCTCATTGAACACAGTATCGTTCTTCGCATAGATGATCTGATGCGCCAATTCATGGAAGATCACCTCGGCGGTGGCCAGCGATCCCTGATCGAGCATCGAACTGAGCAACGGGTCATCGAACCAGCCCAGCGTCGAGTAGGCGCGCACGCCCCTGACCATGACGTCATTGCCCTGCTGCTTGAGCGGCTCGGCAAAGGCTTCCGCCGCCGCCCGCTTGAAGTAACCGCGATAACTCAGGCAGCCGACGATCGGAAAACACCACTTCAGCGGCTCTAGCGACAGTTCAGGCGTGGCGACGACGTTCCACACCACATAGGGTCGCCCCAGCTCGACGTATTGGCGGTAACTGTCGTTGTCCGGCAGCTTCAACCGTTTGCTGGCGTAGTCGCGGATCTCCAGCGCCAGCTGCAACTGCTCGCGACGTTTTTCATCGACAGCTTCATCATCGGCCACAGTGGTGACCGGACGCTGCTTGCTCAATAGCGACAGATGCCCCCTGACGCTCTGGGAGTAATAACCCAGCGTACTGCAACCCATCGTCGAGCACAGCAGCAGGCCTGCTACAATAGCGGCGGAAATAACGACTCTTCTTTTCATCGACACAATATACAACAGGCGCCCGGAGGCTGGGTTGAAGATCTATCTGGTTGGCGGCGCAGTCCGCGACAAGCTGCTTGGCCGCACACCCAAAGAGCGGGACTGGGTTGTTGTTGGCGCCACGCCCGAACAGATGACAGCGCTTGGCTACCGTCAGGTTGGCAAGGATTTTCCAGTATTTCTCCACCCCGAAACGCAGGAAGAATATGCGCTGGCACGCACCGAACGCAAGACTGCGCCCGGCTACCACGGCTTCGAGGTACATGCATCCCCCGAGGTAACGCTGGAAGAGGATCTGCTGCGCCGCGACCTGACGATCAACGCACTGGCCGAGGATAGTACGGGCAAGATTATCGATTTCTACCACGGCCTCGACGATCTTGAAAATCGCATCCTGCGTCATGTCTCTCCGGCGTTTGCCGAAGATCCTGTGCGCATCCTGCGCGTCGCCCGTTTTGCCGCACGGTATGCTTACCTTGGCTTTCGTGTCGCCGATGAAACAATCGCGTTGATGCGTAACATGGTCGCCAATGGCGAAGTCGATGCGCTGGTCGCAGAACGGATCTGGCAGGAACTTGCAAAAGCACTGAGCGAGCGTTCGCCTGCGGTGTTTTTCGAGGTGCTGCGTGACTGCGGCGCGCTGCGCGCCATCTTTCCGGAGATCGATCGCCTCTACGGCGTGCCGCAACCCGCCAAATACCATCCCGAAATAGATACTGGCGTGCATACCATGATGGTGCTGACCGAAGCGGCAAAGGCATCACCCGCACCAATGTTGCGCTTCGCTGCCCTGACCCATGACCTTGGCAAGGGCACGACGCCAAAGAACATTCTGCCCAGTCACCACGGGCACGAAGCGCGAGGCGCTAAAATCATCGAGAAAATGTGCCGCCGCCTGCGCGCACCGAAAGCCTGGCGGGAAATGGCCATGCTGGTGGCAACCTATCACACGCATGTTCACCGTTCGCGCGAACTCAAGCCCTCCACGCTACTGCGTACACTTGAATCACTCGACGCCTTTCGCCGCCCGGAACGCTTTGCCGACATACTGTTGGTTTGCGAAGCCGATGCCCACGGGCGCGCCGGGCTTGGGGACAAACCCTATCCACAGCGACCATACATGCTTGGCGCACAACAGGCGGCCGCCAGCATCGCGGTGAAACCACTGGTCGAACAGGGACTCAAGGGACTGGATCTGGCGAACGAGCTGACTCGCCAGCGCGTAGCTGCACTGGCCAGCTACAAGAAGCAGGCTTCGTAGCGAGCGGCTGCAGACTACTCCTTGATCTCGGCAATAAACCGGTTTGAACTCTCGATCGAACGATTCATCTGCGCGATCAACGAGGTAATATCGGCTTTCAGCGCGGTGAACTCCGAGCGTAATGCACCCACAGCCTGGGCATTGAGGTTGTGCTTGAGAAACAGCACGTTGTCCCGCAAAGTCAGCAACACCGGCTTCATCGAACTTTCCGCTTTACGCATTGAAGCCATCATCTGCTTGTAGCGTGCCTGGGTATCGCGCAACTTACTTTCACTGGAGGCCTTCAACGTCGGGTTCTGATACAGGCCGATCTCCTTGCGCCACTCTCTGAACAGTGCCGTGGCGACATCTTCCACCTCATCGATACGTTCCGACACCTCGGCTGCCGCCGCTTCGCTGTCCTCGTACTCATCATTCAGCTTCTTGTAGGCCTTCAACAGATCGGTCTCGGCAAGGTTGACCACCGACTCGAAGCGTTCCAGCGCCGACTTGAACTGCTGCTGCGCCTCCTGCTGCGAGTCCTTGGCCTTCTCTACCCGGCTGACCAGAATATCGCGTTTGTGATAGCCAACCTTTTCCATGGCACCGTAATAGGCAGTGGAACAGGCCGATACCAACGTGGCGACGAGCAAGAGGGGAAAAACGAGTGAACGAGTCATGACTGGAATTCCACTGATCATTGTCCGGAGGCGGGCAATGGTGCATCAGAAAGCAGCTCCAGATCAATGCCAAGTCGCTCACGGAGTGAGGTTTTACAGTTTGGTGACATCAGGCCCGGGATTTGACGACAGCCACAAAAAAGCCGCCCAAAGGCGGCTTTTGTCATACTGGGAGCTTGTCGCGCTTACACGCAACCGGTTGGCTTTGGCAGCCCGCCGTATTTGGTAATGGGCTTCATTGGCCCTGTATTCCATATCTTGAAGATGTCTTTCTGGTTCTCGCCAGCATATTTGGCGAACTTGCGAATGGGAGGCACAACCATGTTCTCGTCATAGTATTCTCTGGCCTTCATGATGTGGTTCCACTTCACATCGTCCAGCTCGACACCGTCGGCTTCAGCCATGGCGCGACCGATCTCTTCAGTCCATTCGTTCATGTCGACCAAATAGCCATCGCCATCACGTTCGGGAATTTCAACACTCATTCTCTTAACTACCTTGCTTGTTTTTAGAAGATGTCTAGATCATAGAGGATTTGCAGGGTTGACGATACTTCCCCTGATGACCTAGGGGTATTACCTACCATTTAACTCAGGAATAGCTTGTATACCGGGTTGTCGGTTTCCTCCCAGTGCTGATAGCCCAGGTTCTTCAGCGACGCGCGAAACTCACGACGTTCCCCCACCGGCACCTGAATACCCACCAGAATGCGCCCGTGGGCCGAACCGTGGTTACGATAGTGGAACAGGCTGATATTCCAGCGATGCCCCATTGCCGTCAGAAATTTCAGCAATGCGCCGGGGCGCTCGGGAAAGATGAAACGGTAAACCAGTTCATCTGCAATGTCCGGCGCATGCCCACCCACCATGTAGCGCAGATGAACCTTGGCGACCTCATTGTCCGTCAGATCGAGTACCGGATAGCTCTTTTCGCGCAGCTCCGAGATCAAGGCCTCCCGCTCCTCGTCACCTCCGGTAAGCTTGATACCAGCGAACACCAGCGCATCGCGGGCATCGGAGTAACGATAGTTGAACTCCGTGATACCCCGGTTGCCGATGGTCCTGCAGAATTTCTTGAAGCTGCCCGGCTCTTCCGGAATGGTCACGGCCAGTAAGGCTTCGCGCCGCTCACCCACCTCCGCACGCTCGGTCACGTGCCGCAGGCGCTCAAAATTCATATTGGCGCCACTGTTGATGGCAATCAGCGTTTCATTCTTCACGCCTGTGGCTTGAACATACTTCTTCAGGCCGGCAATGCCCAGCGCGCCTGCCGGCTCCATCATCGACCGCGTGTCCTCGAAAATATCCTTGATGGCCGCGCACATCTCATCGGTGCTGACGAGCACCACTTCATCGACATATTTTTTCGCCAACGGGAATGTCGTCTTGCCGATCTGCTTTACCGCGACACCATCGGCGAACAGACCGATCTCTTTCAACGTCACGCGGCGATTGTGTTCCAGCGCCGAATACAGCGTTGGTGTGTCATCGGGTTCGACACCGATAATCTTGATGTCCGGCCGCAATGCCTTGATGTAGCTGGCCATGCCAGCGATCAGACCGCCACCGCCGACCGGGATGAAAACAGCTTTGATGGGGTCCGGATGCTGTTGCAGCAATTCCATCGCGACCGTTCCCTGACCGGCGATCACCAGCGGATCATCAAACGGATGGATGAACGTGAAACCTTCCTCGGCAGCCAGCTCCATCGCATGCGCATAGGCCTCATCATAGCTGTCACCATGCAGTACGGCCTTGCCTCCCAGACGGCGCACCGCCTTAACCTTGATGTCGGGCGTGGTGCGCGGCATGACAATCACCGATTTGATACCAAGACCAGCGCCAGCAAGCGCCACGCCCTGCGCATGATTACCCGCCGATGCTGCGATAATGCCGCGCGCCTTTTCTTCATCCGAAAGATGAAAAATCTTGTTATATGCGCCCCGCAACTTGAAGGAAAACACCGGCTGCAAATCTTCACGCTTGAGTAGCACACGATTACCCAGGCGTTGTGATAGCAGCGGCGCCATATCCAACGGCGTATGGTTGGCAACGTCGTAAACGCGTGCCGTCAGTATCTTTTCTATGGAAACCATCGACGAAGCGTAACCGAAAGCACTTTGAGGTGAAACCCTGTCACCGTGTATGATTGCAAGGCCCTGCAGGCAATAAAATTGGAGAACAAAGGCATGAATGCAGATGACATGAAAAAAGCGGCGGCAGAAGCGGCTATCGAATATGTTGAAAACGGCATGATCGTCGGTATCGGTACCGGCTCCACCGCCAATCACTTTATCGACTTGCTGGCGAAAATAAAGAGCCGCATCGACGGCACGGTGGCCAGCTCCGAAGCCAGTGCCGAACGACTGCGCGGGCACGGCATTCCGGTTCTTGATCTGAATCAGGTGGGCGATCTACAGCTGTATGTTGATGGCGCAGATGAATCCAATGAACAACTCCACTTGATCAAGGGTGGCGGTGGCGCGCTGACGCGGGAAAAAATCGTCGCCGGTGCCAGCGAAAAATTCGTTTGTATCGCCGATGAATCCAAGCTCGTTCGCGTGCTGGGCAAGTTCCCGCTGCCGGTGGAAGTCATTCCAATGGCGCAGAGCTTCATCGCCCGCCAGCTCGTCAAGCTCGGCGGCCAGCCGACCCTGCGCGAAGGCTTTGTTACCGATAACGGCAATATCATTCTCGACGTCCATAACCTCGAAATCATGGAGCCGGTCAAATTAGAGCAACAGATCAACATGCTGCCAGGCGTTGTGACCGTCGGCATTTTTGCCTACCGCCCTGCTGATGTACTCATTCTTGGCGGACCAGACGGCGCTCGTACCGTGATGCCCAAATAGGCTGGTGCGGCAGTAAACTCAGCAAGGACTCAAGCCATGAAAAAGCTTCTCGTTACACTCATCGCCAGCGTCGTCTTTATTTCTGGCTGTGCCGTCAACCCGGTGACCGGCAAGCGTGAGCTATCACTTGTCTCTGAAGCGCAGGAACTGGAAATCGGCAAGCAGAACTACGCGCCACTGCGGCAAGTGCAAGGTGGCGATTATGTGGCCGACGAAAAGCTGGTGGCCTATGTACGGGAAGTCGGACAGAAGCTTGCGGCGGTCGCTGACAGGAAGCTGCCTTATGAGTTCAGCGTCATCAACGACTCCACCCCCAATGCCTGGGCGCTGCCGGGTGGCAAGATCGCCATCAATCGCGGCCTGCTGACCGAGCTGGAGAATGAAGCCCAGCTCGCGGCAGTGCTGGGGCATGAAATCGTCCACGCCGCTGCAAAACACACGGCACGGCAGATGTCGAAAAGCGTACTGTTGCAGGGGGCGGTATTCGCCACGGCGGTAGGCACCCGGAACAAAGACTATGCCCAGCTGGCACAACTGGGCGCAGGGCTCGGCGCCCAACTGCTGACCTTGAAATATGGCCGCGATGCCGAACGCGAATCCGATTACTACGGCATGAAATACATGGCGAAGGCAGGTTACGACCCAGCCGAGGCCGTCGAATTGCAACGTATCTTCGTGCGTCTTGCCAACAACCGCAGCCCCGGCTGGGTCGAAGGGTTGTTCGCCAGTCACCCGCCATCGCAGGAGCGGGTTCAGAACAACCTTGAGGCGTTGAAGAAATTCCCTTCCGGCGGCATCAAAGGCAAAGAGCGCTATCAGAAAATGGTCGCGCGGCTGAAAAGCACCAAGCAGGCCTACAAAGACTACGAACAAGGCCGTAAAGCACTGGCCGAAGGTGATGTCGATCTCGCACGGGCACTGGCACGCCAGGCCATTACAGTGGAACCAGCAGAAAGCTTGTTCTATGCATTGCTGGGCGATGCCGAGGCAAAGGCGGGGCGCTACGATGTCGCCAAGCGCTACTACGACACCGCCGTCGATCTCAACCCGAAATTCTTTCGTAATCGCCTGAATCGTGGCCTGATCGAAGCCAAACTCGGCATGGAGGCAGAGGCAGAACGTGATCTGAAGGCGAGCCTGGAATTGCTGCCCACCTCGGATGCCTATTACCAGCTCGGTGTCATCGCCAAAAAGCGCGGTGACCTGCGCACCGCAAAAACGTACTTCCAGAAAGGCGCCAACGACAAGAGTGCCATCGGCCTCAAGTCCTACAACGAACTGATCGCGCTCGATCTGGGCAGCAACCCCTCACAGTACATTCAGGTGCGTACCGGCATCGACAAATCCGGTCGCTACAAGGCCGAACTGGCCAATCTGACGCCGACAGACATGACCGGGCTCGTCATTGCCATCAACTTCGTCGACAGCAGCGGGCGCGAGCGCCAGATCCAAAAGCCGATTCACGGCACCCTGAAGGCAAAGACCCGCGAAGTCGTCGATCTCGGCCTCAACAAGAACGAAAGCGGCATCGACTCCGTACGTGCTGCCATCGTGTCGGCTCGGCCGGTGGCGAAGTAACGCCACCCGCTACGGCGGCTGGCCACGCCCTGCCGCCAGCCAGTTATCGACAAACTCGCTCAAATCGCAATAGACCTGCGTGTTCTCAGGCAACCCGCCTGCCGCCAGTGTTCGCTCGCCTTTTCCGGTTCGAACCAGAATCGGCCGGGCACCGACTTCGACCGCGGCTTGCAGATCACGCAGTGAATCGCCCACCACGGGCACCCCTTCCAGGCTGAAACCAAACGCCGCCGCAATCTGCTGATACATACCTGGCCGCGGCTTGCGGCAGTCGCAATCGTCGTCTGGCCCATGCGGGCAGTAGTGTATCGACGCCACCTCCCCCCCATAGCCCGCGAGCTGTTGGCGGAACTTCCGATGCATAGCATCAAGTTCCGCCAACGTGAACAGACCACGCGCAATCCCCGACTGGTTGGTCGCGACATGCACAGCCACCTGCGCCTGACTGAGACGGGCAATCGCCTCCAGGCTACCGGGCAGCGCAACCCACTCATCCACTGACTTGATGAAATGATCCGAGTCTCTGTTGACTACCCCGTCTCGATCGATAATTACGTTGTACATCTCACACAATTTACAAGTTTTCACTGCCAAGCACATGATTTTAGTGAAATCGAACAACATATTTCTGCGAAAACAGACTTAACCTTGCCCCCGCTACACCAAAACCAATAACAGAAAGGACTCTGGGTCATGAACAATTCGTACACGCCTCCGTTGAAACAGCACCGATACGGCAAAATACTGCGGACACTAATTCTCGTGGCAGCCACAGCCGCACCGGTAGGCAGCGCAATGGCACGCGGAGAGGTTTCTCTCGTCAATACCACCTCGGTGCCAGCAGTCCCTTCAAGCTATATTGTCGACGACAGCAGCTATCGCTGGGGTCTGGGTGTCGATCTCAAGATCGAATCATTCGTCTACCAGGATCAAACGCTTGCGTACAACCCCATTCAGCCTGATCGAGTTCAGATCGTCCGCATCGATAATCCCAATGCCACTGGAGAGCCCTGCGCTATCTATGCGGAAACGGCTGGCACAGCCCGGCAATACCAGGCCACGCTGCCGGGCACCCCTGGAGACTGCCCACTGGCGGAGATCATTGCCGGCAATGTCGCCAATATTGGTGCGCTCGACGTGTTCACCAACGCCGGCCCATGGCGCTATTCACACAAGAATATCGAGCGCGTCGACCTGATCTATAGCCAGGGAATCATCGCACCCTCCAGCGAACTGGCGCTCGCTGGACACACCGTGCTGGAAAAAAGCGGTAACAACCCGATCCAGATCGCCGCAATACTGTCGCTGGGCGCCGATGGCCAACCGGACGCGTATGGCCCACTCGTCCGGATCCACGAAAGCGGCTATGCCGACACCACGAAGGTTCAGTACGGCATCACCAACATCTACACCCTGAACGACTTTCTTTCCAATAGCAGCAAGTCACCCAACGGATTCATGGTCGCACGCAGCTCACAACCGGAAGCACTCGGCTTTGCATTCGTTTCACTGCTCGACCTCGGCATTGCACCCGGACAAAAATACTATGGCATTTCGGCATTCGCGAAAGACATCGATCCAGATCAGCACGATCTGACCGCCCCGGAAACATTCCCCCGCGACACCAGCTCGCACAATGACATCGATGATGCAGATTTCCATTTGGGCACCGGCGGCAATCTGCAATTGGCGCCCATCAACCAGCCACCGCTTGCGCAACCGGACAACGCCACTGCCAACACGGGTGAGCCTGTCGACATCGCGCCACTGAGCAACGACAGCGATCCCGAAAACGATCCGCTGCAGCTGACCATTAGCAAGCCGCCAGCGCATGGTACCGCTACGGTCATTGGCGAGGTGATCAGATACACCTCCGATACCGGTTTCAGCGGCGACGACTTCCTGATCTACCAAATCAGCGACGGCAATGGTGGTAGCAGCGAAGCACGTATCCAGATCACCGTGACACCACTGCCAGGAACCAGAATACCCGCATCAACACCGACACCAACTGCCGTACTCGCCGATACCGGGTCGGCTCAGCGGCTGATCGAAACCGGACTGCAAGGACATGGTGCAGGGAGCCTGGGCTGGCTGCTGGCCCCATTGGCGCTTGTCGGTCTGCGCCGACACCGCCTGGCAACGAGGGCGCAGCAATGAACATTCGCCACCATAAACCCTGCTTGCAAAGACTGGTGCTGTCCAGCTGCATTGCAGCCAGTATTGCTACACCGCTGCTGGCTGCCGAGATGGCGGCAGCCAGAGATTTCCCTCAGCGGCTCTATCTTGGCGGCGGTCTCTCTGCGTCGACACTCGAACCCGACACACGTGATACCGGGTTCATCCAGGACGATGACAGTAGCACCGGGGCGACGCTCACACTCGGGTTCGATCTCAGCAAACGACTGAGCGTCGAGGGTTTCTACTCGAGGCTCGGCGAGGCAGGTATTGCTGACGAGACCTCCCGGAGTCACGCGGGAGAAATCGACTACAAGTACGGTGGGGTCAGCGCGATTGGCTATCTGTTCAACTCCCGCTCTGGCAGCGACTATCCCGGCTATCCTGATGACGAGGGCTACTATCGACGCGAAGGCCTGTCATTCTTTGGTCGCATCGGCATCGGCAAGCTCGATACCTCCTCCGCCAATATCATCCATCGCCAACGCAAGGACTGGGATCTGCATCTTGGTGCCGGCCTGGAATACGGCTGGTCGAATGGTTTTGCCGCGCGTATCGAGTTCATCTCTTTCGACGAGGATGCCAAAGCGTTTTCGATCGGCCTGATCAAGCGGTTCGGACGTTCGCATACACCACGCACAAGCAAGGCACCAGCACCCGTTGCAGCGGTCACCCCCACAATGCCGCCGCTCACACCCGAGCCACCGCCGGCGCCCACAACCAGCCTAACATTGCCGACCATCCTGTTCGAGTTCGACCGATATGAACTCTCAGCTGCTGCTGAGCAGAAACTCGATCACGTCGCCGCCGAACTCAAGGCACACCAGGATATCGAACTGCGCGTCCACGGACATACCGATGCAGAAGGCTCAGAACGCTACAATCAGGCACTCGGCCTGAAACGGGCCAACGCCGCAGCCAACGCCCTCATCGACCGGGGTATCAACGCACAGCGTCTGGAGCGCATAAGCCATGGCAAGCAGCATCCGATCGCCGACAACACGACAGCGGCAGGCCGCCAATTGAATCGGCGGGTCGAGTTCGAGATCAAGGAAGAATAAAAGGGCGATTGGTCAGAATGGGCTCGCATTGCGCGAGCCCGGACTTCTCACCAGGTCGTATAGCGAGGCCGCTCAAGGTGGCGTGATGGCTGGCGTTCACGACCGAGTGAACGCCAGTCAGCGCACCGCTTTGGGCGGTCGCAGCAGTGAACTGGTGAGAAATCCGGGCCAGATCAATACTGCAACCGCGACAGATCCGCCACCCGCAGAAACAGGCCACGCAGCTGATTCAGCAGCGCCAGGCGGTTGCGTTGCAGTGCCGGGTCGTCAACCATCACCATGACATCATCGAAGAAGCGGTCCACCGTTTCCCGAAGTCCAGCCAGGCGCATCAGCGCTGCCTCGTAGTCACCGCTGTCGAACATTGCCAGCGCGTCCGGCTTGAGTTGTTCCAGCTGCTGATACAGCGCCCGCTCGGCGTCTTCCTGCAGCAGCGATACATCGATCTGCTCCGGTAGCGAGTGATCGACCTTCTTCAGAATATTGCCGATCCGCTTGTTGGCGGCGGCCAGGCTCTCCGCCTGCTCAAGTTTCCTGAATGCCGACACGGCCTTGACGCGATGATCGAAATCCAATGGGCGGGTCGGCTGCTGGATCAGCACGGCGTCGATGACATCGACCGCGACACCCTGATCCTGGTAGAAAGCCTTCAGGCGCTCCAGCGTGTATTCAAGGCAACTGTCCACCGCTTGCTTGTCTTCCAGACGCTCACCGAGCAAGTCGGCGGCAGATTGATACAACAGGCGCAGATCCAGCGGCAACTCACGCTCGATGATGATGCGCAACACCCCCAGTGCAGCGCGACGCAGCGCAAAGGGGTCTTTGGCGCCAGTGGGCTTCTGCCCAATGCCAAAAATCCCCACCAGTGTGTCGATTCTGTCGGCCAATGCCAGTACCTGACCCGTTTGGCCGGCAGGCAGGTCATCACCAGCGTGGCGCGGCATGTATTGCTCTTCCATGGCCGCAGCCACCTCGGCAGGCTCGCCATCGAGTGCCGCGTAGTAACGCCCGGCGATGCCCTGCAGCTTGGGGAACTCACCGACCATCGCTGTCATCAAGTCGCACTTGGCAAGCTCCGCCGCCCGTTCGGCCTGCTCGACATCGGCACCAATGCGTTCGGCGATCTCACGGGCCAGTGCTTTCACCCGCTGTGACTTGTCGTACAAAGTACCCAGCTTCTGCTGAAACAGGATCTGCTTGAGCGCCTCGATACGATCAGCCAGCTTCTGCTTCTGATCCTGCTCCCAGAAGAACACGGCATCAGCAAAGCGGGGGCGAATGACCCGTTCGTTGCCCTCGATCACCACGGCAGGGTTGCTGCTGTCGATGTTCGCAATGGTGATGAAGTGAGGCAGCAGGCGCTTGTTGCTGTCGAACACGGCGAAGTATTTCTGGTTGTCCTGCATTGTCGTGATCAGGGTTTCATGGGGCACTTCGAGGAACTTCTCCTCGAAACCACCCGCCAGCGCCACCGGCCACTCCACCAGCGCGGTCACCTCATCAAGCAGCGCGTCCTCGATCAGCGCTTCCCCGCCCAGGTCGGCGGCTGCCTTTTCGACCTGCTCGCGAATCATCTGCCGGCGGCGGTTGAAATCCGCCACCACATAGCCCCGGCTTGCCAGGATCTCGGCATAATCCGCCGGCGCACTGATCTCCAGCGTGTCAGGGTGATGAAAGCGGTGCCCGCGTGTCGTGCTGCCCGCAGCCACACCAAGAATGGTCGCCGGAATCACCTCGTCGCCAAACAGAATGATCAGCCAGTGTACCGGCCGCACGAACTGCGCTTCACCGGCCCCCCAACGCATTCGCTTGGGAATCGGCAGATTGGCAAGTGCTGCCTCGATGATCTCCGGGATCAATGCATCAGTCGCCTGACCTTCCTGCATGCTGCGAAAATAGAGCCACGCTCCCTTGTCGGTTTCCACCTTGTCGAGCGCATCCACACTGACGCCACAAGAGCGTGCAAAACCTTCGGCGGCCTTCGTGGGGTTGCCCTGCGCATCGAACGCTGCCTGCAATGCAGGACCGCGACGCTCCACCGCCTTGTCAGCCTGGCGGACATCGAGATCGCGAATCAGCACGGCCAGACGCCGTGGCGATGCGAAAGGGGCGACATCGGCAAAAGCCAACCCCTGCTCTTTCAAGCCCTTGACGATGCCATCAGTAAAACTGGCAGAGAGCTTCGGCAGCGCCTTCGGTGGTAATTCTTCTGTGCCGATCTCGATCAGCAAATCCTTTTGTTCAGCCATTGGCCACCTCCTTCTGCTCAGCCAGCATCGGAAAGCCGAGTTTTTCCCGCGCCTCGAAATACGCCTCGGCCACGGCCCGCGACAATCCGCGAATGCGCAGAATGTAGCGCTGGCGCTCTGTCACCGAAATGGCATGACGGGCATCGAGCAGATTGAATGAATGAGAGGCACGTAGCATCTGCTCATAAGCCGGCAGCGGTAACCCAGCCTCGATCAGGCGCTGACTCTCACGCTCCATATTGTCGAAAGCATCGAACAGCAGCTGGATATCGGCCTGCTCGAAATTGTAGGCCGACTGCTCCACCTCGTTCTGGTGAAACACGTCGCCATAAGTCACCGTACCCTGCGGCCCGCAGTTCCATACCAGGTCATAGACACTCTTGACCCCCTGCAGATACATGGCGATGCGCTCCAGGCCATAGGTGATCTCACCGGTGACCGGGCGACAGTCGAGTCCGCCCACCTGCTGGAAATAAGTGAACTGCGTTACCTCCATACCATTGAGCCAGACCTCCCAGCCAAGCCCCCAGGCACCGAGGGTGGGTGACTCCCAGTTGTCTTCAACGAAGCGGATATCGTGTTCAAGCGGATCGATGCCCAGCGCCTGCAAAGAGCCAAGGTAGAGATCCTGAATATCGAGCGGAGAGGGTTTGAGCACCACCTGAAACTGGTAGTAATGCTGCAACCGGTTGGGGTTCTCACCATAGCGGCCATCGGTCGGACGGCGCGAAGGCTGCACATAGGCGCTGCGCCATGGCTCCGGCCCGATCGCACGTAAAAACGTCGCCGGATGAAATGTACCCGCCCCCATTTCCATGTCATAGGGCTGGATCAGCACACAACCCTGCTTGCCCCAGTAATCCTGCAAGGCGTGGATCAGCCCCTGGAAGGTAGAAACATCGTATTCGCTCATATCGATACCCCGAAATTCAAGCGCGCAAGTATATCAGCCCCATTGCTGGCACGCTGCCACAGGGTTGAACATGGGTGGCAAAATCGACGATTCACTGCCCCGGGGCAACAGAAAAAACCAATATCCAGGCACAAAAAAAGCCGCCCCCTTGCGGGGACGGCTTCGGTACAGCGATCTATCGAAGATCAGTAACGATTGGAAGCGCCGTAACCACCGTCATATCCATCATGTTCAACAATGAACTCAACGCGGCGGTTCTTCGCGCGTCCTGCCGCAGTCGCGTTGGAGGCGATGGGCTCATCTTCGCCCTTGCCGGCGTACTTCAGACGGCTGCGCTCGATACCGCGGCTGACGAGATAACGTGCCACCGACTTGGCTCGCTCTAGCGACAGAGCGCGGTTACGATCCGCCGGGCCAATGCTGTCCGTGTGGCCAACAATGATCACGTTGACCTCTGGATGCTCAGCAAGCTGATGCGCGACACCATTGAGAATGCTCATCGCTTCGCCGGTGAGACGGGCTGAATTGGTGTGGAAGTTCACCCCTTCGAGCACGCCAGTGAACTGGTCGATGACTTCTTGAGTCACGAACGGACAACCGTTCGAATCGACCTTGATGCCTTGCAGCGTATCCGGGCACTTGTCGTGCTCATCGATCACGCCGTCGGAGTCAGAATCGATCGCCACTTCGACGACGAACTGACAGCCCGTTGCGTCAACGCGAACACCTTCCGGCGTATTCGGACACTTGTCGCGGGAATCGACGATACCATCGTTATCGCTGTCGATTGCACAGCCGGTGACATCCACGCGGGTGCCCGCTGGCGTGCCGGGGCATTTATCCTTTTCGTCGATGACTCCGTCACCATCGGTATCGACCGGCTCCACGACGACAGGCACGGGCTTTTCGCCACCAAAACGCTTGAGCACGTTCAGCGTGATCAGCTGGGCATCTTCATCGAAGTATTGATATTCACCTCGCAGCGACACCGTTGACTCGAATTGATATTCGAGACCGACACCACCGAACAACTGGCCGTTCTCAAGATCCTCAAACGGGATCGTATCACTATCAGTCTTCATCTTGCCCAGACCCAGCTTCAGAAAACCGGAAAAGCCCGGCTTGGTGTTGGGCAGGTGGAGCAGAGTCTCCAGGCCATAGGCCTTGTAATCGATCTCCCCATCCGCCTTCGTCGCATGGCTCAGTTCGGATGCGCCAAGATCGGCATAGAAGCCTTCGATCGACCAGAAATCGGTCAGATCATAGCCAAGGAAGATCTTGCCACCGAAGTCTGTGTCCTCATCGACGTTGTAGCCCGTGTTGTTGGTATCGGGGTCAGGCTCGATATAAGACTGACCGACACCGAGACCGAGGTAGAACTGCCCTTCCTTCGCCTGCACGGGTGCTGCGATCAACGCAGCACCGGCGACGGTAGCCGCCACTGCGGCGGCTACCTTTCTGCGACGAAACAGCATGCCCGCACCCAGTAGACTGAGCAGAGGCAAGCCAGCAGCGCCACCACCGACACCACCTTCCAGGTCGGTCAGTACCGGGCCAGCAGCCGTTTCGGTTTCACCGAGCACTTCGGTTTTATTCGGTACCCGTGGGTCGGTTTCGCCAGCATCGATGACGCCATTGCGATTGACGTCCTCAATACCATCGCTGATGCCATCACCATCGGTATCGACAACGCGCGGGTCGGTCTCGGCAGGCTTGTCGTAGACGCCATTCTTGTTGGCATCCTCGATGCCGTCTGTCAGGCCGTCACCGTCGGTGTCGACGATCCGCGGATCAGTCTCCTTGAACGCAGCGCCATCTTTGAGCACCTTGCCGTCATGATCCGCGTCCTCGACACCGTCGATGATGCCGTCGCCATCCGTATCCTTGACACAAGGATCTGTCTCCAGGAAAGCACCGCTGACATCGCGATCGACGCGGCCATTCTTGTTTTCGTCCTCGATGCCATCGGGCAGGCCATCGGCATCGGTATCCGGGTTGTTCGGATCCGTACACATGCGTGCCTCGGTTTCATCCGTCAGGCCGTCACCATCGCTGTCCTTGTCATCGGTCAGGCCAGTTCCTGTCAGCAGTACGGGTACCGGGCTCTCGTCGACATCATTGGAGACAATGCTCAGAATCGCTGTTTGCGGGCCCACCTTCGTCGGTGAGAAGGTCACTTCAACCTCACATTCCTCGCCGGCTGCAACCGGTGTCGCCAGACAGTCGGTGGTATCGGCCTTGAACTGCGGATCCGAGACACTGATGTCGCTGATCGTCAGCGGCGCGCCACCGGCATTCTTGATCTTGAAGGTCTGCGGCTTGCTGGTCGTCTGAACAAGCAGCTCGCCAAAAGACATGCCTTTGGCCAGAAGATCTTTGTCAGGGAACGCGATATCGGCCGTCGCGGAAGGTGTCGCAAGCCCCGTCAGCGCCACATTGACAGCAGGCTTGTCCTTGTCATCCGAAGCCACAGTTACCGTAGCACTCTTCGACCCGGCACTGGTCGGCTCGAAGGTAACCGTGATATCACAACTGGCTTTTGGCTTCAGCGTGGTACCCTTGGCGCAGGCCGTGGCATCCATGGTGAATTCTGCATCGGTTGGCGCAAGCACCACATCGTTGATGGTGATATCTGCCGCCCCGGTATTAGTTACGGTGATCGTCTCGGCTTTACTGCTCTTACCCGCTTCAGTCGTCGGGAAAACCACCGCAACAGGCTCCACATCGACACTGCCCAGCGGTATCGCCGTAGCCGTGCCCGCCAGCGGAACTTTCAGCACCGGGGTGTCAGCATCATTCGATGAAACCTGCACTTCAGCCACGCGGCTGCCAATCACCGTCGGCTTGAAAACAACTTCGATCGTGCAAGTCCCTTTTGGCGCCACAGCAGCGGTGCAGCTGTTCTTGCTGATCGCGTAGTCCGCGGGGTTCAAGCCCGCCAGTGCCACCTTGGTGATATTCAAATCCAACTCACCCTCATTGGTCACGGTAATAACCTGCGGCTCGCTGGTGGCCGCGACGACACCAGTGAATATCAGGCTGGTCTTGTCTGCGGAAATATCAGGGCCAGCGAGTGTTGTTTTACAGGATTCGATGCCAATTGCCGTAATCGCCAGGTCGTCACCACCAATTTCGTTGACGACATCATCAGCAATGGTCAGCACTGCCGAATCCTTGGTCGGCGTAATCTTGAATTCGAAACGCTTCCAGACATCCTCGCCGCCATCACCGGACAGCAAGTTGCTGTGATTGAGTGCGGTAATCGTGCCGATACTCTCGCCATCCACCCCGAAATTCATGATCGGTTCCACATAGGGGTCCGTCGTCTCAGGACTGATGACATTGCTGTAATAGCCGTAGAACACATAGTCCTTGCCTGGCGTGAGCCCCGTAACCGTCTGCCGCCAGATCACGCGGGAGGTGGCCTTGTCGTTACCATTGGAGTAAAGCCATGTTGGCGTCGCTGGTACGTTGTTATCCGCATCGCCCGGAAAAGGGATCTGGGAGATAGGCCCGCCGTCATCAAGCTCGCCGACTACGATCGTGACCGTGGTATCCGGCGCATAGCCAATCCCATTGAAAGGCACATCCGCTTCCCAGCCACCAAGATCAGTTTTTGCTGGAATGGGATAAGGCCCTGCAGGCTGATTGAAGAAATTGCCATTGACGATGAGATTCTTGCCATCAGGCACTGTATTTGCAGGACAGCCAGCGGCCAGGCCTTGGCCCGCATAGACAACCCCCGCCAGCACCAACGCGAGTGCGGGGATTCTTCCCTTGAAAATGGATTTGGCTCCAGACCCATCGGTAATATATGCGCTGGAAGACGATTGATTCGCCATTATTACGTACTCCTCAAGCTATTATTAAAGCTCTCACGGCAGCCGCCGACCTGCGGACGGATCCCTCTCCATTTCCCATATGAAGAGTCCGCAGACGCAATCCCTGAAACGACCGATCTACTGTTGAAAAACAAAAACGGTTACCCACTATCAGCCATGATGCGGGCGAATTCCTAGTAACCCTGCATCGTAATGTAGCAGGTTAGTACGGTTTTGCAATGTTTAATCAAAAGAAATTGTTGCAAGCAATTGAAAACACTAGCCAATCGTTAACGCAAATTCACAATCAATGAACTTCCGCTGATTTCTGTTGTCGTGGCCCAGCCTGGAATTCCCACCCAGCTCGCGTAGCGAGGCCGCTCAAGGTAGCGTTCGCGACCGAGGAACGCCAATCAGCTCGCTGCATTGGGTAGTCGCGGTAGTGAAGTGGTGGGAAGTGCGTGCTAGGCCACAACGCTGGATCAACGGCCATCAAACCTACGCTGTCAGCCGAACCCTGCACTTGCAAGGTCTCGTCTCAAGGGCAAACACTATCGTGGTATTCCACCGAGGGGACATACAATGACGGCACTATCAAACATCATGGTTCGGTCCGTCGTCACCGTACATATGGACGACGAACTCAGCCTGCTGGAAACACTGTTTGAAAATCGGAGGTTCAAGCACCTCCCAGTAGTCGATGAGGAAAACAAGCTGGTCGGCATCATCTCCGACCGCGATCTGCGTGATGAGCTATCACCTTTTCTCAATACACCCGGCGAAACAGCACGCGATGAAGCGTTGTTGCGTCGGCGCGCTCATCAGATCATGACGCGAAACCCGATCAGCGCAACACCAGAAGATGATGTGGACTATGCCGCCAGACTGATGCTGTTCAATGGCATTTCAGCCATTCCCGTCAATGACGAGAAAGGGCACCTGCTCGGCATCGTGACCTGGGAAGATCTGCTATGCCACTACACCCGCAGTTGAAGCGCTACTAACCCGGTTTCTCACCCGGTCTAGAGTACATCGAGATTGGCATAGGCCAGCACCAGCCACTTATTGCCGGCATCACGAAAGCGAACCTCTACCCGCGCCGAACTGCCCTGCCCTTCGTAGTTGGTGACGATCCCCTCACCAAACTTGCCATGACGAACCCGGGCCCCCAGGCTGATCGGAAAACCGTCCTGAAGCGTTGTTCTCTTACGGGGTGCGGCACGGTCTCCACCCTGATTCCAGCTCCGCTGGGCAGACGTGCGCGTCGGTGCCCGGGCGCGAATTTCCTGGATACGGTCGTCAGGCAACTCACCGAGAAATTGTGACGGCAAGTTGTAGCGATCCGTACCAAACAGACGCCGCCGCTCGGCACAGGTCATCACCAGTTGTTGCCGTGCCCGGGTGATACCGACATAGCAGAGGCGGCGCTCCTCCTCCAGCCGACCCGGTTCTTCGAGCGACATCTGATGCGGAAACAAGCCCTCCTCCATGCCGCAGAGAAAAACCAGCGGGAACTCCAAACCCTTAGCGGAATGCAGGGTCATCATCTGCACACAATCTTCCCACGCTGCACCCTGACCTTCGCCTGATTCCAATACCGCATGCGCCAGAAAGGCATCCAGCGGCGTCATGTCACCATGCTCATCTTCGTTGTAGACAAAGCCACGCGCCGCATTCACGAGTTCAGCCAAGTTCTCGATACGGGACTGGCCGCTTTCGCCTTTTTCCTTCTTGAAGTGCTCGATCAGCCCCGCATGCTCGATGACCCGCTCGACACGTTCATGCAGCGCCAAATCGGCCGTTGACTCCGCCATCTCCTCGATCAGATGGATGAACCCTCGAACCGCACCGCTCGCCCGTGCCGCAAGCCCCTGGTTTTCGGTTAGAAACCGCGCCGCTGCAAACAGGCTGATGCCCTGCCTGCGCGCCTCCTCACGAATCAGCGACACGGTCTTCTCACCGATACCCCGGGTGGGCTGATTGACAACACGCTCGAAGCTCGCGTCGTCATCCCGGTTAACCGTCAGACGCAGGTAGGCCAGAGCATCTTTGATCTCGGCACGCTCGAAAAACCGCAAGCCACCGTAAACGCGATAAGGGATCTGCAAACCAATGAACACCTCCTCAAAGATCCGCGACTGGGCATTGGAGCGGTACAACACGGCAATTTCGCTGCGCTGATTTCCCTGATCCACCCAGTCCCGAACCCGCTCAGCCACATAACGCGCCTCTTCGTATTCGTCGCGTGCGGTAAACAACTGAATCGGATCACCTTCATCACCGGCCGTCCATAGATTCTTGCCGAGGCGCCCCTGATTGTTCGCGATCAGCGCGTTGGCCGCAGCGAGGATATTACCGGTCGAACGATAGTTCTGCTCCAGACGCACAATCTCATTGGCGGGAAAGTCATTGCCAAACTGCTGAATATGCTCGATGCGCGCACCGCGCCAGCCATAAATCGATTGGTCGTCGTCACCCACGGCAAAGACCGGCAGGCGATCACCTGCCAGCAATCGCAGCCAGGCATACTGCAAGGTATTGGTATCCTGAAACTCGTCGACAAGAATGTGCTGGAAACGCTGACGGTAATGATCGAGCAGGCGCGGATTGTCTCTCAGCAACTCCAGCGAACGTAGCAGCAGCTCACCGAAATCCACCAGCCCGGCGCGCTGACAAGCTGCCTCATAAGCGCTGTAGATGCGAATCATCTGTCGCTCGAACAGATCCCCCTTATCCTCCATGCTGGCAGAGCGGATACCCTCATCCTTGCGGGAGTTGATAAACCACATTGCCTGCTTGGCCGGCCACTTCGATTCGTCCAGCTCCAAACCACGAATCATCCGCTTGATCAGGCGCAGCTGGTCATCACTATCGATAATCTGGAATGAACGGGGCAAATTCGCCTCGGCCCAGTGCATGCGCAGCAGGCGATGGGATATGCCGTGAAACGTACCCACCCACATGCCAGAGGCAGGAATATCGAGCAGCGACTCGATGCGACCACGCATTTCCGCGGCAGCCTTGTTGGTAAAGGTCACGGCCAGAATCGAAAACGGCGAGACACGCTCGACCGTAATCAGCCAGGCGATCCGGTGCACCAGCACCCGGGTCTTGCCGCTGCCGGCACCGGCCAACACAAGGACAGGAATGGAAGGCTTGCAGACAGCTTCGCGCTGCTGCTCGTTGAGGGGTTCTAGAATCGGGGTGACATCACTCATCCGCGTAGTGTAGCCCGGATTTAGTGCCAGTTCTCTACTGAAAATGGCTCACGGCATCCCAATACACATTCAGATTTTGAGCTTTGTCGGGCAGCGACCGCCACCGGTCAGGCGCCTATAGCGATTCTAGACATCCGACCCTCACAACAGGCCCGGGCGATGCGATCCTCTGGGCAGGTCGAAAATAACAATAACAAGGACCATCATGTTTTTCGCCAAACTATTCCCGATACTAATCGTAGTCGCGCTATCGTCTCCTGTCATCGCCACCGCCCAGTGCAGCCCCCCTGATCGTCAAACCAAAGCAGGGATCGTAAAGATCGAAGGCGAAACGACAGCCGGGAGCGGCGTCGTCGTTGCCCCCGGACTGGTATTGACAGCCGCGCATGTGGTCGAAGGGATGGACACCATCGATGTCATCGTTCAGCAACGGCCCCGCCCCGCCCATCTGATCGCCCGGGACACCACCATCGACCTGGCCCTGCTGGCTGTCGACACCGACGGTATCGCGCCATTGCCGCTACGACGCAGCGCCCTGGACACGAAAACCCCAGTCTGGGCCATCGGCTACGCCTTCGGCAAACGGTTGAAAACAGGCAAGGGCAAGTTCCGTGCAGTGGCAAACCGATTGATCTACACCTCTGCGCCTGTGAACTTCGGTCAATCGGGGGGCGGACTCCTCAGTTGCGAAAATGGACAACACGTTCTGACAGGCATCATCCGTGCTTTTGGCGCTGAAAAGAAAGGCGGCAAACTAATACGAAGAAACGATGTATCCGTTGCCACCAGAACCGATGACACTCGCCTGTTCATCGACAGTAACAGGATATATGCAAGCCTGGGGCGCTAACCGGGAACGCCCAAAGCGCACCAAACAAAAAAGGCGGAGCCATGGCTCCGCCTTTTTCCCTTACTTGCGCACTACGTTACCGCGGTGACAGCACCTTGAACTCGACCCGCCGGTTCAATGCGCGACCAGCATCGGTCTTATTCGAAGCGATTGGCTTGGTTTCACCAAAGCCAATCGGAATCAAACGCCGGGCGGAGATGCCACGTGACACGAGAAAATCGATGACGCTCTGCGCACGCGCTTTTGACAGCCACAGATTGTATCCTGAGGAACCCTTGCTGTCGGTGTGCGCCTCAACCTGAACTTTCACGTTCGGATAGTTCTTCAGCTCGGCGGCGACTTCTTCAAGAATTGCCCGCGCACGCGGCGTCAATCGCGAAGAGTTGTATTCAAAATTGACGCCTTTGAGTACGCCTTGGAACTTGGCGCAACCCACTTCATCAACCTCAGCGCCAGCTGGTGTATTCGGACAAGCATCGCGGATATCGTTGACACCATCACCATCTGTATCAGGGATCTTGAATTCGACCTTGACACTGGGCGCAGGAATGACCGCAGGTGCGGGGGGCGGCACGACGACCGGTTCAGGCGCCGGCGCAGGAATGACGATGGGCGCTTCACCGCCCATGCGCTTGAGCACATTGATGGATGCCATTTGTGCATCCTCGGAGTAGTACTCGTATTCACCACGAATCACGAAACCATTGCCGAATTCATATTCCAAACCAACACCTGCCGATAGCGTCGTGTCATCGATCTCGTTCAAGTCGATACCAGTGTCGCTGCTGTTCTGGATCGACGAGACACCGACCTTGACGATCGGATTCAAGCCGACCCGGTAATCAAACAAGTTGTACAGTGCAAACAACGAACCGACCTTGTAGTCGACCGTCTTATCGCTAGGCGACAATGTCGCTTCACCCAATGCGCCGACCATGGCCTCGATCGCCAAATGGTCTGTAGCTTCGTAGCCGAACAGGAATTTGTATCCAGTACTGTTGTCATCACTGACCGTAACCCCTGGCGTCTTCGGTTCGGGCTGCAAGGTCGTGAGACCGGCACCAAGACCCAGGTAGATACGACCACCACGTTCAGGCTGCGCTTGCGTTACCTTGAAATCGATTTTCTCATCCTTGAGACCAGGCTTTTTTGCCGCAGTCGCTCCGGATGCTTTCTTTTCAACCTTGCCCTTGGCCTTGGCCTTGTCCAGCTCTTGCTGGGCTGCTGCCTTGGCTTCGTCGACGGCCTTCTCATCAGCCCCAGCCATACCACTGAGCATGAGCAGTGGCGTGATGGCAGCCGCAGTGATGGCAAGACGACGCCGGCGCCGCAACACACCAAGCAGACCAGCAGCAGCGATACCCAGACTCATCGAGCCGCCACCAATAGATGTGTCGACCAGATCCGCCGTGTCTTCCAGTACGGCGACCTTGTCGTTCTTGTTGTCGAGATAGTCCGGGATGCCATCATCATCAGAATCCTTGTTGATGTCCTTGCCACCATTGGTCTCATCAAAGGTGGAGATGCCATCGCCATCGTCATCGGTATCGAGGTAGTTGGGGGTGCCATCACCGTCGGTGTCAAGCGCCAGATCCACATCACCTGCCGCGTTGGTGGTCTCAATTTTTGTTGGCACACCATCGCCATCGTCATCGGCATCGAGATGATCGGGCGTCTTGTCGCCATCCGTATCCTTGAAGGTTGCACTCTGACCCGGATCTTCCGGAATAATCACTTCCTGACGGGTGGGGACGTTGTCGTTGTCATCGTCCGGATCCAGTGCGTCAATTAGCGCATCCTTGTCTGTGTTCGCAGGATTCAGCGGATCTGCCTCCTGACGGTCGAAGATGCCGTCACGATCGGAATCCGGGTTGTTCGGATCAGTCCCAATCGCAGCTTCCTCCGCATTCTTCAGCCCATCGAGATCGGAATCGTCGCTGTCAGTGATACCAAGCGCCGGCGTGCCAGTCTGACCGTCGCTCTCCACCTCATTGCGGTTGTCGTCATGCGGATTGGTAAAACTATGAACGACGAAGTAATACTTCTTGCCCGGCTCCAGACCTTCGACAACGGCAGTGGTGTTCGCCTTGCCGACGACTTCTCCCTTGGCGGTATCAACACCGGTACCACTGATGGCTGCATGATGCGTAAATGGGCCATCGTAGCTATCAGAGATATAGATGCGATACCCACCTTCCGGCGTGAAAGTCACCTGATCCCATTCGAGGGTCAGGGAAGTACGGGTACGCGCGACAACTTTGACGTTTTGCGCGTCCAGCGTCTGGGTTTCGAGGAAGTTGCTGCCGTGCTTCTGTTCAAGCGACGTTGCGACGCCCGCCGCCGCGTCGTTAGCTACATGCAATGCATTGTAGTCTAGATCGATGCTTGTCAGCTTTGTCATGTCCGCGAGGCCGGAGGGGATATCGCCCTGAATCTTGTTGGCATCCAGCGACAACCGTTCAAGTGCAGTCAACTTAGTGACTGCAGCAGGGATCTCGCCGCCAATGCTGTTGTCATCGAGGTTCAAGGTTGTCAGACAACCAAGATCTCCCAGCGCCTCAGGCATCGCTCCCTTGAGCTTGTTGGCGTTCAAATCGACAGAAATGACCTTACCCGAGGCATCACATTCAATGCCGAACCAATCGCAGTGATTAGGCCCCGTGACCCAACGGAGGTTGATATCGTTATCGGTGGGACCACCTTTTTTCCAATTTTCACCACCCAGGTTGTCGTATAACGCCACCAACGCTGCCTTGTCATCTGGACAAGCATCCACGGGAGCCGCAGCATCACCAGCCGCTGCCGGGTCTGCTGCCGGCACCGCGGGTGCGGCCGCTGCATCACCCGCGCCATCTGCTGGCGTTGCGGCAGCGCCATCCTCGGCGGCCATGAGCTGCCCCATCAATGCAAGCTGACTGGAGAACAGCAATACGGAAATCTTTACCCAATGTTTCATGTCGACGAACCCCAAAACCAGTTTCAGATATGCGTAATCTAGCACAAAATCTTTGACGCAAAACAGGGATATAGCGGCCAGAAGTCACCAGGCTTTTAGATCTAAAGCGCAAGGCATTGATAATAAAAGAGAAAGTGAATTATCACCAATTTTATGAAACTTTGGGATGCAGCCAAGAACCCGCCACAGGTTGCGGATTCTCGACAGCTAAGCGCTAGATATAGTGGTTCAGAGAAAGGTCGACCAATCTTTCGACGATTTGCCGAAGACGAAGAACCAGGGATTGAGGAGATCGTCCTTGGTGTTGTAGGCCAGCGGCTTCATATCCGTGGTTGTCACTTGGCCACCGGCCTGTTCGACCACGCATTGTGCCGCCGCTGTGTCCCACTCTGAAGTCAAGCCAATACGCGGATAGAGATCAGCCTTGCCTTCGGCGACGATGCAAAACTTGAGGGAACTGCCCATCGGTGTTTCCTGGTGCGGACCGATGCGCTCGAGAAAGGCTTCCAGGTCTGCATTGCGATGCGACTTGGAGCTGGACAGCACGAGATCGTCCGGGTCGAGTTCACGGCAGGCAATCGGCTCCGCCTTGCCCCCGCCCGCCTCTCTCCAGGCACCTTCGCCAACAGCGGCGTAGTACATCAGATCCAGCGCGGGGGCGTAGACCACACCAAGCACGGGCTTGTGGTCATGAATCAAGGCGATATTGACGGTGAACTGGTCGTTGCGCTTGACGAACTCCTTGGTGCCATCCAGCGGATCGACCAGCCAGTAGGTCGTCCATTGCGAACGTTCGGCAAAGGGAATGGCCTTGGATTCTTCGGAAAGAATCGGCCAATTGGAAATCTTCTCGAGTCGGTCGACGATCAGATGATGCGCCGCCATGTCCGCCGCGGTCAGCGGAGAATCGTCCGCCTTATGCTCAACGGAAAAGTCAGAGTTGTAGATTTCCATGATCGCGGCCCCGGCATCGCGGGCAATATCACGGGCCTGGCGCATCAAGTTGCCCAGGCCGGCAGGTAGTTCAGACATGCTATTGCTTCCTTGTACGTAACAACTCAGCGTGCCTTCATCACGCCGAGTGGTTATCTTTGTCCTTGTGGATTGACAGAAACCGTGTAGCAACTATCTGCGCGCCACAAAGTCCCTGACCATATAAAGTGCCGCTATGGTACGCCCTTCGGTGCAGCCCTTGTCGTGGATGAGTTCATGGATCTGGTCGATCGGCCACGGTATGACGATCAGCGGCTCAGGCTCGTCCCCATCGGCCTGCTGCGGAAAAAGGGCTTCTGCCAGCACCAGCGACGTGCTGTGGCGCATGTAGCCCGGCGCCAGTGCGAGGTCGCTGATGTGGGTGAGCCGCCGCGCGGCATGGCCCGTCTCCTCAGCCAGTTCGCGGTTCGCCGCCTGCTCAGGCGTTTCGCCAGCCTCCATACGCCCTTTGGGTAGTACCAGCTCATAGCGCTCGGTTCCGACCGAATACTCTTCGATCAGCAGCACCGTTTGTGGGTCGGGCATCGCCGCAACGATGACCGCACCATACCCCGACGCCGGCGCCAACCGCTCATACTGCGCCTCGGCCCCATTTGAGAACCGCAGATCGACCTGCTCGATCGTGAACAGGCGCGAACGCGCCACCTCTGTCCGCCCCTTTATTTCCGGTTTCTTTCGCATCAGCGCATCATATCACTGCGCCCCCGACCCGAGACCCACAAAAAAAAGGGGCGCCACAAGGGCGCCCCAGTTGCGATGATTCGCTGTGATCCGAATTACTTTATCGTGAATTCCGGATAGGCTTCCATACCGCACTCGCCGATATCGACGCCTTCGTACTCTTCTTCCTCGGAGACGCGGATACCCATAACGATCTTGAGGATCAACCAGACCACGAATGAGGCGACAAATACCCAGCCAAAAATCACGCCCAGCCCCAACAGCTGACTGGTGATGGTGGCATCAGGATTGGTCAGCGTAACCGCGAGCAGTCCCCACATGCCGACGACGCCGTGAACAGAAATGGCACCGACCGGATCATCGATCCGCAGCTTGTCGAGGGTGATGATGGAGAAGACCACAAGCACACCACCCGCTGCACCGATCAGCGTGGCAACGCCAGGCGCAGGTGTCAGCGGCTCAGCGGTAATGGCAACCAGACCGGCCAGTACGCCGTTGAGTACCATGGAAAGATCCGCCTTGCCGAACAGCAGACGCGCGGTAATCAGCGCGGCGACAGCGCCACCAGCAGCAGCCATGTTGGTGTTGACGAATACCAGCGCAACCGCATTGGCCTCACCCACATCGGATACTTTCAGCTCGGAGCCACCGTTGAAGCCGAACCAGCCCAGCCACAGGATGAACGTACCCAACGTCGCCAGCGGGAGGTTGGCGCCAGGAATCGGATGAATGCTGCCATCCTTGCCATATTTGCCCTTACGTGGACCGAGCAACAGAACACCAGCCAAGGCAGCAGCACCACCAGCCATGTGAACGATGCCGGAACCAGCAAAGTCGAGGAAGCCTGCCTGATCGAGGTAGCCACCACCCCATTTCCAGTAACCTTCCAGCGGGTAGATGAAACCAGTGAAAACAATCGCGAACACAAAGAAAGCCCACAGTTTCATCCGCTCGGCAACAGCGCCGGAAACAACCGACATGGCCGTCGCGACGAACACAACCTGGAAGAAGAAATCCGACAGATTGGAGTAGTAAGGCGCATCGTCGCCGCCAGCCAGTACGGCCGCCGCTTCATTGTCGCCCTTACCCAACAGACCACCGATGCCAGGCCACCACGACGTCACACCATCGCCGGGATACATGATGCTATAACCGACCAGCATGTACATGATACAAGCGATGGCAAACAGCACGACGTTCTTGGTCAGAATCTCGACCGTGCTCTTGGCGCGAACCAGGCCCGCTTCCAGCATCGCGAATCCGGCGGCCATCCACATGACCAGTGCGCCGGAAACCAAAAAATAGAATGTGTCGAGGGCATACTTGACTTCAGTCACGCTGCCCGCAACGGCGTTTATCTCTTCCACATCAACTCTCCTGGGATAGATTCAAATTGGACACTTTGCAATCGCTGGAAACGACTACAGTGCTTCGTTTCCACTCTCGCCGGTACGAATCCGGATGGCCTGCTCGACAGGAGATACAAAGATCTTGCCGTCACCGATCTTGCCGGTGTTGGCCGCCTTTGCGATCACTTCGACGACCTGTTCGGACAGATCATCATTGACAACCGTCTCCAGCTTCACTTTCGGCAGAAAATCGACAACGTACTCTGCGCCCCGGTAAAGCTCGGTATGGCCTTTCTGACGACCGAAACCCTTGACCTCGGTAACGGTAATCCCCTGCACGCCAATCTCGGAGAGCGCTTCACGCACATCGTCGAGCTTGAACGGCTTTATTACTGCTGTAATCAGCTTCATGACAAATCCTCTGGTAGTCGGGCCGGATCTGTATCCCGGCCCGTTCAATGGTGGATTGAAAAATGTTTAGAAGGTAGTACCCCAGGAAACGCTGACGCGAGGATCACCCGCGGCGTCATCCTGATCGGTCTTGTCGATAGCGAAAGTGAAATCGCCCTTACTGACCGAGGCATTGACATGGGTGTATTCATCACCCGAATCAAAATCATAGCTACCAAACCCAAGACCCAGGCCATAGTCGTTACCCAGATCGAAGTCCAAACCAGCGCTTAGGTAGATATCACCATCACCGCCCGCTTCGGTATCGATGGTGTAGGCAACACCTGCGTTGAACATGCCAAAGCTGCCATTCAGATAGACCTCAGTGAAGTCTTCTTCGGCATCACCGATCGGATAAAGGTAGGCAATGACACCCAAGTCATAACCAACACCGTCAGCCACTTCACCACCAAAACCGGCATAAACATCGAGCTCATAGCCGGGGGTCGTTGTCCAAGTCACATTGGAAGCCCAGGTACCAACATAGAAACCAGAATCGCTGCTCCAGTCGATACCACCTGAAACCGCTGCGCCATCACCCGTTTGTGAAACACCGCGCCAGATATAGTTGCTTGTCGCACCGATGTTGGCTTCGACACCTGCGACCGCCTGACCCGCTGCCGCCATCGCGGTGGCCACTGCCAGCGAAAGAACTGTTGTCTTGATCATATTCATGTTGGACTTCTCCAGATTGTTGATTGAAAGGGGTTGCGTACTCCTTGCATGGCAGGATGCAATGACCGTGCCAGGCTCACATTCGTGACGAAAACTTCATGTCGCAAATCCCAGATATGGAAGAAATCACCCTATTGATAATTATCAATGCACCACCGCGGTGCATTTCAGTAGCCGCATGGCACCAATCTGGTGCACCCCACCACCGATCAGTTTGCGGACGAAGCCGCGGCATATGGTGCAATTACTGGCATAATAGACAGTGACAATGACCTGGAGCCGCCGCATGATCGACCCAAAAAACATCGATGAACTTGCCCAACGCATTACCAGCCTGATGCCGGAATCAGCAACCCGCTTTCAGGCCGAAATCGAAAAGAACCTCAAAGCCGGGCTCAAGGGCGTACTGCAAAAAATGGATCTCGTCACCAGGGAGGAATACGACGTACAGACAGCGATACTCGAACGCAGCAGGGAAAAACTGGCGCAACTGGAACAGCGCGTTGCCGAACTGGAAGTGAAGCTGACCGCCAAGTAGCCCTCCATGCCCCTTGCCATTGTCTTCAGCCGTGCGTTGGTCGGCATCGACGCGCCTACCGTCCGCGTCGAGGTGCATCTGGCCAATGGCCTGCCGGCCATCTCCATCGTTGGCCTGCCCGAAGCGGCCGTCAAGGAAAGCAAGGACCGGGTTCGCGCCGCCATCAGCAACTCCGGATTCGACTTTCCGGATCGTCGCATCACCATCAACCTCGCCCCCGCCGACTTGCCCAAGGAAGGCGGGCGCTTCGACCTGCCGATCGCACTCGGCATTCTCGCTGCATCGAACCAGATTCCGGCCGACTTGCTGCCGGCACATGAGTTTATCGGCGAACTGTCACTGGCTGGCGAACTGCGGCCGGTAACCGGCGCACTACCCTCGGCACTGGCCACCAGTAAGGCGCAGCGCACACTCATCCTGCCCACGGAAAATGCCGATGAAGCCGCACTGGTGGAAGGTCTGGACTTGCGCCCCGCGCGTCAGCTACTGGATGTCACCCAGCATCTCGCCACCGGAAACACCCTGCCCCCATATATCACCGAACTCGCTGCTGCCGAACCCGACTACAGCATCGACATGGCCGATGTGCGTGGCCAGCCCAAGGCGCGGCGGGCGCTGGAGGTGGCCGCAGCGGGGCGTCACCACATGCTGATGGTTGGACCACCCGGAACAGGCAAAACGATGCTGGCCACGCGGCTGGCTACCATCATGCCGCCGATGACCGATACCGAAGCCCTGGAAAGCGCCGCCATACTCTCCATCGGTCAGGGCGGCTTCGACAGCAGCCGCTACCGTCAGCGCCCCTGTCGTCAGCCGCACCATACATCGTCCGGCGTCGCACTGGTGGGCGGGGGTTCGATCCCAAGGCCGGGAGAAGTCTCTCTCGCCACCCATGGCATTTTGTTTTTAGATGAATTTACCGAGTTCGAGAAGCGCGTGCTGGAAGTGCTGCGCGAACCGCTGGAAACAGGAACGATCACCATCTCCCGCGCCGCGCGGCAGGCCGAGTTCCCAGCCAATTTCCAGCTGATCGCAGCGATGAACCCCTGCCCACAAGGCTACGACTGCGATCTGCGCAACAACTGTCAATGTACGCCCGAGCAACAGCGCCGCCACCGCAGCCGCATCTCTGCCCCCATTCTCGACCGCATCGACCTGCAAATCGAGGTACCGAAATTGCCCCGCGAGGCGCTGCGCGAGCGTGCCACCGACACCGAAGACAGCACTGCAATCCGCCACCGTGTCACCATTGCCCGGCAACGACAGATCGAACGCGCCGGCAAACCCAACGCCACGCTCAACAATCGCGAGGTCGAAAAATGGTGCAAACTGGACGCACAGAGCCAGGCATTGATGGACAAGGCGATGGATCGTTTCAATCTGTCAGCACGCGCCTATCACCGCATTCTGAAAGTCGCGAGGACGATTGCTGATCTGGGGGAAGAACAAGAGATTTCCGCGCTGCACCTGACGGAAGCGTTGGGCTACAGAGCAATGGACCGGTGGATGACCGGGAAATAGGAAGGTGTTACTTGGCGAGAGACGCCATATAATCGACTGAAGCCTTGATGTCTTCGTCGGAGAGGTCGAGACGACCACCCTTTGGCGGCATGCCGAAAGTGCCATACAGAGTGCTGTTATAGAGTTGATCCATCCCCTTCGCCGCAACATGCGCCCAATCTTCCTTGCTACCGGTACGCGGTGGCATGAATTGGTGGCACCCCTTGCAAGCCACTTCGAATACAGCCTCACCCTTCTTCGCGGCTGGCACCGAATCAAGATCGAAGGGATTGTACTCGCGCTCGGCCATCCGTTCGGCGAGGCCGGAACGCGAGGTTCCAGCCGCTGAAGATGTCTGTTCCGAAGCCGCCGGGGCAGGCGCAGCTTCCGCTGGCGCTCCCCCTTCAACACCTGCGGCAGGCGCAGCACCCGCTGCCGCGGGCTTCTTGCCGTCAGCACCGTCGCCATCCTTCTTGGGCGGGTCGATCACCGGTGGCGTCAGTCCAGACTCTTTCAACATATACGCAATCGCCCGCATCAAATCCTTGTCGGTCAAACTGGGATCATCTCCGCGCGGTGGCATATCGCCCTTGCCTTCCTGAGCGGTTTTCAACAGCGAATCAAAGCCATTGGCAAAACGCTCGGCCCAGTCCTTACTACCGATGACCGGGGCACCCATGGAACCCTCGACATGGCATTCGCCACAGATGTCATCGACGATTTCCTTGCCCGTGCGCACCGGCGGCACCTTCGGCACGTAACCAGCCTTGACGAAACCAACCCGCTTCAACCGCTCCTGTACAAGCGCCTGTTGCATTTGCACCGTCTCTTCGCTCTCCAATCCACGAGTCGAATTGCGCTGGATCGTGTTGAACAGGCTGTTGACCAAAAACCAGACCGTCAACCCGAGAAGGACAAGGCCGCCCAGCAACACAACTATCCCCATTGGGTCCTTTTTTTCATCACTACTCACTATTCACTCTCCAGCATCCGCTCATTTCATTGAATGAAAACGCCTTGGGCGCACGAAAATTCAAAGGCTGAGGATTATAGGGGAATTCGCCCCATACTTACAGACGACCCGCAGCATCGCTGAACACCGCCACACCCACCACGACGAACAAATGCCAAACCCCGCTCCTCACATCTCAGACAATCTGCGTCACCGTCCGAGGTGGTCGGCCAAACAAAATCGTGTACAATCCCCCGGCATTCCGCCCGTAGCTCAGCTGGATAGAGCGCTGCCCTCCGGAGGCAGAGGTCAGAGGTTCGAATCCTCTCGGGCGGGCCATATCAAAACAGCCCGCGATTGAGCGGGCTTTTTTGATATGGCTCGGTCGAGGGCAGATTTGAACCTCTTCAGGTTCGACAAAACGGCAGGACAGCCGTTTTGGACGCTGCAAGCGCCCCGCAGGGGTGAGCGCCATGGATGGCGCGAATCCATCCTCTCGGGCGCACCCCATCAAAACAGCCCGCGATTAAGCGGGCTTTTTTGATATGGCTCGGTCGAGGGCAGATTTGAACCTCTTCAGGTTCGACAAAACGGCAGGACAGCCGTTTTGGACGCTGCAAGCGCCCCGCAGGGGTGAGCGCCATGGATGGCGCGAATCCATCCTCTCGGGCGCACCCCATCAAAACAGCCCGCGATTAAGCGGGCTTTTTTGATATGGCTCGGTCGAGGGCAGATTTGAACCTCTTCAGGTTCGACAAAACGGCAGGACAGCCGTTTTGGACGCTGACAAGCGCCCCGCAGGGGTGAGCGCCACGGATGGCGCGAATCCATCCCTCTCGGGCGCACCCCATCAAAACAGCCCGCGATTGAGCGGGCTTTTTTTGTGACATCGCCAGGGTGTCGCAAAACACCCTGACGGTCATTGAAACCTGCGTTATTCGATCACCAAGCGCGCATTGACAGGCTGAATCGGCCGGTTGTTCGGGTGAGCCAGCACTTTTTCCAACGCCTTCCATTGCGGTTTGGCTACCGTGACGCGATCGCGCTTGACGATCCAGATGACGCCTTCACTGCAAGGTGGTGTGGTCAGCGAGCCGTTGTAGCGGTAGTAGTTGGTGACGTCTTTTTCGATTTCCAGCGTGCGTAGTGCGTTGTTGGCCAACGCAAAGGAATCGCCTTTCTTTTGCGGCAGGTGTTGCCATAGCACCGCGACCGTTGGGTGCGGCCAGCCCGGCATCAGTGGAACGGCAACGACGGCCAGCTGGCCATCTTCAGCCTGGTGGACAAAGTGGATTTCCATTGGAAATGGCGTACCGGCGATGGTGTGCTCACCCGGGGTGTGGAAGTGAAACTGCTTGAGCTTGAAGGTTTTGCCATCGACTTCTATCTCGCCGCCGGAACGCATGTCCACCTGCACGGTGTGGCCGTTGTGATGAATCCGCTCAGGAATCAGCATGGTGTAATCGAACTTGATCGGCTTTTGCTTCGCTTCGATGACATTTTTCAGCGGGTCGATATTGATTGGCGACTGGTTCTTGCCCGTGCCACAAGTAGAGAATTCAGGTGCCAACTTGCCCCAGTTCTCAGGACCGGCATCACCAGAATAGCCCCACTCGGTCTTGCCTTCATCGGCGACGGCGACCTGCATCATGACGGCGGCGACAGCCGCAACCAGCAATTTCTTCATGTGTCTTCTCCAACAGATGGTTGATGGGTTCATTTGGGACGATACCGCCAGACTCTGCAAGGCCATTGCTGGCGAGGTGCCGACGATCCCGTGAAAATTTTCAAATTCACATTAGTTCAAGGTCAGACACTGCGCAAGCGCAATGCATTGGAGACAACGGTGACGGAGCTGAGACTCATTGCGGCGGCAGCAACCATTGGACTGAGCAGCACGCCAAAGAACGGGTACAACACGCCTGCCGCGATCGGAATACCCAGCGAGTTATAGACAAAGGCGCCAAACAGGTTTTGCTTGATATTGCGCACCGTCGCCCGAGACAGGCTGATCAGCGCAGGAATACGATCGAGAGAATGATGCATTAGCGTAATGTCAGCCGATTCGATGGCGATGTCGGTGCCGCTGCCGATGGCGATACCAACATCAGCGCCCGCGAGCGCGGGGGCGTCGTTGATGCCATCACCCACCATTGCCACAACGTTCCCATCGGCCTGTTCAGCCAACACCACATCGGCCTTGTCGCCAGGCAGCACATCAGCGTGAACATGCTCGATACCGGTCTTGCGCGCTACCGCATCAGCGGTGGCACGACTGTCACCGGTCAGCATGACCACCTTGATGCCCAAGTCCTTCAGTTTGCGCACGACCTCCGCCGAATCCTTGCGAACCGGGTCTTCAATACCAATCACCCCCAGCAACACACCCGCCTCGGCGACGAATACCGGCGTTTTCGCCGTGGCGGCCATACGCTCGGCGGCATCGGCCAGCACGTCGGCGGCAATATCGTTTTCATCCATGAAACGGCGATTGCCAAGCAGCAGCCGTCTGCCATCACGCTCGGCGCGCACCCCCTTGCCGGTTTCGGCATGGAAGCCATCCACCGCTTGCGGCGCGATGCCCTGCTGCTGTGCAGCCGTCAGAATCGCTGCCGCCAGCGGGTGTTCCGATGCCGCTTCCAGGTCAGCCGCTGCCTGGAGTAGTGCCTTTTCATCGACCACCTCAGCAGTGACCAGCTCGGTCACGGCGGGTTTGCCCTCAGTAACGGTGCCAGTCTTGTCGAGGATCACCGTATCGATTTTCCCCGCCTGCTGTAGTGCATCGCCATTGCGGATCAGAATGCCTTGCTCGGCCGCACGCCCCACGCTGACCATGATCGAGATCGGCGTCGCCAGCCCCAACGCACAGGGGCAGGCAATCACCAGCACTGTCGTGGCCGCGACCATCGCATAACTGAACGCGGGTGGCGGCCCCCACAGCATCCAGATACCAAAGGTCAGGATCGAGATGACCACCACTACCGGCACGAACACGGCCGCCACCTTGTCGACCAGACGCCCAATCGCCGGCTTGCTGGCCTGCGCCTGGCGCACCCGGTCGATGATTCGCGCCAGCACGGTGTCGCTGCCAATGCGCGTGGTCTGCATCAGGAAACTGCCGGAACCGTTGATGGTGCCGGTAAACACCTCGTCGCCCTGCTGCTTGAGCACCGCCACCGGCTCACCGGTCAACATCGACTCGTCCACCGTCGCCCGCCCTTCCAGCACAACGCCATCGACCGGCATTTTCTCGCCAGGGCGCACCCGCAATGTCTCCTGCAAGCCGACCTCTTCGATCGGGATGTCGATCTCCTCGCCATTGCGGATCACCCGCGCGGTGCGCGGCTGCAGCCCGATCAGCTTCTTGATCGCCGCCGAGGTCTTGCCCCGCGCCCGCATCTCCATCGCCGTGCCAATCGACACCAGCGCGATAATGATGATCGCCGCCTCGAAATAGGCATGACGCGCCAGACTGGGAACACTGCCCGGAAACAGCGCGACAACAGTGGAGTAGAGCCACGCCGTGCCGGTGCCGAGCGCCACCAGCGTATCCATATTGCCACGCCGGTTGCGCAACGACTTCCAGGCGCCGACATAGAAATGGCGCCCGGTGGTCGCCATGATCAGCAAGGTAAGCGCGGAAACACCAAGCCAGAACGGCGGGTTCTCCTCGATGGCCGGCAGCCAGCCCGCCATGCCGGCGAAGAACAGCACAGCGCCCACAACCCCGGCGATGACAGCGTTGCGCAAGGTGCGCCGGTATTGCGCCATCTCCTGCGCTTCCTTGTGCTGCTCATCCGCCAGACTTTTCAATTCAGCCGCATCGAAGCCCGCATCGCGCACCGCCTGAATCAGCAGTGCGGGATCGGCATCCCCCTGTACCGTGGCCGTGCGTTCGCCGAGATTCACCAGCGCGCTGCCCACTCCCGGCACCGCCGCCAGCGCCTTCTCCACGGCGGACACGCAGCCGGCACACATCATCCCCGCTATGGACAGACGAATCTCGCTGACGGCCACGATGTTGCCCTCAATCCGCCAGCGTTGCGGGATAACCAGCTTCAGTCAACGCAGTGATCACCTTGTCAGCATCCACCGAACCTTCGACCGTGGCGGTTTTCGCGTCCAGATCGACCACCACCTTCTCCACACCGTCGAGTACCTGCAACGCCTTTTCGACCGCGCTGACACAGCCGCCACACATCATTTTTTCCACATTGAATGTCTGCATCGAAATCTCCCCGATTGATAGAACCAAACGATACGTGACAGCAAGTTAACCACCAAATCAATGGATGAACCAGCTCGACGCCATGTAATCCCACTTCCCTGCAAGGAGGACGGGGCCGCAGCAATATTCCTGCTGGTCAGCCCGAATCGGACGCCCGCGAGGGCAACCTATGCCACGCTGAATCACAGCCCGGAAACCAATTAAACCCGCCGCGCTTGACCTTGACTTGGTGCCATTCAACCAAAAGATAAGCCATAAATACGCATAATAAGCGTGCCAGCAGATTCACCTCGTCACAACCGAATCCAAATACGAGAGAAATCGCCTCCGCAGCGCCGGGTGCGTCAGCGCTAGAATATGCTTCGCCCCCGGCTCCAGCCAGAACTGCTTGGGCGGTTTGGCAGCCGCGAATAACAGGCCGCTGTGATGGGGCGGCACAATCTGGTCATCAGCGCCGTGGAGCAGTAGCAATGGTATGGGCGACACTGTCGCCACCGCTTGCAGCAAGTCGGGGTCGGCAGGGAAAGCATGGGCCAACAAATTGCTGAAAGGCCGGGTCAGCGTCACCTCACGTAGTTTTTCCCGTGCGATACGCCGAAAACCCGCGAACGCGCTGTCCGCCACCACAGCATAAATTGGAAACTCGCCTTTGTATTTCGATACCGACGCAATGGCAATGGCAGCCCCCAGGCTTTGGCCGAAAACGATATAACGCTGCGCTTGGGGGGGTATGATCTGTTGCAGATATCGCATAACCGCTGCGAAATCATCGACACTGTTTGCTATCGTCGCCCACCCCTGTGAATGACCAAAACCTCGATAGTCATACAGAAAAACGTTGTAATGCTCGGCTGGCAACCAATGCACACTGGCAAGATGATAGCTGATGTTCTGCGCATTGCCATGAAGAAACACGACGGTTGCTTTGACTGGCGGCTTTCCGGGCAGCAGCCAACCATCCAGCGTCAAACCATCATCTGTTTCGACTGCAACCTCCTGGTAGTCGAGCCCGACATGGGCCGGTGTTAGTATCAAGCGCCTGTCCGGAACAAAAAAGAGTCCTGAGCATCCCGCGATCTGCGTCAGCACCACAGCCACCAACAGAAAAACGAGCAACACCCTGATTTTGCGGGAAAAGCCGATCCACAGCCCTCCTCTTACCCCACGCTTCCCGCTTGACAGCCGCATACCACTCACCTATAACCCTGAGCGCATTCTAATCGAACATAGGACGTTAATAATGAAAAAACATCTCGCAGCAGTCCTGCTGCCTGGTCTTCTGTCCTTTCCCGTCATCTCCGCCGCCGACAGTGGGGCCGGTTGTGGATTGGGACAGCAGATCTGGGCAGGCCAAAGTGGTTTGGCCGCTCATGTGCTGGCAGCAACAACAAACGGAACTTCCGTGAACCAATGGTTTGGCCTGACCTTTGACAGCCTGGGCTGCAACGCCAATGGTGTGGTCACCGCCCAATACCAGCGCAATCTATACGTCGCCAACAATCTCGACAACATCGCACGCGATGCCGCTCGCGGTGGTGGTGACCACCTCCGCTCGTTGGCGCAGCTAATGAACATCGAGGAACAGGATCAGCCAGCATTTTTTGCGGTGACCCAAGCGCGTTACGACGCCCTGTTTGGCACCAGCACAGTTGACTCACAGTCATGGCTTGCCAGCCTCGACAAAACCTTGCTGGCCGAACCCGACCTCGCCAAGTATGTCAGTCAGTAATCTTCAAGGAGAACTAGCGTGAAAAAATCTATTGTACTGGCTATGGCACTGGCACTTTCATCGGCGACCAGCGTACAAGCCACGGAAACCGGGCCAGGCTGCGGTATTGGCGCCGAAATCATGAAAGGTAAAAGTGGCAAAGGCGCGAACATCGTTGCTGCGATTCTCAACAACATTCTGATACCCAACACGTTCTTCATGACCACAGGTGACGGGTTGATGGGCTGCGACCCCACCAAGACGGTGGAACGCGAGCAAGCCAAGAAGATCTTCGTTGCATCCAACATCGACCGTATCTCCACTGACGCTGCCAAAGGTCACGGCGACCACTTGACCGCACTCGCCTATCTGATCGGGGTTGAGGAACATGACATGGCCGCTTTCGAGCGCCTCACCCAATCACGTTACGATGAGTTGTTTGCCAGCAGCACAAACGCTGGTGATGTACTCGCCTCCCTGGATCGCGCGCTGAGTAGCGATGCAACCTTGGCTCGTTACGCTTCGCGATAAGGCGATCGCCAACCTTTGGTAAAGGCAGAAGACCCGCCTGTTGGCGGGTCTTTTTTGTTATATATGACCCGATTGGAAAAAGCCCGAATCTGGCTCTGGGTGCTGATAGCCGCCGCCCCGGCCCTGACTGCAACCGCCAATGACACGGTAGCGCCACAAGACAGCTATGACGAAGCGGTAAGCGCCACACTTGCAGGGGAAACCAATCCACTGCAACAGCTGATAATTCGTGCGCGCGAACGCCGCCTGGCAGATGCACCAATGTGGCAAGCACTTGTCCACTACCAACCGACGTTGACCGGAAGCGTGGAAAGCGAAGTCGATGCCCCTTGGTTCTTTTTCTCGGCGAGTGGAAAAACGGATCCACAGCGAGAACTCGAAGCAACACTGGCGGCATTCTTTTCTGCCAAACCCCGGCCGCCGATGCGCCTGACGCCTTACTGCCGCTTTGTCGCCCGCCGCCACTGGCTGGAAACAGCCTTGGGCGAAACCGCGACCAACATCCCCAAACAGGACTGCCCGGAATTTGAACGTTACAAAACGTTTTTGAACGCCGAGCAACTCACCGTGGTTTTTCCATCCGCCCATCCCAACAGCCCATCATCCGCCTTCGGCCACACCCTGCTACGAATTGACCATCGAAACCAGAATGCCGAGACCCGAATGCTCAATATGAGCATCAATTTCGCGGCAGAAATTCCTGCAACAACCAATACCCTGAGCTACATCATTGGCGGCATCAATGGCGGCTTCAAAGGAAAATTCCGCATTCTGCCTTACCACATAAAACTGCGTGAATATGGTCAGATAGACAACCGCGATATATGGGAATTCCCGCTCAAACTGAGCCAAACACAAATCGACACAATTATTCGGCATAGCTATGAAATGCTAATCGCCTGGTACGACTACTACTTTGCCAGCGAAAACTGTGCGTACCACTTGCTGTCGCTGCTGGATGTCGCCTTTCCGGAAAAACGCCTCAGCAACGAATTTCCAGTGTGGACGATCCCTGTCGATACCATCAAATTACTGGACAAACGCGGTCTTATACAACGTACCGACTTTTCGCCATCGATGTCGCGCCTCATCAAAGCGCGTGAACAGGCACTACCCCCGACAGCACTCACGCTTGCTGCCAGCGCCTACCAAGATGGCATCAGTAGCATATCGGAAAAGTTGGCGAACCATGACGACACCACACAGGCCAACATATTGGACCTGGTCAGCGACCTGCAGCGCTACCGACGACTCAACAGTGATGCAGAGAACCTGATCGCCCTCAGCCCGGAGGAACGCGAAACACTACAGCGCCGCAGCCGTATTGCAGTGAAAACCCGCGACCCCATACCAGCACCGGACGGCCCACCGCCCCACAAGGGTCATGATACGACGAGAGTTTCGCTCATCCTCGAAAGCGCAGATGGAAAAACCACCCCCCTGCTCCAGTTCCGGCCAGCCTATCACGACCTTCTCGACCCAAGCCCCGGTTACGGCGACCACGCCGCCATCGACTTTTTCAACATCACCGCAGGCTGGGATCAGCAAAATGACAAGCCGTTTTTGCGCAATTTCACCCTGCTCGATATTCAGTCGCTCGAACCTCGCGACCGCTTTTTCAAACCCATCTCCTGGCGCACCCGAGCAAGCTGGGAACGAAAAAACAGCAATGACCGCCATCGCTTTACATTGCTTGGGGGCGGAGGAGTCGCATGGCAAAATCAACCTCGCAACCCACTGCTCTTCGCCTTTCTGGAAGCCGCATTGATCGACGACACATCACTGGAAGAACGCAGCACCGTTTTTGCCGGGCCACGTATCGGCGCTCTTTGGGAACCTATCGCTGGTTGGCGGATCATGGCCGAACTGGAGGAACAACGGGATATCGTCAATGCCATCAACTACTGGCGTGGGGCATTTCAAAGCAGCGTCGCGATCAGCAAACAATTCAGCCTGGTAGTGAATGCATCGCGTGCCCAATATGGTGATCAACCTCGCGACAACCGAGGCAGCCTCTCTTTAAGACTATACTTTTGAGCCCTCCTATTGCGAGCAGACCACCAAGGCGATAGTGTTTCAGCAAAAGGTGCTGGTGCTGCTCCTTGTAGACACCGAAACTTGAATCAAAACCCTCAACGCCCCGTAGTCCATGCCAACAGCCAGCCTCGACACCCTGCGCCAGCAACTCGAAAAGGTCATCGTCGGCCAGCATGCGTTGATCGACCGCCTGATCATTACCCTGCTGGCGGGCGGACATGTGCTGCTGGAAGGACCACCGGGGCTGGCGAAAACAACAGCAGTGCATGCGCTGGCGGCGGCCATCGACGCCTCCTACCAACGCATTCAGTTTACCCCCGACCTGATGCCCGGCGATTTGCTGGGCAGCGAGATCTACGAACCGGCCACTGGCCAGTTCCGCTTTACGCCGGGGCCGATCTTCCACGAGATCCTGCTGGCCGATGAAATCAATCGCGCACCACCCAAGGTACAATCGGCGCTACTCGAAGCCATGGCCGAGCACCAGGTTACCGTCGCCGGGGAGACCCGCCCGCTGCCTGACATCTTCATTGTATTGGCCACCCAGAACCCGCTGGAGCAATCTGGCACCTACCCATTGCCGGAAGCGCAGCTCGACCGCTTCCTGTTCAAAATCGTGCTCGACTACCCTTCGCTCGACGAAGAGGTGGAGATCGCCCGCCGCGCCCGCAAGGTGGTGGAAGGCCATGTCGAGGCTGGTATCGAAGCGCAGTTGAAACCAGCCGACATCCTCAAGCTGCGGCGCGAGGTGGACAATGTGTTCATCGAAGAACGGCTGGAACGCTACGCCGTGGAACTGGTCGCGGCAACGCGCCATATCGAACGCTGGCGCCGCGACTGGGACGGGATCGTCACTGCCGGGGCCTCGCCACGCGGCTCGATTTCGCTGTTGCGGGCGTCGATGGCGCGGGCATTTCTGGAAGGCCGTGATTTCGTACTGCCGGAAGACATCATCGAACTCGCGCCTGATGTGCTACGCCATCGGCTGGTCATGAACTTTGCCGCACAGGCACAGGGCATCAGTACCGACGATATCGTTGCCGCTGCCATCGACAGTATCGAGACGCCGTGACTAGAGCGGCGGCGACCACTTCCGCGCCACTGCTCGACGACGCGGAAATCAATGCGCTGATCAATGCTGCGACAGCCGGAACCACCGCAGCACCACAGGTCATCCGACAAGGATCGCGCAGTGGCGAACTCAGCAGCCGACAGCTTGGTGCCGGCACCGACGCTGCCGACCTGCGCAGCTACTACCCGGGTGACGACACGCGCCATATCGACTGGCGCGCGTCAGCACGTTCCAGAACCACCATGCTGCGAACCTGGCATGCGGACCAACGCAACCCCTTCGTGGTACTGCTAGATCGCGGTGCCACCATGCGTTTCGGCTCACAGCGGCGACTCAAGGTCACGCAGGCGGTGCGAGCCGCGTTGACGCTGCTGGCTCGGCAGGCGCACGCCGGTCGCGAAGTCGGCGCACTGGTGCTCGATCATCCCGCTCAGTGGATTCCACCCGCTGCCGGCCTACAAGGGCTGATGCGACTGATTCCAACCATGGTGGCAGCCGCCCCGCCTGACGACGATGACACCCCCAATCTCTGGCGCAATGCCGTCACCGAGCTGATACAGCGCCTGGATGAGGATGCTGAGGTCGTGCTCGTCTCCGACTTTCTCACCCTTGGCCATTCAGAAGAAAAACTGCTGCTGGCACTGGGACAGCGCGTTCATGCCCGCGCCATTCAGGTCACCGATCCGCTGGAACAGCAGCCGGACTTTTCTTTCCCGGTCACGCTGTCGTGGGGTGCTCAGGCGGCGGATATCAGCGGCACAGATGCACCCGCACTGGCGACGCTGGCTGCCGCACAAACAAACCACCGGCGTTGGCTGGAAAGCAGCTGCCGCAAGGCTGGCATCGGCTTCCAGCAACTGAGCACAACACAGGACGCGCTCGCGACACTGCCATGAAACCCGCTGACCTCGCAGGCATTCACGACATTCTGCCGCTGCAAACACCCGCCTTCTGGCCGACCCTGATCAGCAGCCTGCTGCTGCTCGTGATCATGCTGCTGACGCTATTACTGCTCTGGCGCCAGTTCCACCCGCTGTCGCGACTGCAACGACAACTGAAAAACGGTCGCATCCCGACCCGGCAAGCCGCACACCGGCTCGCCCGCCACATCCCGAGCGATACGAAACTCAGGGCGGACATCGATACGCTACGTTTTTCCCGCCAACCACCCGAACCGCAGCGCCTGCTCACCATGATCGATAGCATCAGAAAACACCATGCTCGCTGATTTGCATTTTCTGCAACCCGCCTGGCTATTGCTGATTCCGCCGCTGTTGTTCGCCTGGTTCTGGCGGCTCGGTGGCATGCTGAACTGGCCTGCACTGCTGCCACCAGCGCGGCTACGCTTTCCCCCACTGGCTAACATGACAACAAGCCAGCAGCGTCTGCCGAAACCTTCATACGCCAAACGTGCCGGCGGGTTCTTTGTCGCTGGCCTGATCGTTGCCGTGATTGGTCTGGCGCAACCGGCAGTCAACACCACAACGGCTGCCGACACAGCCAAAGCCGAGCCGGTCGATCTGATCCTTCTCGTCGGTACAGCCGTGACCATGAATCTGCGTGACTACATTGCCAATGGTGAACGGGTCAGCCGCATGACCATGCTGAAGCAACTATTGGCGGATTTCGTCAACCACTATGCCGGGCGGCGCATCGCACTGGTGGTACTTGGCGACCCGCCCGCATTATGGCTGCCACTGACACAGGACAAAGGCGTCGTTCTCGATGCCATCTCGCGCCTGCGCACCGCGCTTGGCGGCCGCCTGAGCGACACCGGCGGTGCGCTCAAGATGATTGCCGAGGCGTTCAGCGGCAATGACGAAAAGGTCGTCGTACTGATCACCGACGCCGGGCTTCAGCTCGGCAGCCTGTCCCCGGAGGACGGTGCAAAGCTCGTCAAGGCCAAAGGTATGACCCTGCACACCATCGCCGTTGGCTCCGCCGACCCGGCCGCTGCGGAAGACACCACAACAGGCCTGCTCTACGAACCGGTGAATCTGCAGCTGATGCAGCAGCTGGCCACGATTGGCGGCGGCCGGATGTATCACGCGCTCGACACCGAGCACATGCAGCAGGCTTTGCAAGAAATCGAAACACTGCACCGCCACCCCGCAGCACCGGCAACAACCCATCAGCTGGTGCAACCGCTCTACCCCTGGGCCATCGGCACGGCGATCTTCTTGTTTCTCGCCAGCATGCTGCTGTCGAGACAACCAGCCACCCTGCCCGGGTCAGAAAAATGAGCACGATCTACTGGCGTGAAGCAGCCTGGCTATGGGTAGCAGTTTTACCGCTATTGCTACCGCTGCTCAACCTCGTCGGTAGAAAACGAAAGCTATCGACAATCATCGACCCAGCCCTATTGCCCTGGGCGCAGGAGAAATCGGCAGCAACGAGGGGGCAGGCGCGCCGCGCGCTGCTGGCACTGGCCTGGATATTGTTTGTGATTGCGCTTGCCGGACCGCGCACAGTGCGCTGGCTACCACCGGAGCTGCGCCCTGCCACTGCCAGCATGGTGGCCATCGTCGATTTTTCCGCATCGATGCTCGCCGATGACATCCGCCCGACACGCAAGGCACAGGCCATTGCATCACTCGATCGAATACTTGGCCAGGAAAATAGCGATATGGCGATCGGGCTTGGCGTGTTTGCCGGTCACGGGCATTTGCTGCTGCCACCCACGCAAGACACCGCGCTGTTGCGAGGCCTTGTCTCGCAACTCGATGCGCTGCGCACACCCACCCTCGGCAACAACCTCGCAGCAGTGCTGCAAACGGCCGCCGAAAAGCTACAAAACAAAGAAGGCTACCGCGCCATATTGCTGCTGTCTGACGGCGACATCGACGAAGCCGCTGTTGCAAGCGCAACAGCTGTTATCGAGAATAAACTCCAAGCCGACGATATCCGCCTGTTTGTGATCGGTGTCGGCGGCAGCGAAAAAGTCGCACTACCGGCATCGCTGGCCACCGATACGTTGCAAGAAAATCGCAGCATACTCACCCGCCAGGAAAAACCCATACTGAAAACGCTGGCCCAATCGAGCGGTGGAAAATACTACCCCATCGAACAGCTGGGTGATGCCACGATTGCAGAACTCATCCAACAACCAGCACCGCGCATCGATCCGCAAGACCAGGGACAGATTGTGTGGAACGAGTGGTTTTCCTTGCCGCTGCTCGCGGGGCTGTTTCTGCTGCTTTTGACAGTGATGCGACCTGAACAGAAAAACAACCCGCTGTTGCTGGCTGCACTGGGGATATTTTTTCTGCTGACCATACCCAGCAAGCAATCAAGCGCCGCACCAGACCCGCAACAACGACTGGAAAATGGCGATTACCTGAGCGCACGCGAATTGTTTTCCCAGCAGGAAGGCTATATCGCACGATTTGGAGAAGGCGTTGCCTGTTACCGCCTGCGCGACTGGATCTGCGCCCGGCAGGCATTTTCCCGCGCAGCCTGGCTTGCAACCAACGACAAGCAACGCGGGCGCGCCGTATTTAATTTGGGCAACGCCCATTTTCAGCTCGGCGAATTCGAGGAAGCCGCAGTGCTGTTCGAGCAGGCTCACATCCTTGGCGTCGATCAAGCCGCGACCAGACGCAATCTCGAATTTGCAAACGAACTTGCCGACGCCCTGAGAAAATACCGCATTCATCTCGACATGGTACAGCGCAAGGCAGACTGGCAGTCCAACGCACGCGACATTCCGGAAGGGCTGCTGGAGCGCCTCACTGAAGGCATCTGGCTGAAACTGCAAACGTCGAGCCCGCAGATCATCGAAGCACTCGGTCGTGATCGCGTTAACCAGCTGATCGAAAAAGGCGTTGCGCGAGCACTTGGCATCGCCCCCACAGCAAAAGCACAAACCAGCAGCTGGTCAGGCAATAATACAAGCCTGGCACCCGAAAACAGTATCGGTCTGTTCAACCGCCTGCTACCACTGGAAGCCGGCCTTGGCGTCATGCCAGAAAAACCCTACCGCCTTAAAGGTGTGCGCCCATGGTAATTGGTCGCAATCGGCTTATTGCAACGTTATTGACGCTTGGCTTTTTTCTCATCTGTGATATCGCAATGAGTGCAGAGCTTTCATTGCAGCTCGACAGCCGTGAAATAGAATATGGCCGGGTATTTATCGGCACCCTGAACTATCGCGGCAAAAGCGGCACCGGGCCCGCAGACTTAAGACCATGGGAAGAAGAGTTTCTGGTCGAGCGCGACAACTTTTCCGCTGAAGAAAAAGCCGGCGAAATCATCAGCCATGAGGATATTCGACTCTATCCCAGGTTCAGCGGCGACCTCGTGATCAACGCCATTGCCCACGGCGGCGTCATCATGGAACCGATCAAGGTCAAAGTCCGGCCGCTGCAACGCAATGGCATCGACGGCCAACCCATCCTTGAGCCGCTGCCGAAAAAGGTGCAGGTGGGCACCCCAATCAAGGTAGCGGTAACTGTTCCGCTGCTGGCACCGACGAACAAGGTCAGCACATCCGACTGGTCAGTGCCCGGCATGACCGTGGTCGCCTTGCCGCAACAACACGAAACCCGGCAAGGACAGGATGTGATCAAGCTGCGCTGGCGACTATACCCTGCGGCGAAGGGCAGCTACCGGCTGGCGTTACCTGCGATCCAGCAACGCGGCAATGGACGTTGGCGTTTTCATCTGCCATTGCAGGAAATCGCAGTCTTTCCATTACCAAGCTATTTACCGCCGACACTGCCAGTGGGAACGCTCAGCGCAAGCAGTGGGCTCATCCATGACGACAAACAACCTTACTGGCAAGTGACGTTAACCAGCGATGGCCTGCTCGACAGCCATCCATGGGGTTTGCAACGGACACTCGCCTCCGCGCTCGGCATTGATGAAGCATCAATCAATAGTGGCGAGGCAAGCATCGACGCACAGGGGTGGTGGCATAGAAGCTGGACGATGCCGGTACCGCAGTGGACTGTTGGACTGCTCCATGGCCCCACCTTGAGCATCCGATTTTTTTCACCCCGGTCACAGCGCCTCGAAACGCTCGACCACCTGTTGCCAGCAGCCACCAGACTACCCGGCTGGTTCATTGCCGTATTGGCTCTGGTCGGCATGATCCTGTTTGCCGGGGTTATCATCCTGCTACGCCGCGTCGCACACCGGATCAGGCATTACCGCCATCATCTTCACCTGCTGCATGCCGCGACAGATGCCCATGCACTCCGCCGCGAGCTCTTGCGCTACCATCGCCAGCGGCATCTCGAAGCCTGGGCTGCTGCAACCGGCACACTCCAAGCGACACAGACCGCAGCCAATCTCAACGCCCTGAGTTTTTCACGCCACAGCGACAAAAGTTTTGCCGCAGTGAAAACCAGTGTATTGCGAATCGAATCCCCCAAAAGACAGTTGCAGCAGGTTGTCTCGAAGCTGATTAGAGGCTCGGGCTTCATTGCAAATTTTGGCCATCGGCGCTAACGATTATCAGCTACGGCGCCAGCCGATACTCAACATGAAGTAGTGGTGCTGCCGCAGGCTCACCGTCGAACGACTCGGCTACGCGCTTACCAACGCCTGAAACAATAAAAGTCATCGCATTGCCACTTTTCCAGCCGGGCATGGCGATTATTTCCTGCACGATTTTCGACAGATCCGGCGTTCTTTGATCTGCACCACGGGCGCTTTTCTCGCGCCACGGCGGCGGCAACCAGATGGTGTTCTGCTGCGTTATCTGCCGTGAACTGAGATCAAAACGATCCGTACTGAACTTTTTTGAATAGCCCGATAGTTCACCATTGATGCGTAACGCGGTTTCTCGCGTACTGACTTCATCGACCTCGAACTGAATCCATGCTGCTGTTATCGAGGCAGCAGCCGGCAGTTCGAGTCGATTGAAACGCAGACCGATTATTTGATTCTGTTTGTCCCTGGTCATTTCAAGATCGCTGCTATCCAGGTACATGCGGCCAGTCGCGCGCTGCTCGACATCATTGGCACTGGCGGAAATGCGTTTTTCGACCACGAACAATGTGTCCTGACTAGCCGGGGGTGGTTTGTCGCGGATCGGAATTTCTGCAGACTGTCCGGCTTCGGATACACTATTATTTCCCTTGTCGATGACAAAGCTGTCCCTGACCACCCCTTCGTCATTGAGAAAAAAACTGGTGAGTGTATCGCCATCAACATCGATGACGACCGACCCCAGCTCCCGATGCGAAACAGCCATCGCCGGATGATCAAGGTTGCCGCGCTTGCTGACGCTCGATGCATTACCAGTGACCACATAGACCGTACCTTTTCCGTCCCTGCGATTTTTCCGATACACACCAGTGGCAGGAATACCATCAGCAAGAGAGACAGACGTTGGCCGGCCATTGCCGTGATCGAGAATTAGCGCCGGATTTTTTCTGATGTCACTCGACGGACCATAGGCACCATGCAATAAAAAGGATCGCTCATAGGCATGAGAATGGCCGGTCAGCACGACATCGACACCATGGGATTCGAGTATCGGCAGAATCTCCTGGCGCATATAGCTTTCCCGGCTGCCATCGTCTGAATCATGGCTGCCCTTGCTATACGGTGAATGATGCCAGGCAGCAATAATCCATCTGGCACGCTGATTCGACAAATCGCTTTTCAACCATGCCAGCATTCGGTGACGAAACTGCTCCCGGTCATCGGTACTGAAATAGGAGTCGAGCATGATGAAATGAATATTGCCATGGTCGAACGAATAATAGGCTTCAGTGTTCGACGCCACCCCGCCAGACTCACCTTTTTTTGGAAAGCTGAAGATCTCGTAATAGGGGCCGGATTGGTATACCGAGTCGGCTGACTCCTCTCGTTTACCCGCCTTGTTACCCTCATGATTGCCAATAACGGACCATAACGGTGTATTCCTCAAGAACGGACGAAAGCGATCGAAAACCGAAACTTGATACTGATGATCAAGGCCCGACGTATAGGCGTTGTCACCCAGCATCAGGATAAGATCGGCCCGCCGATCACCCGCCCATGCGGCATAGGCATCACGTACCGCCCTGGATCCGCCCCCCGATTGCGACCCCGGGTCACCCAACACCCAGATACGGGTTGGCGTATCACTGCCAGTAACAGGGGAAGTCACAAAGTAAAAATCATTCCCGCCGGCAAGGCTCTCTGCCGAATCACCAACGGAATAGTAATATCGTGTAGCCGGTGCCAACCCGTCGATTTTCACCTCGTGGTCGGTGACACGGCCAGCGCGTCGAACCTCCTGATTCAGGGCGCCGGCCAACGTCCCAAATGAGACGACCGAATCGGTTTTTTCCCGCGTCCGCCAACGAATCACGATCTGGCCGGGGCTCGGTTGCTGCAAATAAGGACCGCGTTCCAATGTCGCCGCCGACAACCCGGTCGCTGCGGTGAACAGGAGCGTGATAAAAACAAAGAGGGTGAGGAACTGCTTTTTCCGGTTGATTGGCATGGGGACATCCTGGTCATGGCATCGAGGATAGCGGTGCTGGCTTACCAGCGAGTGCTCGGAATGAATTCAGACAGTGGTGAGCGTGGTAAGTTCAAGTAGAACACTGCCGCCGTCTCTGACAACCTCCCTTTACCAGAAGGGGATTGAAGGGAATTTTTTCAGGCTTGCTGCAAATTCTCGGTTTCTGCGTGCTTTTCGGCCCCCTCTCCCCAACCCTCTCCCCCGCGGGCAATGCCATTAAGTTAAGCACTAACACAATGATTTATATGGTATAATCCATCAAAACATTAACCAGCTAGAGGAACAAGCAATGGCACTGACAACCCTGATTTAAATCTACTTATGATGCAATT
>JALSHZ010000106.1 GCA_026981985.1 Gammaproteobacteria bacterium | reverse complement strand
ATCGTCTGGTTACTTTCTGGCTTTGGCAAAGGCCGCCGCCATGGCGCTTTGCTGCTGTGTTTCCGGCTGTTTTCTGGATCGCTGCTGCGTGCCGCGTGCATTGCGATCCTTGCGCTGATTCGCTGCCGGTTTGTCGGCATGCCGGTCGCGGCTGTTGTCAGAGAGACGCATGGTGAGCGCGATACGCTGGCGTTCGGCATCGACCTCCAGCACCTTCACTTTGACCACCTGGCCGGCGGAGACGACGTCGTGCGGGTCCTTGATAAAGCGGTCGGCCAGACAGGAGATATGCACGAGACCATCCTGATGCACACCAATATCGACGAAGGCACCAAAATGGGTGACGTTAGTGACGACGCCTTCGAGCACCATATCGGGTGTCAGGTCGGCGAGCGTCTCGACGCCTTCGCGGAACGTGGCGGTAGTGAACTCGGGGCGCGGATCGCGGCCAGGTTTTTCCAGCTCGCTGATGATATCTTGCACCGTCGGCAGGCCGAATTTTTCGTCAGTGAAGCGGGCCGGATCGAGCGACCGCAACAGCGCACTGTCGCCGATCAGGGCGTCGATTGGCTTGCCACTGAATTCGACAATTCGCTTGACGACCGGATAGGCTTCAGGATGAACTGCGGATGCGTCTACCGGATCGTCCCCCGCCATGATGCGCAGAAATCCGGCCGCCTGCTCGAAGGCCTTTGGCCCCAGCCTCGGCACTTTTTTCAACACACGGCGATTTCGATAGGCACCGTGTTCATCGCGATAGGCAACGATATTTTCCGCGAGCGTTTTCGAAAGACCGGATACGCGCATCAACAAGGGAGCCGACGCGGTGTTCACATCGACACCCACCGAGTTGACGCAATCTTCGACCACGGCATCGAGCTTTCGCCCCAGTGCCGACTGATTGACGTCGTGCTGATACTGGCCGACGCCAATGGCCTTGGGGTCGATTTTGACCAATTCGGCCAGCGGGTCTTGCAGGCGGCGCGCAATCGACACCGCACCACGAAGGGAAACATCGAGATCAGGAAACTCGGTGGCGGCGAGTTCGGACGCGGAATAGACCGACGCGCCCGCTTCCGATACGACCACGCGCGTCAGCTTCAATTCAGGATGACGTGACATCAAATCAGCCACCAGCCGATCGGTTTCGCGCGATGCCGTGCCGTTGCCGATGCTGACCAGTTCGACACCGTGCCGCGCGGCGAGCTTGGCGAGTTCATTGATGGACTGATCCCACTGGTTCCGGGGTTGGTGCGGATAGATGGTCGCAGTGTCGAGCAGCTTGCCCGTGGCGTCGATTACCGCGACCTTGACGCCGGTGCGAATGCCGGGGTCGAGCCCCATACAGGTCTTCGGCCCGGCCGGTGCTGCCAGCAGCAGATCGCCGAGATTGCGCCCAAACACATCGATGGCCGCTTCTTCGGCCATCTCGCGCAGGCGCAGGTTGAGTTCGACTTCGAGCTTGTTGTGGAGTTTGACTTTCCACGTCCAGGCGACCGCTTTCATCAGCCAGGCATCGGCCACCCTGCCCCGGTCGACAACGCCAAAATGACTGGCAATGCGCGCCTCGCAAGGATGCGGCCCGGCAGGCTCAGGCACATCGAGTATGAGGTTGAGGATGCCTTCGTTACGCCCCCGAAACAGGGCCAAGGCACGATGAGAGGGAATCTTGCTGATCAGTTCAGCATAGTCGAAGTAGTCGGCAAACTTGCGGCCTTCCTGCTCCTTGCCAGTGACGACGGTTGATCGGAGTTCGGCCTTGTTCCAGAAGAATTCGCGCAGAGTCGAGAGTAACTCGGCATCTTCGGCGAAGCGCTCCATCAGAATCTGGCGCGCCCCGTCGAGTGCTGCGGTGACGTCAGCAATGCCTTTGTCGGCATCAACGAATTGCTGCGCTTCGGCCTCGGGTTGCAGCGTCGGGTTGTCGAGCAACGCCAGCGCCAGCGGCTCCAGGCCAGCCTCGCGGGCGATCTGCGCCTTGGTTCGACGCTTTTTCTTGTACGGCAGATAGAGATCTTCGAGCGCCGTCTTGGTCGGGGCCGCCATGATTCTCGCCTTGAGATCATCGTCGAGCTTGCCCTGCTCTTCGATCGACTTGAGTATGGCCCCGCGCCGCTCAGCCAACTCACGCAAGTAGCCCAGCCGCTCCTCAAGCGCCCGCAGCTGCGTGTCATCGAGTCCTTGCGTCACCTCCTTGCGGTAACGCGCGATGAACGGCACCGTCGCGCCTTCATCCAGCAGCGCCACCGCCGCTTTGACCTGTCCGGGTTGGACGCCAAGCTCTGTTGCAATCTGGTTTTCCAGGTTCATCTCGTGTCGAATCGTTGCCCTTTAGAAGGCGCGAATCTTAGCAGATCAACGCCGTGCAGCGAGAAAGCCCGGTCAGTTCGCTTTGTCTTCCATGGCCGCACAGCCCGGGCCTTTGATCACACTCCGCCCCCCCGGCCCCGGCACAACCTCGATTTGCGTGGGAATGCGCTCCTTGAGCGCGGCAACATGAGAGATGACGCCGATCAGCTTGCCATCCTGATGCAGGCCCGAGAGCGTACCCAAGGCGGTTTCGAGCGCATCGTCATCCAGCGTGCCAAAGCCCTCGTCGAGAAACAGGGAATCGACGCGAACGTTCTGACTGGCCATGCGCGACAGTCCTAGCGCGAGCGCAAGACTGACAATAAAACTCTCGCCACCGGACAGGTTTTTGGTGGAACGAATTTCGCCTGCCTGGTAGTTGTCGATGACATTGAGCTCCAGAGGGCTGTCGCGATCAAGCACGAGCAGGTAGCGGTCGGTCATTTTCTGCAACTGCCGGTTGGCATGCGCGATCATCAGCTCGAAGGTGAGACCCTGAGCAAAGTTGCGGTATTTCTTGCCATCAGCCGAGCCAATCAGATCATGCAGCAAATCCCAGCGACTGCACTCCTGACGCTGGGCTTCGATGGCCTGCAATTGCTTTTCAAGCCGGACCTTGAGGCGGGTGTTCTGGTCGAGTTTTTCCCGAATGGCACCGATTTCCTGTTGCAGTTCAGCATGCTGGCGCTGTTTTTCCTCCAGCCTAGAAACGATCGCCTCGCGAGATTCCGTCGTCAGCGATTGCTCACGCAGGCTGTGCAATTTCTTTTCGATGGCCTCCCTGGCCGTTTCCAGGGCGAGTTTCTTGCTGGACAATTCCTGCGCTTTTTCTTCCAGTATTTTGCGCTCCTGCTCTGACAAGCGGGACGAGAGAAATGCTTTTTCATCATCAAAGCCCGATGCGTGGAGGCGATCGGCAAAGGCGGCTTCTTTGTGCAGCAGTTCATCAGCACGAGCAGTCATTGCGGCATCGAGGTCGGCAATGCGCCGCTCCAGATCAGCCAGCGAGTGTGATACTGTATCTGCTTCTTCTCTGGCCTGTTCCAGCGTGGCTGCGGCATTGTCGAGGGCAGCGGCCAGACGCTTTTCTTCTTCATCTGGCATCTTGCTGCCGAACAGGGAAAATCGTTTTTCTTCTATATCAGCGAGGGCATTTTTCTGTGCATCGACTTCTGCCTTTGCCGCATTGCGCGCCTTGGTCAGTTGCTGTTGCTGGCTTTGATGATGCTGGATACTGATTTCAAGCCGACCGATGGCAGCTTCGAGATGATTCTTTTCGTCTTGCCTTTTTAGCCACTGCTGCCGGCGATTTTCGAGTTGCAAAAGAATATCAGGCAAGTCAATGATGGCTGCTGGCAACTCCACATATTGCGCCAATTCACGACGCAGCACTGCCATGGCGTTATCGTATTCTTGTTTCAGTTCGTCGATTTCCTTACGAATACCTGTCTCAGCCTGCTGCGCCGCTGACAAGTCATACACCGCTTGCTGTTGCTCTCGTTCCAGGTTGGCGACAGTTTCACGCGCCTGCTCGTGCGCCTCACGCAGGGCAGTCAATTCGTTGTCGATATCTTCGATGGATTCAACGACAGCTGTCACCTCCGCCAAGGTTACGCCGATTTCCTGCTGCAATCTGGCCGCTTCCTCCACCAGCTCCGGGGCCTCTGCATCGAGCGACAACTGCGCGCAAGCCTTGCGCATTCCTGCTTCCATTTCAGACTGCTGCTGGCGTAATAGCGCCAAACTCGCCTCGACCTGCTCCAGGTCTTTTGCCGTACTGACACGGTCAATCTCCAGCTCGTGAAGCGCGTTGTTGACTGCTGTGAGCTTGGCCTTGGCATCCTTCAGCTGTTCAGCTACCGCATTATCGACAACATGCTCACCTTCGCCCCAGGGGTGATCAAGCGCACCACACAGGGGACAGGGCTCACCCTCACGCAATTGCTGACGAGCTTCTTCGAGACTCTCGATGCGTTGCATCAGCCGCATCTTGTCTTCCAGCAATGCAAGCTGCTGCTCCAGCAACTCCCGCTGCTGCCCGAGACTGTCATATTGACTGACAGCATCGGCCAGGGTCGCCTGCATCCGCTTGCGCTGGCGAGATAATTCGTCGGTTTCCGAGGTCATTTCCAACAAACGCCGGGCATCTGCCTCCAGCTGCGACAATTGCGCCGCTCGAGCCATCAAGGTCAATTGTTCCTGGCGCCATTCAGCAGCCAGTCGATTCCGTAGCAGGCCGCTCAAGGCCTCCTGGCGTTGCTGCAGGCGCGCGGCATGTTCATTGAGCGCCGTCTGCTGTTTGTCTAAAGCGGCTTTCTGCTGACGTTGGCACTTTGCCAGTTTTTCGATATCGCTGCGCTGCGCTGACAACCGCTCTTCTTTTTCACGGCGCCTGACCTCTAGCCGCTGCAATGCATCGGTCCGGCTGCGAAGACCTTCGAGTTCTGCCACCAGTGCGGCATCTGCTTGGTTGTCTTTGACCTGACTAATGACAGTGTTTAGCGCAAGGCGCTGCTGTTCCAGTTGAGCGGCATCCTTTTCAATGGCCAGGCGCACTACTGCAAGGTTCTCGTCGTGGCCGAGCAAATCCGCTTCAGCCTGCGCCAATGCCGTTTTCGATGCGGTGATCTGAACATCCAGCACGCGAACCTGGTTCAGCACTGGCAACAGATCACTTTGGCGTTTTTGACATTCTTCAACCTGCCTGATTGCCTTCTGCTGGGTTCGAAGCAACTCGTCCACCACCGACCGCTGTTTCGGCAACTGGGCCAGAGCCAATTCGTGCTGCTCGCGGTCTTTTTTCTGGGTTCGCCTGAGACCCTCTAGCAGTGAAAACTCCGCTTCAAGTTCGAGCGCGCGCTTGGCCCATTCGAGACGCTCGCGATCGGGGGAAAAACGCTCGACACTTTGTTGCCAACGTTCCAGCTGGCGCTGATTATCATGCAGCTCAATTTGCAGGCGATTGATGCTGTCGAGCCATTCAATGCGGTCTCTCAGCGCACTGATTTCATCCAGTACCCGCTTTGTCTGTTCTGACTTCTGTTCGAAATCCGATGCCAGCGCCGCCTCCTCCTCAACATCAAGCAGGCGCATTCCAGCTGTCTCGGCCTGAAGCGCTTCGAGCTTGCCCTTTTCTGCTGCTCGCCTTTCGTGTACGCGGATCGAGATGTCACTATAAATCCCGGTGCCGGTGATCTGTTCGAGAATAGGCGCACGCTCGTCCGCCTTGGCCTGCAGAAACGCAGCAAAACCACCTTGCGCCAACAGCATCGAGCGGGTGAAGCGTTCAAAGTCCATGCCGGTGACATCGATAATGCGCCTGGCGACTGGGCGCAGTTTCGATTCAAGCACGTTGCCCGAACGCACATCAGCAATTTCATGCTGTGGCTGCTGGAGCTTGCCCTGCGGCTTCGCCCGTGCCCGGCGCTGACTCCAGTGGGCGCGAAATTGCCCTTTCGCGGTCTCGAACTCGACTTCGGCAAAACACTCCCCTGTCTGCCGCGACATCAGTTCATTAGCGCTGCCACTGATCGTCGGCAAACGCGGCGTGCATCCATACAACGCGAGGCAGATCGCATCGAGAATGGTGGACTTGCCAGCCCCGGTCGGTCCGGTGATGGCGAAAATGCCTTCATTGATATAGGCGGGATCGGTGAAATCGACCTGCCACTCACCAACGAGGGAATTGAGGTTCTGAAATCGAAGCTGGAGGATACGCATCTGGCTCGGCCACCCCTGTTCGTACTATCAGTATAGTGCGGAAGACAATCGGGAAGTTTGCCAGTGTATCTGACAGGATGACAGTGTAACTTACTCTTCAGGCGCGGGAGAAAACGACGCTGTCGGAGGGTATCGGTGGATGTATGAGCAGTGGTTACCCAATCAGGGGGCAAGTTATGGTGCCAGGGAAACCCAGCGACCCGACAATCAGTCGGGTCGTGCAGCATAGACCAGGCAGGTTGAGCAGCTACACGCCTACCCTATTCGTCGGGAAGGCCCACGACCTCACGAGGCCAGAAAACAGCACTCAGCCGATGCTGATATGCACCGGCGAATCAGAAGTGACAGCCGCGGGCATGGCTGCGTCATTGTGCAGAGGAAGAATATGTCCCTGACTCTTGTCGCGGATGACCTCTTCAATCAGTTTCCCGGTGATCGTTTTTGCCTGCTCCGCGTATCCATACACCAGTGCGGTATCGCAGATCGTATTGATAAGGCGAGGTACGCCGTTACTGTGCAAATAGATCTCCCTAATCGCTTCGAGGTCGAACAGCTCAGGATTTCCACCCGCGATTTCAACACGATGACGAATATACTCGAACGCCTCTTTTGGATTCATGGCATCAAGAAAATAATCGACACCCACTCTTTGCGCCAGTTGACGTAACTCAGCCTTTCTAAGGACTTCACGCAGTTCCGGCTGCCCGACAAGAATGATTTGCAGCATCTGCTCCTTGTCGACATTGATATTGGAGAGCATCCGTAACTCTTCCAGCCCTTCCATGCTCAAGTTCTGCGCTTCATCGATAATGAGTGTCACGCGCTTGCCCTGGTGGTACTTGGCGCGCAGGAACTCCATCAGGTCGCGGTAGAGCTCCACCTTGTCCCGGTCACGAAATTCGAGGTCAAACGCGAGCATGACCCACTTCAGCAGCTCGCCGAATGACTGATGGGTATTGGTGATATTCCCGACGATCATGTCGAGATCCTGATTCTTGATCAGATGTCTGACCAGCGTGGTCTTGCCACAGCCGATCTCACCTGTAATCAGCACAATCGAAGCACCCTGTATGAGTCCATACTCCAGCAATGACAGTGCCTCCTGGTGCCGATCACCAAGATAGAGAAAATCGGAGTCTGGAAGCAGCGAAAATGGCTTTTCTTTGAAATTGTAAAAAGCTTCGTACATGGTAAACCACTCGTGGTTGTATTCGAGAATTGGGGCAACAGCGGCGCTATCACCCGAAAGTCATTGGATATGTGCTTTAGTCGGCATCATAACCATAGTAATAGTCGTAACCACCACCAGACATATTGGACCGGGAATTATTGAGAACCGTACCGAGAATATTCGTCCCCTGTAGCAATTCCACTGCCTGGTGGAGCTCTTCCTTCTTGCTCATGCTCTCAGATACGACCAATAACGAACAGTCGATGTAGTCCGCCAGCACCATGACATCATCCACCAGTAAGAGAGGGGGTAAATCAAGCACGACGATACGGCTTGGAAACATCCTCTTTAGTTCTGCAAAAAGCGCGGGCGTTTTTTGGGATGCCAGCAACTCGGAGGCGTTTTCCAATGACTCCTTACCGGGCAGCACGACCAAATCGCTCTTTTCAGGTTTGAACATGATCGACGACAGACGTGCGTCACCGGCAAAGAAATCACTCATGCCATTGGAAGGTGATATATTGAGTTTCTTGTGCATCGATGGCCGACGCAGATCAAGGTCAACCAGCACCACAGTCTGCTGCACCGAGCGCGAAAGACTGGCGGCCAGATTCACGGCTGTCAGCGACTTCCCCTCCGACTTGTTGGCACTGGTAATCGCCAGCGTGGTCCAGCCATTACTGGTCATCTGTTTATAGACCTGGGTGCGCAGCATGTTGTATGCCATCGTCGCAGACTCCATCTGGTCACCAAACAGCACACGGTTCTTGCGCAACACCTCGTCCTGTAGTGCGACGCGATTGATTTCGACATCATTGCGCCTGCTGCCACCTGAAAGGCCATAGCCTCCGAGACCACCAACACCCCCAAATTCCTGCCTGCGTTTTTCTACTGCCTTGACAATTTTTTTCATGGTTGAACTCTGATAATTTCAAATTCGGTCGGTTAACATCGATATCAGCAACCAGACCTTATGTTTCCTGCGAAGCCAGACTAAAACGTTCGTTTGGCCACCAACGCCTTGAAAGCTTCCCATGCTGGCGCCAGCGGGCCGTCTTCTGAAAAGCCCCAGCCAAGCAGTGCTGCCAGTGCAATCGCCCCAACTGCGATAGCAGCCAGCTTTAACCGGCGGTTTCTGATATAAACCGCCGCCTCTGCATGAGACAGAATAACGGGGATGGTACCCAAAGGTCGCGCCCCGGTTATTGCAGCCAGCGCCTTCGGGCCATTGATACTTTCATCTAGGCTTTCCAGCAGCATCACGACCGCGAATGCCAGACCGAGCCCCAGTAGCATACCCAGGGCCATAATGGCGGGCCGATTCGGCTTGACTGGCCCACCTGGCAACTCTGGCGGCTCAAGCAAGGTGAAGCGCTCGTTGGTATCGGATGATTCCAGCGCCTGAACACGTTCGGCGGCACTCAATTTGCTCCTGATAGTGGTCAGTTCCTTGAGCGTATCATCGTACTGGCGCTTGATTCGGTTGTATTCCTGCTCTACATGCGGCGCCAGTTCGAGGCGACCTGAATAGCTGTCCAGTTTGGCCTGGAGTTCCGCCTTGCGGGCATTCAATGAAGCCAGTTCCGCCTCGCCCGATGCAATCCCCGATTTGAGACTTGAGAACACCGGGTTTGTACGGCGCAGGGTGTTGAATTCTTTTGCACTGGTTTGCGGCGTAATCAATGAAGCCTGTCTTTCCAGCCGGGAGACCTTTGCCTGCAAGCGTTTCACTTCCGGATGCGTTGGCGAATATTTCTGCAACGCCTCCGCCAACTCGACCCGTGCGATTTCGAGATTGTCACTGACCAACGGGCTGGCTGATGCAGCATCCACACTGCCGCCCAATGACTCGATTTCTCGCTTGAGTTTACGAACCTTGGGGTGACTTGGCGAATATTTAGAAATAAGCGAGTGATACTCCTGCTGGAGTGTTTGCAGCCGGCCGGTCGCACTCAGCACCTTTTCGCCTTCTTCATTTCTGATCAATGTTCGATCTTCATAGATGAATGGCTTGGTGCCTGCCAGCTGTCCCCGCAACTGGATTATGCTGCCGCGGATCGACTGGATCTGCTGCTGAACGCCCAGCAGCTCCCGCTCGGTACGCTCCTGCTCTGAGATGATCATCGACATCTGCTCAGGCAAGATCCCCAGGTTTTTCTCCTTGAACGCCGTCATCTCGTGTTCGATCTCAGCCAACCGTTTTTCCAGCTTTTCAGCTTCCTGGCGGAGAAATCCGGTTGTTTTGCCGGATGCCTCTTTACGCTTGACGTCGTTCTCGCGAAGGAAAAGCTCGGCAAGCTCGGCGACGATCTGCTGAGCCATCTGTGGGTCGTTCTGAATTTCGAACGACAATTCCATGGCCATTGACCCCTTCTTTCGACCTTTCCCCAGGTTTCCAACTTCAGGATTCAACATACTGACGTTGATTGCTTTCTCGAGCTTTCTTGCCAGCGCTTCCCGCGGAACGGTTTCACGATGCTCGGAATAGAGATCGTATTTATCGACAATGGCCAACAAATTGGGTTTGATCAGCACAGACCGCACGATCGACTCCACCATCTGCTCTACCGATGGCTCGATACCACCAGCAAACTCCGACGTCACCGCAGAGGGTTGCTGAATCATAATCGTCGCTGTCGAACGATAGACCGGTGGCAAGGCCAAGGCCAATCCGACTGCGATCGTCGTGACCAGGGCGAATACCGCAAAAAAGATACCTTTTCTTCTGCGGACAATGGCGATGTAGTCACTGAGGCTCGCTTCCTGTTCAACCACGATGCCCTGATTATGTTCTACCGCTGCATTCATATTGCTATTCTCTTGATAAATATTGAATCCGTCCTCAGGAAAACCGAGAATGGTTCATAAACGGAAAAACGGCGTATTAGTACACCGTCAATCTGGCTTTTCGATACTCCACGCCAACATAAACCTGGTTTCTATTGGCGGTACCACTGTCATCGTTTCGATCTTCGGCCGCGAAGGTATATCGCGCCTGTAGCCGCCAGTCTTTTTTCATGCGCCAGGAAATACTCGGGGAAACGCTGTAATACAAGCGATCTGACTGTGTTGCGTTGTCGCTGAGTGTCTCGCGGTTTTGCGCCAGCGCACTGAGTTTCCACGACAGCTTTTCATTGATTCGACTATCGACAGACGCACTGATTCTATTCTGCAGATACACGACACCAGTCGAACTGGGCACGACGCCCAGGCGGTATTTCCCTGAGTACCGCGCCGTCTCACCTTTGTAAATCAGGCTCACACTTCCCGATCCCCCAGAGCTTGTATCGTCCTTTCCTTCAGTCGTCGACTCAGTGTTCACACCACCCACGAAGAAACCGCCTTCCAGGCGAGGCGAAAACCGTTTTTTGTAACCCAGTTCCAGCCCCAGGCTACTTGCCTTGTTGGTCAACTCCAGCACCTTGTAACGCTGGTAATACCCACGTACAACGAAATCACTTTCTTCACTGAGACGCCGTTCAAAATCAACCGTCGCATTCTGATTCTCGAAGTCGTTCAGACCATTTTCGCCGGAGTCCTCGTATTGGGATCCCTCGAAGCGATATCTGACTTTGACCGACGTCAGCTGGGTCAACAGATAGCGCCACGATGGAGCCATTGAAAAATAGGTTCTTCGCTTGTTGATAAAGGTAATGCCAGAGTCTTCCAGCTCACTGGTACGCGTGCTGTCGTTGGCGAACGAAAGATCCAATCCCAGATCGCTTCGCTCACCGAACGAGGTGGTGGACAGGCTCAGATACTGGTCAAACGAGTTGAGGTCTGAGTCTTCTGCATAGGAGCGGTAAGAGACTCTCGGCTCGACTCGGGTCTTGACCGCATCGGTTTCGTTGCTGATGACGACACCCGCATTCGCAGCCAGGCCGGTCGAAGACTGTGCATCCGTCGTCGAGAAACGGATATTGTCGTCGAACACCAGGGAAGTATTGACGAAGGGTTCGACCGCCCAGTCGGCCTGTGCCGAACTTCCCACGGCGATCAGGAGAGCGGCGAAAGGAAACAATGCAATGTTTCCCGCTAGCTTTCTATTATTCCCCACCATGCGGCACCCCAAAGTTATTGTCACGGCACAATCACCGTATCACCACTGCGAAGCGTGATGTTCTGCTCCAGATCTTCCCCGCGCATGACCCGCTTGTAGCTGAATGGAATCACCTTCTTGCTGTGCGTCACCTTGTCGCGGCGCAGCACCTTGATCTTGTTGCTGTTGGCAAAGGCCGTCAGCCCGCCCGCCATGCTCAACGCTTGCAACACATCGATATCACCGGTCAACACGTACTCACCCGGATTCTTGACCTGACCGAGGACGAAGATCTTGTTGCCGATGACCTCTTTGAGCGACACCGAAACCGTTGCATCGGGAATGTACTGACTCAGCCTTGCAGTGATCTCCTGACGCAGCTCCGAGATCGTCTTTCCGTTGGCGTCGACATCACCGATCAACGGAAATGTAATACCACCATCAGGGCGAACGACGATATCCTTTTGCAGCTCTTCTTCGTTGTAGACGGATATGTACAGCTTGTCTCCCGGCTGAATCGTATAGATCAGGTCGTCAGCCACAGTGCTCGCCTCAGCGACCTGACTGGCGGCAGCTGAACCAGACCCCTCACTCCCGGAAGGAGCTGTTGCACAACTACTGACAAGGAAGGCTGTTGCAGCGACAAACACGGCCGCCTTCATTGCATGTGTCAACTTCTTCACTTCTGTAAATCCTCTGTTAGTTATTAGTCACTGTCATCAGCGACCCACGATTCGTGACAACCAGATCGGTGTCACACACCGCAATTCTTATTGCCTGGGTAACTACTCAGCTCACCACTGCAACGCGCCATCTCTGCGTTGGGAAATGGTCATTTACACTTGTAAACTCACATTTCCCGCCTTGATCTGACGCGTTTCAGCGGCAATCTGAGCAGTTACGGTTCTATTTTCACCTACTGATGCCTGGAAGAATCTGACCGGTATCTTAGCAACGCCGAATATGACCGGTCATTACCGAAAATTGCGCTCTCATCACAGTTTCCGACCCTATCCCGGACGCAGTTCAAAGTTTTCCGAATATCAGGATCGCCAGACGCACCGTTAGACAGTTTCATCGGCTTTCGTTCATCGATGGGAAGGCCGCCGCTGGCCGCAAGAAATGGCGTATTCAATCATGTTGCGACGTGAATCACTGTTACACTAATGCGGAAATGTGATGCGCAGCACACGACACATTCCATTCACTCAATACACCCGAAACAATGACAACAACCAGACAGCAAGACCTATGGAACTACCAACCTGGCCCCGACACGCTTGGCGCAAAGGTTCTGATCATTACCGGCGCGGCCAGCGGTATCGGACGTGCACTCGCGCTGGCCACGTCGCGGCTTGGCGCTACCGTTGTGCTAACGGACAAGACCATCAACGGGCTGGAGAAGGTCTATGATGAAATCATTGCACAAGACTCGGCCGAACCTGCCATCTACCCCATCGACTTATCAGGAGCGACAAGAGAGGATTATCAGACGATGGCCGACACACTTGCGGCAGAGTTTGGAAAGGTGGATGGACTGGTCAACAATGCGGGCTGGATCGGCTCATACGTACCTTTCCAGCACTACGACATGAAGTTGTATCAGGAGATCATGATGGTCAACCTGCATGCGCCATTCATGCTGACCCAGGCCATGCTGCCGCTACTGGAAAAGTCCGACGATCCGACGGTTGTGTTTTCGACCCATGCACACGATGTTGCTTACGCCGGCGCCTTCGGCATCGCCAAAGCCGGGCTGGAAACGATGATGAAAATTCTTGCAGACGAATACGATACCGAGACCCCCATCCGCTTCAATGCAGTCGATACCGGGGTGGTCGACACGCAGATGCGCCGGCTGAACTTTCCCGGCGAAGACTGGAGCAAGAACCCGAAACCGGAATCGGTGATCGCACCCTATCTCTACTTCCTCAGTCCGGATAGCCGGGGTATCAGCGGCATAAACTGCCGCAAGAATAGCGACTAACGCCGCCTCTGGCGCTTTCTCGAAGGTGGCCGCTGAACCTCGGGAACGGGCAATGATGCCGCCTGATAAAGCTGTTGCAACTCTGCCGGCTCCAGATCCCGCCATTTGCCGGGGCGCAGGCGGCGCCCCAGTACGACCGGACCATAGCGCACCCGAATCAGACGGCTGACCTGAAAGCCCAGCGCCTCCCACAATCGCCTTACTTCACGCTTTCGACCTTCCCGCAATACGACGTGATACCAATGATTGGCGCCGGTTCCGCCGGCATCCGCCACAGAATCGAAAGCGGCCATGCCATCCTCCAGCTCGACGCCAGCGGTAAGCATCTCGAGGATATCTGGCGGCACCTCACCAAGCACTCTGACAGCGTATTCCCGCTCAATCTCGGATGATGGGTGCATCAGTTTGTTTGCCAGCTCACCATCCGTAGTGAGCAGCAGCAAGCCCGACGTATTGATATCGAGCCGCCCGACGGCCACCCAGCGACTATGCTTGAGTTTTGGCAGCTGCGAAAAAACATCGGTGCGCCCATCCGGATCGCGCCGGGCCACGATTTCACCGACAGGCTTGTGATAGGCAATCACGCGCACCTTGTTCAAGGCATTCGCGTTAAGATGCAGCAACCGCCCCTTAACCCGAATCTTGTCTTTCAGAGACGCACGATCTCCGGGTTTCGCTTTCACCCCATTAACTGAGATCAAGCCTTCCTGCAGCCAGCGATCGACCTCACGGCGTGAGCCGAGACCGGCTGACGCCAGCAATTTCTGGATACGTTCCGAAGCCATGGGGTTCTATACTATGCGACACATCAACAACGATGAGAGCAAGCCATCATGCCAGAAAAACGAAATTTCATCTCCCTGAATATCGCCGTCCTCACGGTTTCCAATACACGAAGCGAAACCGATGACGTATCGGGAAATCTGCTGCAACGCCTACTGACCGAGGCAGGTCATTGTGCGCTCGACAAGAAGATCGTAAAGGACAACATCTACCAGATTCGGGCTGAGGTCTCATCATGGATTGCCGCCCCGAACATCCACGTCATCCTGACAACCGGCGGTACGGGCGTCACTGGCAGTGATGGTACACCTGATGCGGTTGCCCCCTTACTCGACAAGCGGCTGGAAGGCTTTGGAGAGTTATTCAGAATGTTGTCATATGAAGAGATCGGCACCTCGACGCTGGCATCCCGCGCTCTCGGCGGGGTCGCCAACGGCACTTACCTGTTCTGCCTGCCCGGTTCCAGCGGTGCCTGTCGTACCGGGTGGAGCAGAATCATCGAGCCGCTGCTCGATAACCGCAGCAAACCCTGCAACCTGGCGATGTTGATACCCCGGCTACAGGAATAAGCGGTGTTGAAGTCTGGCGTAAATCAGCTGTCGACGAACGCCCGCTCGATATTCTCACGGCGCTGCTTGGCTTCGATGGTCAACGTCGCCGTCGGGCGGATCAGCAGCCGCTCCAGACCGATTTCCTCACCGGTGTCTTCACAATAGCCGTATTCGCCATCTTCGATGCGGCGCAGGGCCTCGTCGATTTTCTTGATCAGCTTGCCTTCACGTTCGCGAATGCGAAGCTCCAGCCAGCGCTCCTCTTCGAGCGTTGCGCGGTCGTTTTCATCGGCTTCCCGTTCCTGATTGCGCAGATGACTGTTCGTCTCTTTCAGGCTATCAACCAGTTCTGCCTTCTGCTTGAGCAGCAAGTCCTTGAAAAACGCCAACTGCTCGTCGTTCATGTAGTTTTTCTTGGGCTGCTTCAGCAGCTCCTTCTCGGTCAACATGATTGAACTCCCTTGTTTCAGGTTACTCGATTGGATCCAGCATAATCACGATGCCTGCGCCTGCCTCAACCAAACGAGGTGACGCCATGCATCTCAGCTTGCCAGCACATCGAACCAGAGCGCTTGTGGTGGTGCCCTGGCCATTACTGGAAATGGCGGCGCATTCTACTCCTCTTCAGTCTGGATTTCGACAACAAGCTGAGACAAAGTTCAATATATTTCCGCTACATACCGCTCAACAAACGCATCGGGTTGCATCATCCATGCGCTCTGGCAAGAGACGATGGCCGTCAGCAAGAGGAACCGCGAACTGGCATATCCACACACTAAAACACACATCCCTATCAGGAAGTATAGCGCTTCAGGGAAACGAAGCCGCAACCATCAGGCTCAGGCAACGGCTGCGATCACCAGATCCATCACATTGGTGCCAGTCGGCCCGGTATTGACGAGATCACCACTGGCTTCAAGAAATCGTCCCGCGTCGAATCCGGCAAGTGCAGCCTGCAAACTTACACCAGCCGCCTCCCCCCGGGCGACCGTTCCGCCATCAACCAGAGCCCCAGCATCGTCACCTGGACCATCGGTGCCATCTGTACCCGCAGTCAGAATCGCCATGCGCGACTTCCCTGAGATTCGTTGCGCCAAACAAAGCCCGAGGTGCTGATTGCGCCCGCCACGACCTGGTTTTTCCGGCAAGACGACCGTGGTTTCCCCGCCCCAGAGATGAATCCCCTTCGGTGCAGAAATCAGGAAACCCGCCAACTCGTCAGCCACCACGCCGACTTCACCGTCCAGAAACCGGTCATGCTGAAAGACTTCGAACCCGGCGCCACGCGCCGGCTCTGCTGCCGCCGACATTGCATCGGACAGGCTCGCGACGATCCTGTGAGGTGGAGTAAACTGTGCGGACGCCCGCGCGCACTGAGGTAGGCGCGCCTGAAAAACGGCGGCAGCCTCGGGCCATTCGACCACTGACGGATCCGTATCGGGATAGAACAGGCCCGAGCCGATCATCCCCGGATCATCGCCACGAACATCGGAAATCAGCAGCACCTCGATATCCCGAATCGCGCCAGCATTGAGCAGCTTGCCGCCCTTGATCATCGATACCGACTTGCGAATCCGGTTGATCGCATGAATATCCAGACCCGATGCGAGCAGTACTTGTGTCAGCGCACGCAGGTCTTCCAGCGAAAAGCCGTCCGGAAGCACTTCTACCAGGCTCGACGCTCCGCCTGATATCAGCGCCAGCAGGCGATCCTGTGCAGGCAGGCTGGCAATATAGTCGACCAGTGCCGCACCTGCTGTCAGGCTGGCCTGCCCCGGCACCGGGTGATCGGCCTCCAACAAACGTAAACGCTGGTCCGAGAGACCTTCCAGATGACCATGCTTGGTGATCACCACCCCGTCGCGAATATGATCACCGAGCGACGCCAATGCTCCCCGCGTCATCGCCGCCGCGGCCTTGCCCACTGCAATCAAATGCACCGGACGGTCTGGCGCCGTCCCGGCCAGCGCCTGGAGCACCGCGCGTTCACCATTGACCCGCTCAATCGCCGCACCGAAAGCCATCAACAATACTGCGCGCAAATCCTGACACATCACTTTGCACTCCCCCTGCATGAAAAAGCCTGCCGAAAGCGGGGCTTTGGCAGGCTCACTATTCTCTGGGGTTCGGAGTTAAGCTGGATGGATATTGGCACCATCGGCAGAACATTGCTGCCTTCTTTGTTGGCCTCCCCCTTTTTCAAAGGGGGATTTTCAGGGGCTTACTGCCAACCCAAGGCCTTTCCAATCCCCCCTAACCCCCCTTTGCGAAAGGGGGGAACCGCTAGCCTGCTTACCTTAACTCCGAAACTTAAGCTACTATCTTCGCGATTGGCGTGATCAACTCCCCAGCATTGCAGGAATACCTCCCTCGCGTGCCAATTTCATGAAATGCGAGCGATAGTAAAGCACCGCGCTCTTGCCATCGACCGAGACATCAAATGCGCGCCATTTGCCACCGGACTTTGCAAAGCGAAATACCAGCCGCGTGGTTCTGCCTTCAGGAAAGAGCAACCGCGCCATCAGATCAATACGACTGGCATCCTTGGACGGGCGTGGGGGTAGAAACTGCGTCCTCGGCGGTGGTCCACGATGGCTGACCACGTTCCTGATAAATGCCTTCAGAAACATGCCTTCGACACGCTGGGTAAATTTCTCCTGCTGCTGCGCATTCATCTGTGCCCAGGCTGGCCCGGCTGCCAGCTGCGCCATACGCTTGAAGTCGAAGAATGGCTTGATGGTTTTATCGACGAAACGCTGCATCTGGACAGGATCCTGCGCTCGACCACTGGCGATGAAAAAGTTTAGCCTGGTGATCCCCTCTTCGAGGACATTCGATGCCGTCGGTGCAGCCGGAGCGACAGTAGCCACCATCTGGGCAGGCTGCGCCACAGCAGGGGCCTGCGGCGGCGGATTGGCCGTGGCGATACCGCTGAACAACAGGCTGGCCAAGCCGACCATTGCCGGATAATGAATATGGAGTTTCTTCACGGTGTTTCTCCTTTGTGGTGGACTATTTATCGTGGTGGACGATCAACGCTGAATCCAGACCAGCGTTTTGGTGGGAATGCTGGCAAACAGCTCAATGACATCGGCATTGCGCATGCGAATACAGCCATGGGATGCGGGCTGTCCGATCAGCCCCTCTTCATGGGTTCCATGAATATAGATATAGCGCGACCAGGAATCCACCCCAGTGCCGGTGTTTTTCCCCTTGTCGAGCCCTTGCAGCCACATGATGCGACTGGTCACGAAATCATCTCCGGTGGCAACCGGGCGAGGTTCGATGACTGCTATGCGTCCGGTGTCCACTCTGCCACGAAAGATCGTGGCACTGGCGGCATCTGCACCGATCTTGCGGCGGATATAGTGCATACCCAATGGCGTTTTGTTGCTACCCGCTTCGCTACCGATCCCGTATTTCGACGTCGAAACCGGATACTGCCGCCGCAACTTACCGTTTTCGAACCAGGAAAGCGTTTGCGCCGAGATATCGACCACCAGCAGGTGTCTTGCGCTGAAATCGGGGTAACGTGCGGTCAGCCTGGCAATATCTTCGACCACGTCAGCAGCCGCCATTGGCGCAATAGACAACAGCGCCAAGCATGCCGCCACCACCATCGTGGCGCTTCGCAACCATCGAGTCATGCGTGGTTATGTAAGTCGACACCTTCGGTCTGACGTTGCCGGTTGTCTTCGCCTTCACCCGAGCCACGCTGATTGCCAAGGTTTTTCAGGTAGGCAGGCGTAACCCCGGTTACGTAGTGGCCATCGAACACCGAGCTATCGAAACCGTCCATATTCGGGTTGCCCTTACGCACAGCATCGATCAGGTCTTCCAGCCGCTGATAGATCAGCCGGTCAGCGCCAATCACCTCACAGACCTCTTCGTCGGTATGGCCGTGGGCAATCAGGTCTTCGGTTGCCGGCATGTCGATCCCGTAGACATTCTGATAGCGAATTGGTGGCGCTGCCGAAGCAAAATAGACCTTGCTGGCGCCGGCATCCCGCGCCATTTGCACGATTTCACGCGACGTCGTACCGCGAACGATCGAATCATCGACCAGCAACACGTTCTGGCCGCGAAACTCCAGGTCGATAGCGTTCAACTTCTGCCGTACCGACTTCTTGCGTACCTGCTGCCCCGGCATGATGAAGGTGCGACCGATATAGCGATTCTTGACGAAACCTTCACGATATTTGACACCAAGACGCATGGCCAACTCGATGGCAGCGGTTCGGCCACTGTCGGGTACGGGGATCACCACATCGATATCGTGATCCGGCCACACCTCCGTGATCTGATCTGCCAGCTTGATGCCCATGCGCATACGCGACTTGTGAACCGAGATGCCATCGATCACGGAATCGGGACGCGCAAAATAGACGTGCTCGAAGATACAAGGCGTCAACCGATGCTCACGGGCACATTGCTGCACATGCACTTCACCACGCTCGGTGATGTAGATCGCCTCGCCCGGCCCAAGGTCGGCCACCAGCTCGAAGCCCAAGGCATCCAGGGCAACGGTTTCGGAGGCAACGATATATTCCGCTCCCTCGGGCGTCTCCCGTTTGCCGTAGACCACGGGGCGAATACCGTGCGGATCACGGAAGCCGATCACGCCATAACCAACCAGCATGGCAATGACTGCATAGCCACCCTTGCAGCGCTCATGCACGCCGGAGACCGCCGCGAAAACGGCTTCTGGCGTTGGTGTCAGCCCCTCCTGACGCAATAATTCCTGCGCCAGCACATTCAGCAGCACCTCCGAGTCGGAGGTTGTGTTGATATGACGCCTGTCCTGAATGAACAGCTCTTTTTTCAACGCCTCAGCGTTGTGCAGGTTGCCATTGTGTCCCAGCGCAATACCATAGGGGGAGTTCACATAGAGCGGCTGCGCCTCCGCCGAACTGGACGAACCGGCCGTTGGGTAACGGACATGGCCGATACCCATATTGCCCACTAGGCGAGCCATGTGCCGAGTATGAAACACATCCCTGACCAGACCGATCCCCTTGCGTAGAAACAGCTGGTCATCCATGCAGGTGACAATGCCAGCGGCGTCCTGACCGCGGTGTTGCAAAACGGTCAAACCATCGTACAACTGTTGGTTGACGGGTGATCTACCGACGATACCGATAATGCCGCACATAAGTTGTTACCGGGTTTCAGGAAAAGTGTTCAGCCAACGACGGAGGCAGAAGGTCTCTGATCCATACCGCGATGTCATGGAAAAACGGGAGCGTCAATGACTCCTGCCACCACGGTTCGTTGGGAAGATTGGTCAGCATCGCCAGCAACACCAGCGCGGCGACGATCAGGCCACCCCGCAACACGCCAAAGATAATGCCCAGCATCCGATCGGTGCCACTGAGCCCGGTTCGATCGACCAGCTGGCCAATCAGGTAGTTCACAATACCACCGACCAGAATGACGATAACAAACAGAATGACGATACCGATCAGCGACTGTACCGTCTGGCTGCCAACGGAAAAGGGCAGCAATGACGCAAGCCTCTCGCCGTAAGTCAGGCCAACCCACAGCGCCAGAATCCAGGTTGCCAGCGAGATCGACTCCTTGATCAACCCACGAAACAGGCCTATCAAAACCGAAATGCCGATAATGGCAATGACTACGATATCAACCCAATGCATATTGACTACATCCAGATGTGAATGGACGGGAACGATCCCAGCCAGGGAATGAAGAAATGGGGAACGAAAACAAATTCATCGCATTGCGGTGATGAAACGCGTCAATGATGGCTGACGATAATGCCTTCGAGCCGCTGCTTGTCGATAAGGCGCTGGCGCAGGTCGTCCGCTGCTTCACGTGTGGGCCGAGGCCCGACCTTGACCCGGTAGATCGATTTGCCGCCAGCCTTGGTGCCCTCGACGAAAGCGGGGAAACCTTTCGCCTGTAGTTTTCTCGTCAAGGTATCGGCATTGGCTTTCTGACTGAAACTGCCCACCTGGACGACGAACCCGGCACCACCGGCTGCCGGGGGCGTCGATGGCTTCGACGCTGCCTTGGGCGGTTTCGGCTGCTCAACCTTGGCCACCGGCTTCTTGTCAACTTTGGCCGGCTTGGGTTTTGCTGCGGGCTTTTGCTCGACCGGGGGTTCGACGACCGCCTGCTTTGGCGGTTGCTCGGCAGTTGCAGCCGGCGCCTGTTTTTCAGCCTGCTGTCCACCTTGCACATCAGTAGCAGCGGGTTCAGTAGCAATCTCGATGGTCTGAACCGCGGGCGCTTCGAGCGGCGCCGGTTCGGCCACCGCAGGCCGCTCACGATCCAATCTGTTAGGAATGTCAAAGACAGGCTTGGGCGGAATCTCGATCTGCATACTCACTGGTGCTTCATCCTTCTTGCCATCGAACAGCATGGGCAGAAAAATGACGGCGAGGGCGATCAGTACGGCGGCACCAACCAGCTTTTTCTGGAGCGCCTTGTCTTGGCTTGCTTCTGTCATGTCATTCCTGTGAGGGGCTGTAGCGGAAAGTCCGCAGACGAAACACCCGATTTTCCGGCCGACCGGGTTTGGGTCTGCATTATATGAGCAATTCCCTCGCTTCCGCTACCGTATGAAACGAACCGGTAACAATCAGCCTGTCTCCCGGCTCAAGTCGCGAGCGCGCCTGAGCAATGCCGTCCGCGACGGAAGCTGCGGCAATCACCGTTCCAATACCATCCCGGCCCCGCAGCAGCGGCACAAGGTTTTCAACCGGCAGGGCACGTGGCGTCTGCGGCGCAACCGCAATCCAGTCGCAGCCAAGCTCTGCCAGCTCCCCAAGCAATGCGCCTACATCCTTGTCTGCCATGACACCGAACAGGATCAGGGAACGCCCCGGCAGAGGACTGACCTGTAATGCCGCCACCAGCCGCGCCATGCCATGGGGATTGTGCGCCACATCCAGCACCACCTCAAAACCGGCATCGAGACGCTCGAAACGCCCTGCAAGCGTTGTTGAGCGCAGGCCTTGAACAATGGTATCGCGAGCCGGCCGCAAGTGCGGGGGCAACGATGCCAGCACCATCAGCACCGCTGCCGCGTTCTGCACCTGATGCTCACCAGCCAGTGCCGGATACGGCAGCTGTTCCATCACCACATCGCCATCCGTCCAGTCCCAGCCCCGTTCATGCAGCTTGTAGCTGAAGTCGCGGCCAGTCTGTTTCAGCGCGATACCCTGCGCCTCGACATACTCGAACAGCGACGGCGGCGGCTCGGGATCACCACAGACCAATGGCTTGCCAGGGCGACCTATCGCCACCTTCTCCAGTGCGATGGCATCGCGGCTGTCACCCAGCCAATCCACGTGATCGATGCCAATCGACGTCAGCAAGGCGACATCCGCATCGATGATATTGACGGCGTCGAGGCGCCCGCCCAATCCGACTTCCAGAATCCAGATATCGACGCCAGCCCGGGCAAACAGCCAGAAAGCAGCCAATGTACCGAACTCAAAATAGCTGAGGCTGATGTCGCCCCGGGCGGCATCGACCGCGCTGAAGGCAGCCATGATCGCTGCATCGTCCGCTTCGCGGCCATCGATACGAATGCGTTCGTTGTAGTGATGAATATGCGGTGAGGTATAACAGCCCGTCACATGCCCTGCCTGACGCAGAATCGCATCCAGCATCGCGATGCTGGAGCCCTTGCCATTGGTACCGCCAACCGTGATGACCGTCTGCGCTACCGGCAGCAACGCCATGCGCTGCGCCACCTGGGCGACGCGATCCAGCCCCAGGTCGATCTCTTGCGGGTGCAATCCCTCCAGCCAGTTCAGCCAGTCATCGAGCGCATCGAAGCGCATCCTTTTATCCCGCTCAGGACGTTGTCAGCGTTGCTGGTGCGATCTGTGGCAATGGCAGATGCCGCATCATGGCAATCATCGTCGCCAGCTCCTTGCGCATGTCGCGGCGGTCGATGATGCGGTCGATGGCGCCATGCTCCAGCAGAAACTCGGAACGCTGAAAGCCCTCCGGCAGCTTTTCCCGCACGGTCTGCTCGATCACCCGGGGACCGGCAAACCCGATCAGTGCCTTCGGCTCGGCAATATTGAGATCACCGAGCATGGCGAAACTGGCAGACACGCCACCCATGGTCGGATCGGTCATCACCGAAATATACGGCAAACCCGCTGCCCGCAGCCGCGCCAGTGCGGCGCTGGTCTTGGCCATCTGCATCAGCGAAAACAGCGCTTCCTGCATCCGCGCACCACCGCTGGCAGAGAACAGTACCAACGGCAGATCGTGTGCCAGGCATTCGTTGATCGCACGGACAATCTTCTCGCCTACAACTGCTCCCATCGAGCCGCCCATGAAACTGAAGGTAAACGCACCGGCAACAAGGTTGACACCATGGACCGACCCCCGCATCGCGATAAATGCATCCTTCTCGCCAGTCGCCTTCTGCGCGGCGGCCAGGCGATCCTTGTATTTCTTGCTATCCTTGAACTTCAATACATCGACCGGCTCGACCGCGGCGCCAATTTCTTCACGCCCCTCCTCGTCAAGGAAGGTTTCCAGACGCTTACGACCATCGATTCGCATGTGGTAACCACATTTCGGACAGACTTCCAGGTTGCGCTCCAGCTCGGCGCGATATAACACCGCATCGCAGGATTTGCATTTATGCCACAAGCCCTCGGGCACGGCGCGTTTTTCGGTGGATTGCGTTCGGATTCTGGAAGGGACCAGCTTTTCAAACCAGCTCATTGCACGTTACCTGCTACCTGTTCTTATCCATGGCCGATCGCATCTCTGCCACCAAGCCACCCACACTGGCGAAAATCGCCGCCTCATCACCCTGATTGTCCGCAATACGCTGGACGATCGCACTGCCAACCACCACCGCATCAGCCACCTCGGCAATGGCCGCTGCTGTGCTGGCATCCTTGATACCAAAGCCCACGCCAACCGGCAGATCCACATGCTGCCGGACCTGCTCCAGCTTGCTCGCAACCGCAGCCGTATCGAGCGCAGCGGAACCGGTGACGCCCTTCAATGATACATAGTAGACGAAACCGGAACTCGCCTGACCGATCTTGTCAAGACGCTCGGCAGTGCTGGTGGGCGCAGCGAGGAAAATCAGATCGAGCCCGGCTGCACGAAACGTCTTGACCGGCATCTCCGCCTCTTCCGGTGGCATATCGACGATCAGGACACCATCCACCCCAGCTTGGCTTGCTTCATCGGCAAACGTTTCATACCCCATCACCTCGACGGGGTTCAGATAGCCCATCAGGATCACCGGCGTTGCATCATCCTGTTGCCGAAACTGCGCCACCATCGCCAACACATCATGCAGGCTGACATTGTGCTCCAGCGCACGCTCGCAGGCCATCTGGATGACGGGCCCTTCGGCGGCGGGATCGGAAAACGGCACGCCCAACTCGATCAGGTCCGCGCCCGATGCAACCAGGTGATGCATCAGTGGCACCGTCATCTCCGGGCCCTGGTCACCGGCGGTGAAATAGGGAATCAGGGCTTTGCGCCCCTGCTCGGCAAGCGCCGAGAAACGTGTTGTGATCCGACTCATAACTTGATCCCCTCCAGCCTGGCGACAGTATTGATGTCCTTGTCGCCACGTCCGGACAGATTCACGACCAATACCTGATCGCTGCGCATCGTCGGCGCCAGCTTCATGGCGTAGGCGAGCGCATGACTGCTTTCCAGCGCCGGGATGATGCCTTCGGTGCGGATCAGGGTATGAAACCCTGCCATTGCTTCCGCATCGGTGACAGCAACATAGTTGGCTCGACCGGTATCCTTGAGCCAGGCGTGCTCGGGGCCAACCCCCGGATAGTCAAGACCTGCCGAGATCGAATGGGTTGGAATGATCTGCCCATTCTCATCTTCCATCAGATAGGTGCGGTTGCCATGCAGCACCCCCGGCGTCCCGGCACATAGCGGCGCGGCATGGCGCCCGGTTTCGAGGCCATCACCAGCCGCCTCGACACCATAGAGCGAGACAGCTTCATCATCGAGAAACGGGTAAAACAGCCCGATCGCGTTGGAGCCACCCCCAATACAGGCCACCAGTGCATCAGGCAGCTTGCCGGTCATGTCGAGACACTGGCTGCGAGCCTCACGGCCGATGATCGCCTGAAAATCTCGCACCATCTCTGGATAGGGATGCGGCCCGGCAACAGTGCCGATGATGTAGAAAGTGTTGTCGATATTCGTAACCCAATCGCGCATCGCCTCGTTGAGGGCATCTTTCAGCGTACGGGAACCGGAAGTGACGGAGACGACCTTCGCACCCAGCAGTTTCATGCGGTAGACATTGGGTGCCTGGCGCTGAATGTCCTCCTCGCCCATGTAGACGACGCATTCGAGCCCGAGCCTTGCCGCCACCGTGGCGGAGGCGACGCCATGCTGACCCGCACCGGTCTCGGCAATGATACGGGTCTTGCCCATGCGCCGCGCCAGCAGCGCCTGGCCAATGGTGTTGTTGATTTTGTGCGCGCCCGTGTGATTGAGGTCTTCGCGCTTGAGGTAGATTTGTGCGCCCCCCAGCTCCCGCGACCAGCGCTCGGCATGATAGAGCGGGCTGGGCCGGCCTACATAGTGCGCCAGATCGCGATCGAACTCGGCCTGAAAATCGGCGTCGTTCTTGAAGTGGTCGTAGGCGCTTTGCAGCTCCTCAACCGGCTCCATCAATGTCTCGGCGATGAATTTGCCGCCATACGGACCAAAATGCCCATGCTCATCCGGCAGTTCCGCCCAGTTCTGGCGCTCGTCAGCGTTCACAATCGACACGTTTAACCTCATTCATCAACATTCTGATACGCCCGGCGTCTTTGATACCGGGCGCTGATTCGACACCACTGGACAGATCCACCGCGTAGGGCTTCACCGCAGTAATTGCGGCGGCCACATTGTCCGGTTTCAAACCGCCAGCGAGGATCAGCGGCAGTGGACTGCTCGTCGGAAACCGTGTCCAGTCGAAGGTCTTGCCCGTGCCACCGACTTCACCGGCGGCATGGCTGTCCAGCAACAAGCCGGCAGCATCGTGATAGGTCGCCGCAAACTGTTCAAAATCAGCAACGCCATCGATCCCCGCCGCCTTGATATAAGGCAAGCCATGGCGACGGCATTCTTCACCCGACTCACTGCCATGAAACTGCAACAATCCGAGCGGCACCTTGTCTAGTACCGCATCGACAAATGCTGCTTCGGCATTGACGAACAACCCGGTCACGGTAACAAAAGCCGGCACTTCCGCTGCAATCTCGCAAGCCCGCTCAACGGTCACATTTCTAGGGCTGCGGGCGAAGAACACCAGCCCGATCGCGTCAGCACCCGCGGAAACCGCCGCCGCTGCATCCTCACCACGCGTGATACCGCAAATCTTGACCCGTGTTCTCAAGCGCGCCCCGCCAACCGTCGAAAACCGTGAAGTCTAGCAGATAATCAGTGTTGTGATTCAGGTCACGATAGGCGTTGGCTGGCTTATTTGTCTCCGCAGGTTTCCAATGATCGTAGCTGTGAGCAGCTGAAGCTCTCCCCCATTAGCAAGATGAAACGGCAGCAGTATCCCCTGCTACCCATAGACTACCGTCGGGCCCACCGCATCGATACCAAAGCGGTCAGGGTAGCCAACACCGGTAAAATACAAACCATGAGGCGGCGCGGTCACGCCACCGCTTTTTCGATCACGCAGCGTGAGCAGTTCCGCCACCCATTCCACTGGACGCTCGCCCTTGCCTATCTCGATCAATACCCCGGCAATATTGCGCACCATGTGATGGAGAAACGCATTGGCACGAATATCCAGATAGATGAAATCGCCACTGCGGCTGACCGCGATTGATTCAACCGTTTTGACCGGGCTTTTTGCCTGGCACCCTGCGGCACGGAAACTTGAGAAGTCGTGTTGACCGAGCAATAGGCGTGCTGCCATGGCCATACGTTCGCTGTCGAGTGGATGGTAGATCCAGGTGACGCGCTTCGCCAGCACCGCGCGCGGCGTGCTGCGATTCAAGATGATGTAGCGATAGCTGCGCGATACGGCGCTGAAACGTGCATGAAAATCATCCGCTACCGGCCGCGCCCAGACGATCGATACATCATCCGGTAGACGGGTGTTGCCACCCAGCAGCCAGGCACGCTCTGGACGCGTACTTTGAAGATCGAAATGGACGACCTGAGCAACCGCATGAACGCCGGTGTCGGTTCGGCCCGCACAGGTGACGGTAACAGGATGATCAGCAATCCCAGAAAGTACCTTCTCCAGCGTTTCCTGCACCGATGGCGAATGCTGCTGCCGCTGCCACCCGCAATAGCGGCTGCCGTCATACTCTATACCAAGTGCGATGCGGATCATTGGCGTGAGGGTTTTGTCGGCCCTGTCATGAACATTGGCGGACCCTGCAAGCAAAAAGGCCAGACACGAGCCTGGCCTTTTTAATCAACAAAAGTGGCTTATACGTTACTTCAACTGCTCCAGCAGTTTCCGCGCCGCACCTTGCTGCTCTTCATTGCCGTTGGCGATGACCTCTTCGAGTGCTTCGCGAGCCCCCTCGTCATCCCCCATGTCGATGTAGGCCTTGGCCAGGTCGAGCTTGGTGCTGATTTCATCGGCCCCTGTCGTCAGGGAGTTGAAATCGTCTTCAAGCTCATCGAGTGAGAGGTCCTCCTCATCGATATTCCCCATCGCCAATGTCAAGGTACGGGTATCGAGCTCGGCTACCGATTCGTCGGCCTTGCTGGTCAGGTCGCTGAGACCTTCCTTGACCTCATCGAGCGCTTCGTCTTTAAGCTCTCCAAGATCAGGCGCAGGATGGATACTGGTTGCATCCGGCGACTCGTCTTCCAGCTCATCCATCGCCGATTCGCGCAGTTCCTTCAGCGCTTCGGTCTCTTCCATCTGCAATGACTTGCTCAGCTCATCGAGATCCGGCAACTGCGTGTCATCTGGAGAGAGGTCGATATCTTCTGAATCGATGGTCATGGTTTCCGGCATATCGCTGCCAATGCCGGTTTCGGTCAGCGCATCCGGGCGATTGGTGATCGCCGTCAGCGTCAGATCTCCGGTATCGGCATTGACGAACATTTCATGCTCGGGGGCCATATCCTTACCCATGACAGCGACACGCTGGAACAGCTTCTTATCAGCACCATCGGCCGGACCTTGGAGTTTCTGCGCGGTCGCGATGAAAGCCTCCTTATCGCCGGTCGCATGGTAGGCCTCAGCCAGCTTCGCGATATAGTCGTTGCGCTCAGGATGGGCCTCCACTGCCGGTTTCAACAGATCGACCGCCTGATCGTGCAAGCCGTAGGCAAGGTAGACATTGGCTTCGGCCAACACTTCATCCTCAGTGATCTCGCCGGTTTCATCCGCTGCACCGATCAACGTACCAGGTTCTTCTTCCTCGGCTGGCGCTTCCGGTTCTGCCGCTGCCTGGGGCTCGACAAACACCTCGTCAGCCGAAATCTGCGCGGTACTTGCCAGCTCATCTTCGACCAGCGTCTCAACACCACCCTCTTCTTCGACAACGCTTTCCGCATCATCGATCAGCGCCTCCTCTGCGTCATCGATGACGACAGGCTCCTCCTCCTTGCGACGGAAGATCAGCCACGCCAGCGCCGACATCAGCAGCACACCCGCGCCGACACCCGCCAGGGCACCTGGATTCTCCTTGATCTTGTCGATCAAGCCGGTGCTTTCATCGACTTCGATCGTTGCCGCCGCTTCATCCGGCTTATCTTCATCGACCTCAGGACTGGTTTGCGCAGATTCGTCAGCTGCAAACGGCGCCTCGGTTCCGGCCTCGGATTGTTCGGGCTCGGCCACCGCCGTCGTTTCGTCGCTGCCCGCTGGCTCAGCCATTTTCTCCGATTCCGTCAGACCACCAGCGTCGGCTACCTGCTCGGCTGCTTCCGTGCCAGCAGCATCTTGTAACAAGCCACCTGTTTCGGTGCCAGCCTCCTCAGCTGCTTTCTCTTCTTCAGCCTGAAAGGTCTCTGGCGTGGGTGCTGGCTCGGACACGTCGGTCTGAAGATCGGCGAGCTTGTCATCCTTGAGCTCGATCAGCCGATCCTTGTCTTCAATCATCGACTCCAGTTCGCTGACACGCGACTGCAGCTCTTCGCTCTCTTTAGCTTTCGATTCGATCTGCTCTTTCACCAGCGCGGCACTGCTGCCAGCGCCAGCGCTGTCCCCAGCCTCACCGCCACCAGCGCTATCGCCCTTGCCTTCAGGCGTGAGGATTTCCAGATTCGGCTTCTCGGTAGTCACACCACCAGCCACCACTTCGGGCCCTGTTTCCTTGACACGAGACTCGAGGTCCGCGATCCCGGCAACAGATCCGGCCTCAGGCACAGCAGGCGCTGCCGGGGCAGCTGTTTGCGGTACCGCCGTCTTGGCCGCCTGTGATTTGAATTCCTGGAAAGCACCGCCCTGGGCTGACATGGCTGCCATGACGACAGATTTCGCTTCTGCACGACTGATACTGACTGCATCTTCCGCATCGGGAATACGCAGGATGTAACCTGCCTTGATGCGGTTCATGTCGTTGCGGATAAATGCTGACGGATTGGCGCGCTGAATCGCAACCATCATCTGATGGATATTGGCCGGCGTCCCTTGTTTCGCGCGTTTGGCGATACTGAACAGGGTGTCGCCGCGGCTCACCTCGTAACTGTCGGCAGCTACGACCTCAGAACCAGCCGGCGCTTCGTCGGCAAAGGTTTCGACCACGGCACCTTCATCAGCCGGGAAGGTCTCGATTTCGGCCTGTGCCGCATCGAACGCACCACCAACAAAGGGAGGCAGCCAGGTCTCTGTCTCTTCGAGTCCGACAGCTGCCGTCGCAGGAGCAGCTTCCTCCAGCGGGATAAATTCAGGTTCTTCGCTGACAACTTCAGTCTCTTCGGCAACCGGGAGCAGCTCAGCCTCCGGAATGTCACCGCCTTCTTCTTCGACGGTGAATGTTTCGAGATCCGCCGGTGCCTCACCCACGAACGGCGGCAGCCCTTCACCGATTCCGGTTTCAGTCGTGACGATGGGCTCGACTGGCGCAGTGATAGCAGGCACGTCGGCAACGGTGTCAGCAGGCTCGGTATCGGAAACAAAGATGGGCACTTCGGCGATATCTTCTGCGGAAGTCGTCGCCGCAGGCGCGCCGCCGCCCAGCACAGGCGGATCAAGCAGAACGGTGTATTCGCGCAGCAGCTTGCCCTTGGGCCAGGAGACTTCAACAATGAAGTTGACGAACGGCTCCTGAATCGGTCGATCAGACGATACCTTGATCACCGGCACGCCATTGACGACGGAGGGCTTGAACCGCAGGTGACTGAGAACCGGGCTGCGAGTAATACCTACCTGCTCGAACACCGCATCAGGCGCAAGCCGCACGGTGACACCACCCACCTCATCGGGAGTAGTGGAGACCATTTCGATCTGCGCATTCAGCGGCTGGTTGAGTGCGGAATAGGTCGAGATCTCTCCCAGTCCCACAGCGTAGCTCATCGAAGGAGCCAATATTGCCGATAGTGCCAAGCCCAATGTACGTCTACGCACAGTTCTGCCCTCTTTCAAACAGTTGATTTCCAGACCACAGCGTCATCCCTTCCCGCTGTCTCCAACTTAAATTCCCTTTCTGAAAGGTCACCGTAGCGGAGCCCTGCTCCCTCGGCATGGTTGACCGAGAGCAGCTCTCCTCCTGTATCCTTTTCTTAGAAATGGCGCTACTTTAACACCCACAACCGAGCGGGGACGGCACCATCAACAGCCAACTTCAGCGAATCAGCTCTAAGTATCTGGGCTAACTATAGGTTATAAAAAGTCTTTTTGCAAAACTTCTGCGATCTGGACACTGTTCAGCGCAGCACCCTTGCGCACATTGTCGGAGACCACCCAAAGATTGAGCCCCCGCGGATGGGAAACATCCTCCCTCACCCGGCCAACAAACGTCGCGTCGTTACCAGCCGCCTCAGTCACCGCCGTCGGCCAGCCACCGTCCTCGCGCTTGTCGAGCAAGGTCACACCCGGTGCATTTGCCAGCAGTTCCAGCGCTTGTTCGAGCGAGATTTTTTCCTTGGTTTCGATATGCACCGCCTCGGAATGCCCATAGAAAACCGGCACCCGAACCGCGGTAGGGTTCACTTGAATGCTGTCGTCTGCAAAAATCTTGCGCGTCTCCCAGACCATTTTCATCTCTTCCTTGGTGTAGCCATTGTCGAGAAACACGTCGATCTGCGGTAGCACATTGAAAGCGATTTGCTTGGGATAAACCTCAGCCTCGACCGAACGACCATTCAGCAACGCTGCCGTCTGTGAGGCGAGTTCGTCGATGGCCTCCTTCCCAGATCCGGACACGGCCTGATAGGTCGCCACATTGATGCGCTCGATACCTACTGCATCATAAATCGGCTTGAGCGCGACCAGCATCTGAATGGTCGAACAGTTGGGATTGGCAATAATGCCCCGATTTTTGTAACCCGCAATCGCCTCCGGGTTGACCTCGGGAACAACCAGCGGAATATCATCATCGTAGCGAAACTCGGATGTGTTATCGATGACGACGCAGCCCGCTTCAGCGGCCTTCGGGGCATAGATGCGCGACAGCCCGGCGCCCGCGGAAAACAGACCGATCTGCGCTTTGGAAAAATCGAAGTCATCGAGCACTTCAACCGTCACCCAGGCATCGCCGAACGGCACCTTCTTGCCTGCCGACTTCTCGCTTGCCAGCGCATAGACTTTGCCGACTGGGAAATTGCGCTCCGCCAGAATCGACAACATGGTTTCACCCACCGCGCCGGTGGCACCAACGACTGCAACATCAAAAGTCCTGCTCATCGCTTAGCTCCCCATCTCTTGCATCGCAGCCACGACGGCATCGCCCATCGCCGCAGTTCCGATCACAGTTGATCCTTCGGTTTCGATATCTGCCGTACGCAGTCCTTGATCAAGCACCTTGCCAACCGCCTTTTCTATCACGTCAGCCAAGTTCGCTTCATCGAGGGAATGGCGCAACATCATGGCGACGGACAAGATGGTCGCAAGCGGGTTGGCAATATCCTGGCCCGCAATATCCGGCGCCGAGCCATGAATCGGTTCATACATGCCCTTGCCATTTTCATCGAGCGAAGCCGAAGGCAACATGCCAATCGACCCGGTCAGCATCGCAGCCGCATCGGACAAAATATCGCCGAACATATTGCCAGTGACCATGACATCGAACTGTTTTGGCGCTCTTACCAGCTGCATCGCCGCATTGTCGACATACATATGCGACAGTTCCACCTCGGGATATGCCAAACCCACCCGCTCGACCACCTCGCGCCACAGCTCTGACACTTCGAGCACATTGGCCTTGTCGACCGAACAGAGCTTCTTGTCACGCTTCATCGCGGTTTCAAACGCGCTGCGCGCAATGCGCTCGATTTCGCTCTCCGAGTAGACCAGTGTATTGAAGCCCTCACGCTGACCATCATCAAGCGTACGAATACCACGTGGCTGCCCGAAATAGATGCCACCCGTCAGTTCGCGGACAATCATGATATCCAGCCCGGAGACCACTTCAGGCTTCAACGTCGACGCATCGGCCAACTGCGCATAGAGAATCGCCGGGCGCAGATTGGAAAATAGCGCCAACGCCTCGCGGATCGCCAGCAAGCCCCGCTCTGGGCGCTTGTCGCGCGGCAGGTCGTCATATTGCGGCCCACCCACCGCACCAAGCAGCACCGCATCGGCGTCACGCGCCAGCTTCAGCGTAGCTTCAGGCAGCGGTTCGCCTGCGGCATCGTAGCCAGCGCCACCGATCGGCGCGATTTCATATTCAACATCGAAGCCAAATTCCTTCTGCAATACATCGATCACCTTGATTGCTTCGCGGACAATCTCGATGCCGATGCCGTCGCCGGGCAGAATCGCCAGTTTATTGGTCATTTATCATTCCTGTGTCACGGAGTCTTAATGGGTAGCGAACAGCCAGGGTGCCTCAGCCTGCCGCCGCGCTTCATAGGCGCGAATATCGTCAGCGTGCTGCAAAGTCAGCGCAATGTCATCCAGGCCTTCGAGCAAGCAATATTTGCGGAAAGGGTCGATCTCAAACCGATAAACATCGCCATCGCCACTTCTCACCTGCTGCGCTTCGAGATCGATCTCCAGCGAAAAGCCATCGCCTTTGTTGGCGCGTGTGAACAGCGAATCGACTTCAGCCTCGGACAAAGCAATGGGCAACAAACCGTTCTTGAAACTGTTATTGTAGAAAATGTCGGCGAAACTTGGCGCGATCACGGCGCGAATGCCGTAGTCGGTCAGCGCCCAGACAGCATGTTCGCGGGATGAACCACAGCCGAAGTTCTCCCGCCCCAGCAGTATCTCCCCGCCCTGATAGGCCGGCTTGTTGAGCACGAAATCGGGGTTGATGCGCCGCTTGCCATGATCCATGCCCGGCTCGCCTGGATCCAGATAGCGCCAGTCATCAAACAGGTTGGGACCAAAACCGGTGCGCTTGATCGACTTCAGATACTGCTTGGGAATGATCGCATCGGTATCGACATTGGCGCGATCCAGCGGGATCACGAGACCGGTAAACTTGCTGAAAGGTTGCATCGATTCGCCTCGAAAATGACTATTTTGGTGGCGGCACAGGCGCGGGATAGGCTTGTGGCGCGGCCTGGTCCTGCGGATAAGGGTAGGGATAGACTTCGACCTGGCCACCCTCGGGCAACGGCACCACTTCGGCGCCTGAAGCAGCAGGCGCTGGCGCCGGCTGCGTGGAGATCACTTCGGACACCACAACCTCCTCCTGCACCTGCTCTTTTTTCTGAACTTTCTTGCCCTGCATCAGCAGGCCAAGGTTTTCAATATCCTGACCCAATCCCCGTGCTGCATTGCAGCCAGAAAGCGCGACGGCGAGTGCAGCAACGGTCAGTGTTGTCTTGAAAAACATTGGGCTAACTCCTGAATGATTTTTTGTGATGAACTCGACATTGCAAGTGTAACCTGCCAACCGAGACATGGCACGACAACGACTGTTATTTCTTGCCCACATTCTGGCGGTCGAAGCGAGTTGGCCAGTGACTTGCTGAGCGGACTATGTCTGCAAAGCCTGGCGTCAGCTAGCTCACATTTCTCACGTCGACGAACCGCCCCTCGATGGCAGCAGCAGCGGCCATGGCCGGGCTCACCAGGTGGGTGCGCCCACCCTGCCCCTGCCGCCCTTCGAAATTGCGGTTGGAGGTTGATGCGCAGCGTTCGCCCGGCTCCAGCCGATCTGCATTCATCGCCAGACACATCGAGCAACCCGAATCACGCCATTCAAAACCAGCGGCACGGAAGATTGCATCCAGCCCTTCGTCCTCAGCCTGCTTCTTCACCAACCCCGAACCTGGCACCACCATCGCCAGCTTGATATTGTCAGCGACCTTGCGGCCCTCGACCACGCTTGCCGCGGCACGCAGATCCTCGATTCTGGAATTGGTGCAAGAGCCGATGAACACCTTATCCACCATAATATCGGTAATCGCCTGACCGGCTTCGAGCCCCATATAGTCGAGTGCGCGGCGTATCCCGTCAGCCTTGACTGGATCGGCCTCGGCAGCGGGGTCGGGAATCGACGCTGAAACTGGCAGCACCATCTCCGGCGATGTCCCCCAGGTCACTTGTAGCTCAATGGCCGATGCGTCGATGCGCACCACCTTGTCGAACACCGCATCGGCGTCGGACACCAGATCACGCCATTGCGCCACCGCCCGCTCCCACAGATCACCCGCTGGCGCCCAGGGGCGACCCCGCAGATAGTCGATGGTGACATCATCCACCGCCACCATGCCGGCACGCGCGCCCGCTTCGATGGCCATGTTACAAACCGTCATGCGACCCTCCATCGACAAGGCGCGAATGGCATCACCACCAAATTCGATCGCATAGCCGGTGCCGCCAGCTGTCCCGATCTCCGCAATGATCGCCAGCACAATGTCTTTGGCGGTCACACCCGGCCCAGCCTCGCCATCCACACTGACGAGCATGTTTTTCATCTTCTTCTGCAACAGACACTGGGTTGCCAGAACATGCTCTACTTCGGAAGTACCAATACCGTGCGCGAGCGCACCAAACGCACCATGCGTCGAGGTGTGAGAATCACCACAGACCACAGTCATGCCCGGCAGCGTCGCCCCCTGCTCGGGACCGATGACATGCACGATACCCTGACGAATATCGTCCATCGTGAATTCCGTCAGACCAAAGGCGCGGCAGTTCTCATCGAGCGTTTCGATCTGGATCTTCGCCACCGGATCGGTGATACCGGCTTCCCGATGCGTCGTCGGTACATTGTGATCCGGCACCGCGAGTACAGAGCTGCGTTTCCAGACATCCCTGCCTGCCAGCCGTAAACCTTCGAAGGCCTGCGGCGACGTCACCTCATGCACGAGATGTCGATCGATGTACAGCAATGCCGTGCCATCATCTTCTTCGCGCACCACATGGGATTCCCAGAGTTTGTCGTAGAGTGTCTTGCCAGTCATCGCCCATCACCTTTGTTGAGGCTGCCACGATAGTGAAAAGCAACACATAACTCAAATGTATATTTTTTATCCAATCGATTACTATCCGGAATATGGATATTGCCGCATTGAAAACGTTTCTGACCGTTACCGAAGAAGGCTCGTTCTCACGCGCGGCCGAACGACTGTTCATCACCCAACCGGCGGTGAGCAAGCGGATCACATCGCTGGAGTCCGAGTTGAACGCACAGCTATTCGACCGGGAAGGGCGGCGAATACGCCTGACCGAAGCTGGCCAGCTTCTGCTGCCAAACGCTCAGGAGATCGTCAACCACGCCGACCGAACCCGGGAGTTGCTGACCTCGCTCTCCGGTGCCGTGACCGGTTCACTGCGGATGGCATCGTCGCACCATATCGGCTTGCATCGGCTGCCGGAAATCCTGAAACACTTCTCCCGTCACCATCCAAAGGTAGAACTCGACCTGCGCTTCCTCGATTCGGAGACTGCATGCCGCCGGGTTGAAAGCGGCGAACTCGAGTTTGCGCTCATCACGCTGCCCCGGCGACTGCCGGACATGCTGGAAAAGGATGTCATTTGGCAAGACCCATTGACGGTCGTAACCGCCCATGACACAAAATGCGACGACACAACCCTGCTCGAAAGCCGCGCCATCCTGCCGCCACGCACCACATGGACGCGGCAGATCATCGATCACTACTTCGACAACGCTGGCATTGAGATCAGCACGCTGATTGAAACCAATAACCTGGAAACCATCCGCCGCATGGTGGAAATCGGCCTTGGCTGGAGCGTACTCCCCGCAACAATGCTCTCCCCATCACTTCGTGCCGTGCGCATCCAGGGGCTGACACTACAACGACAACTCGGCCTGGTTCGCCACCGGCGGCGCAGCAACAGCAATGCCGCTACTGCGATGATCGCACTACTCAAACAACGGGCGTCATAAACTGGCAGCACCAATGGTGTGCATACCCTCGGGTGAAATGAGTGTGTCATGTAACCATGCCCTTTCATGGGCAAAGAGGCGGCGCCGGATTCAAAACGACCAAGTTATTGAATCTGCGACATAGGGAGGAAAAAGGGGTTCATCTGGGGCTACCGTACAATTCCGCTTTGTGGGCACGCTTTTGTGGGTTGGCTGCGGCTCTCATAGTAAGATACGCCCCTGATTTGCCGACCCGTCGCATCCATGGCTGAATTCGCTCTTATTCTCGTCAGCACCATTCTTGTCAATAACTTCGTTCTGGTGAAGTTTCTTGGCCTGTGCCCGTTCATGGGGGTGTCGAGCAAGCTGGAAACGGCGATGGGCATGGGGCTGGCGACGACCTTTGTGCTGACGCTGTCTTCGGCGACCAGCGAGCTGGCGAATGTGTGGCTGCTGGAACCGCTGGGCATCGAGTATCTGCGCACAATCACCTTTATTCTGATCATCGCCGCCATTGTCGGCTTTACCGAGATGGTGGTGCATAAGACCAGCCCGCTGCTGTACAAGGTGCTGGGCATCTACCTGCCATTGATCACCACCAACTGCGCGGTGCTGGGCGTGGCCTTGCTCAATGTGTCTGAAAACCATGGATTTCTTGGCTCGCTGCTGTACGGCTTTGGCGCCTCGATCGGCTTTACACTGGTGCTAGTGCTGTTTGCCGCCATGCGCGAGCGCATCAATGCGGCCGATGTGCCAGAGCCTTTTCGTGGCGGCTCCATCGCGCTGATCACTGCGGGACTGATGTCGCTGGCCTTTATGGGCTTTACCGGGCTAATTCCGGGCTGATGCTGACGGCAATCATCAGCATTGGACTGCTGGCGGCAGCCCTCGGGCTGGTGCTCGGCTATGCGTCGATCCGTTTCAAGGTCGAGGGCGATCCGATTGTCGATCAGATCGACGCGGTACTGCCACAGACGCAGTGCGGCCAGTGTGGCTTTCCCGGCTGCCGGCCCTATGCCGAGGCGATTGCCAGGGGCGAAGCCGAGATCAACCGCTGCCCGCCCGGTGGCGAGGCGACGATCAATGCGCTGGCCGATCTGCTGGGCAAGGAGCCGATTCCGCTCGACGAAGAGCGCGGCACGACGCCCGAGGAGCCGCTGATCGCCTTCATCAACGAGGATATCTGCATTGGCTGCACCTTGTGCATCCAGGCTTGCCCGGTCGATGCGATCATTGGCGCGGCGAAGCAGATGCACACCGTCATCCGCGATGAGTGCACCGGCTGCGATCTGTGTCCGCCAGCCTGCCCGGTGGACTGCATCGACATGATTCCGATACCGAAAAAGCTGGACGACTGGGTTTGGGATACGCCCAAAGAAAAGCTGATCGTGGAGCCGGCCTCATGACGCTGCACAAGCTGGGGCATTTCCACGGCGGCCTGCATCTCGACGATCACAAGGCCGAATCCACCGGGCAACCCATCGAGCCACAGCCGCCAGGCAAGGAGCTGGTGCTGCCGCTGCGCCAGCATATCGGCCACGACGCCGAAGCAGTGGTCAAGCCCGGCGACCGGGTCGGCAAGGGCCAGCTGATCGCGCAACCATTCGGCGATATCAGCGCGGCCATTCATGCGCCCACCTCGGGCACGGTCGTGGCGATCGAGGGACGGCCATTCCCTCATCCGTCTGGCCTGCCGGTGGAAAGCATTGTGATTGCAGCCGACGGCGAGGATCGCTGGGCGCAAGGGCTGCCAGCGCCGGTGGCGGACTTCCGCAACCTCAGCGCGCCCGAACTGACACAGCGGATACGTGAGGCCGGCATCGTTGGTCTGGGTGGCGCCGCTTTTCCCACCGATGCCAAGCTGCGCATCGACAAGAACTCGATCAGCACGCTGGTCATCAACGGTGCCGAGTGCGAACCGTGGATCACCTGTGATGACATGCTGATGCGCGAGCAGGCCAGCGGCATCGTCAGCGGGATTGCCATTCTGCAACACATTCTGCGCCCCATGGAGACCCTGATCGGCATCGAGGACAACAAGCCCGAGGCGATCGAGGCGATGCGTCAGGCGCTGGCCACGGCACGGCTGGACAATACCGAGGTGGTGGTCATCCCGACGCTCTACCCCTCCGGCGGCGAAAAACAGCTCATCAAGATTCTCACCGGCAAGGAAGTGCCGAGCGGCGGACTACCGCTGCAGATTGGCGTCGTCTGCCAGAACGTGGGCACCACCTTCGCCATCTTCGAGGCCATTGTCGAAGGCAAACCGTTGATCGAACGGGTGGTCACGGTCACCGGCGATGGCGTCCAGCAACCGCACAATCTGCGGCTACGCATCGGCACGCCGATCAGCGCAGCCATCGCGGCAGCCGGTGGCTATGTCGAGGGTGTGGCGGAGCTGCTCATTGGCGGCCCCATGATGGGCGTGGCCTTGCCCAGCGATGAGGTGCCACTGATCAAGTCGGCCAACTGCATACTGGCATCGACCCCTGCCAACCTGCGGCGTCACGATGCCCATCCCTGCATCCGCTGCGGCGAGTGCGCCACTGTCTGCCCCGCGCAACTGCTGCCACAGCAACTCTATTGGTATGCCCGCGCCAAGGATCACGACAAGGCCGAGGACCACCATCTGTTCGACTGTATCGAATGTGGCTGCTGCGACTATGTCTGCCCCAGCCATATTCCGCTGGTGCAGTATTACCGTCATGCCAAAGGCGAGATCCGCCACTTGCGCAAAGAAAAGGAGAAAGCCGATCGCGCGCGGATTCGGCATCAACTGCGCGAGGAACGGCTGGCGCGGGAAAAGGCCGAACGCGCCGCCCGGCTGGCGGCGAAAAAAGCCGCGCTGGAGAAGAAAAAAGCCGCCAAGCAAGATGCTGGCGACACACCCGACCCGAAAAAGGATGCCATCGCCGCGGCCCTGGAACGCGCCAAAGCGCGCAAGGCTGCACTGCAACAGGAAAAAGCCGGGAAAACCGCTCAGGAGAGTAACGAATCACCGTGAAATTCCAGATTGACAGTTCGCCCCATCTGCCACCCGTCAACGACGTCAGCCGCCTGATGCGTCAGGTGCTGCTGGCATTGCTACCGGGAATCGCCGTGGCCAGCTGGTATTTTGGCTGGGGGGTTTTGATCAACCTAGTCGTGGCGACACTGCTGGCGGTAGGGTTCGAGGCGCTGATTCTTGCCATCCGCCGGCGTCCCGTCGTGCCGGTCATCAGCGACTACAGCGCCGTCGTGACAGCCTGGTTGCTGGTGCTGGCGCTACCGCCACTGGCGCCGTGGTGGTTGCTGACGATTGGCGTGTTCTTTGCCATCGTCGTTGCCAAACAGCTCTACGGCGGACTGGGCTACAACCCGTTCAACCCCGCAATGGTCGGCTATGTGGTGCTGCTGATCTCCTTTCCGGCCACCATGACCAACTGGATGGCACCAACCACGCTGGCCGACTTCCATCTTGGCCTGAGCGATGCACTGCGAGTGACGTTCACGGGCGAATTTCCGCCGGGCCTGGACTGGGATGCCATTACTGCGGCAACGCCGCTGGATACGGTGCGCAGCGGGCTCCGGCTTGGCGAGTCGATCAGTGAAATGCAGGATCAGATTCCTTTCGGCCTGCTGGCTGGCGAGGGCTGGGAGTGGATTTCGATCGCGTTTTTGCTCGGTGGTCTGTGGCTGCTATGGAAAGGCATTATCGACTGGCAGGTGCCGGTTGGCCTGCTGGCAGCACTGGGGCTGCTGTCCGCTGTATTTTCACTGTATGACCCGGAATATTTCAGCTCGCCGCTCTATCAGCTGCTGGGCGGCGGTGCGATGCTGGGCGCATTCTTCATCGCCACCGATCCAGTCTCCGGCAGCACGACACCGCTGGGCCGGCTGCTCTTTGGCATCGGGGTTGGCACCATTACCTTTGTCATCCGCAGTTGGGGCGGCTATCCCGACGGCATCGCATTTGGCGTCCTGCTGATGAACATGGCAGCACCGATGATTGACGAATATACCCGTCCCCGGGTGTATGGGGAGCGGTGAGCAGCATGGGCATCAAGGGCAAGGTCATCTCCACCGCACTGATTCTCGGCGCCTTCGGTCTGGCGGGTGCCGGCTTGGTGGCGACAGTGGAGAAATATACCCGTGACCAACGCGAAGCCTCGATTATCGCGGCACGGCTGCGAAGCCTGCACGCGGTCATTCCCCCCAAGATCCACGATAACGACTTGCTGAATGACTCGATTCTGATCGATGACCCCGTATTTTCGGCAAAATTCCCAACCATCGTCTATCGCGCGCGCAACAACGGCCAGCCGGTGGCCGCCGCCTTTGAAACCACCGCGCCGGAAGGCTACGCCGGGCCAATCCGGTTGATGATCGGGATTGGCATCGACGGCCGCCTGCTGGGCGTACGGGCGCTGGAGCATCGTGAAACACCGGGGCTCGGTGACGGCATCGAAGTCGAACGCAGCGACTGGATCCTGCGCTTTTCCGGTCGGTCGATCGGTGATCCACCACTGTCACGCTGGGCGGTAAAAAAGGATGGCGGCGTTTTCGACCAGTTCACGGGCGCAACCATTACCCCGCGCCTGGTCGTCAATACAGTGAAAAAGACGCTATTGTATTTCAATGCACATCGCGACGAGGTATTCGCTCGGGAGAATCACGATGAACCATGAAATTCACCATCTGATCAAGGAAGGCTTGTGGAAGAACAACCCGGGCCTGGTACAATTGCTGGGGCTTTGTCCGCTGCTGGCGGTAACAGCCACAGCAGTCAATGGCCTCGGGCTGGGTATCGCCACCACGCTGACGCTGGTTTTCAGCAACACCATTATTTCACTGATTCGCAATGTGGTGACTTCCGCGATTCGGATTCCGGTGTTCGTGCTGGTCATCGCCTCCACCGTTACCGCCATCGAACTGATCCTGCAAGCCTGGTTCTACGACCTCTATAAAACGCTCGGCATTTTCATCCCATTGATTGTCACCAACTGCGCCATTATTGGCCGCGCTGAAGCCTACGCATCAAAAAACGCGGTGCCGTTGGCATTTGTCGATGGCCTCGCCATGGGGACCGGATTTACGCTCGTGCTACTGGTACTGGGCGCGATGCGCGAGGTGCTAGGACGGGGAACCATCTTTTCCGGTGCGCATATGCTGCTGGGCGAGTCCTTCCGCGATGTGCATATCGTCCTTGCCCAGGACCACAGCGGTTTTTTGCTGGCCATATTGCCACCGGGCGCCTTTCTCGGCCTTGGTATTCTTCTGGCGATCAAGAATCTGATCGACAAGCGGATGGAAAAACGCAGTACCAAGGTGCAGGAATTCCCACTCACCTTCCACCCCGCTGCTGAAAAATGAACCGCCAGAAGCGATACGAAATATTTTCCCGGCTACGGGCAGCCAACCCCCACCCCACCACAGAACTCAATTACAGCAATCCTTTTGAACTGCTGGTGGCCGTGATTCTGTCGGCACAATCCACCGACAAAGGTGTCAACAAAGCAACCGAAAAACTATTTCAAGTCGCCGACACACCGGAAAAAATGCTGGCGCTGGGTGAAGATGGCGTCAAGGAATACATCAAGACCATTGGCCTGTTCAACACGAAAGCCAAAAACATCATTGCCACCAGCCGCTTGCTGGTCGAGCAATACGACAGCCAGGTGCCTGACAACCGCGAGGCGCTCGAATCGCTCCCCGGGGTTGGGCGCAAAACCGCCAATGTCGTGCTCAATACCGCCTTTGGCCATCCCACGATGGCCGTTGATACCCATATTTTTCGTGTGGCAAACCGTACCGGCATTGCACCGGGAAAAACCCCACTGGAAGTAGAAAAAAAACTGCTGAAGTTCATTCCTGAAGAATTTCTCAAGGATGCACACCACTGGCTGATACTGCTGGGGCGCTATACCTGCATCGCCAGAAAACCGCGCTGTGGCCAGTGCATCATCTGCGATCTCTGCGAATACCGAAAAAAACCAGAACCCTGTACGGAGCAACAATGAGCCACTTTCTTTTCCGGGAAAACTTCCCACAGCATTTCCTGTTTAATTGATGTTCCAGGATCGCGATCAGATGCGGATGTTCTACAGTCAGGTATTCTTGAAGCACCTGAACGGACAACCACTGGAACCGATGGAACGAATGCTGCTGGATGTAATTCTGCTCCACCCCGAATACCATGACCTGCTGAAAGCGCCGGATCAGGCCGCACAACAGGAATATGGCATCGACAACGGGCAGACCAATCCCTACCTGCACATGGGCATGCACATTGCGATCCGGGAACAAGCCAGTATCGACCGGCCAGCTGGCATCGCCGCACTCCATTCCCGGCTGGTTGAGCAGCTGGGCGCATCCGACGCGGAACACCGGATGATGGAGTGCCTCGGCACGATGCTATGGACATCGCAACGCGAGAACCGGCCACCTGATGAGCTGGCTTATCTCGAATGCATTCGTAAACTTTTGTAGTGCCGATGGAACACCGTGCATCTACCGCAAACAACACGGCGTAAATTCCGGGACCGGGTGGCTCATGAAGAAAAGGCTATCAGTGGACTTGTTGGGCACGCTGCGCTTTACCCAACCTACCCCATTCCGCCGGCTTCGTGCATTACCACCTCATAACCGCTTTCTCTGACACGAGCGTCAGATGAAAACACCAAACTTTTTAATCAAGAGAGAGAATCCGAATGACTAACAAATCATCCAAATCACACATGGCGCTGGCACTTGGCGTTACCCTGGCCTCTTCCACCATCATGATGGCCAATGCGAATGCCGACAGCAACCCGTTCGGTATGACCGAGCTGTCCTCCGGCTACCAGGTCGCGATGGAAGGAAAATGCGGCGGCGACATGAAAGGTAAAGCCATGGAAGGAAAATGTGGCGAAGGCAAGTGCGGCGGCGACATGAAAGGCAAAGCCATGGAAGGAAAATGTGGCGAAGGCAAGTGCGGCGGCGACATGAAAGGCAAGGCCATGGAAGGGAAATGTGGTGAGGGCAAATGCGGCGGCGATATGAAAGGTAAAGCCACTGAAATGAAGGACAAAGCCATGGAAGGAAAATGCGGTGGCGACATGATGGATAAGGCAAAGGAAGGAAAGTGTGGCGGTGATATGAAAGGCAAAGCCATGGAAGGGAAATGCGGCGGCAATAAATAGCCCCACATCCTTACGAGCGGCGGATCAGGCTCCTGATCCGCCCTTATTGACTCAACCGCCCATTTCCATTTCCGGAATCATCACCATGAGCACGCAACAATTTCTAGTCTCCGGAACGGGCCTTGGCCTGCGCCGGGAAATGTTTGATGAGCTCTCGAACACCCATCTTCAGTCCATCGACTTCATGGAAGTTGCACCGGAAAACTGGATTGGCATTGGCGGAAAATTCGGCAAGCAGTTCAGAAGCTACACCGAGCGCATTCCGTTTGTGACGCATGGCCTGTCGCTCTCCATCGGCAGCCCCGCCCCACTCGATGAAGACCTGGTGAGCGCCATCAAGGCGTTCATACAAGAGCATGACATTCTGCTTTACAGCGAACACCTCAGCTATTGCTCTGATAGCGGTCATCTCTATGACCTGATGCCAATCCCCTTTACTGAAGAAGCGGTCAGCTATGTAGCGGCCAGAATTCGCCGTGTTCAGGATATCCTGGAACAGCGTATCGCAATGGAGAACGTGTCTTACTACGCCGCCCCCGGCCAGGAGATGGCGGAAATCGATTTTCTCAATGCCGTGCTGACAGAGGCCGACTGCGACCTGCTGCTGGACGTCAATAATATTTATGTCAATTCAGTCAACCATGGCTATGATGCAGCAGAATTTCTGCGCAAGCTGCCCGGCGAGCGCATCGCTTATGCCCATATCGCCGGCCACCACCAGGAAGCGGAAGATCTGATTGTCGATACCCATGGCGCTGATATCATCGACCCTGTCTGGAACCTGCTCGATATCGCCTATGATCGGTTTGGGATATTCCCGACGCTGATCGAGCGGGACTTCAATATCCCCCCGACCAATGAAATGATGGCCGAGGTTCACCAGGTACGCCAGATCCAGCAAAGTTACTTGCAACACGGAGTAGCCAATGGCTGAACAGCCGTTCCAGCAGATCCAGCAACATTTCTGCGCCCATATCCGCAAGCCGACCGGCGTTCCGGCACCCGACAATATCGAAGACCGCCGCATGGCGATCTATCGCGATCTATTCTTCAACAACATCAATTCTTTTCTGGAAAATGGCTTTCCCGTACTGCGGTCACTGTATTGCGACGACGAGTGGCTTCGCCTCGCGCGCCAGTTTTTTGCCAATCATCACTGTAAAACGCCTTACTTCGCCAAGATTGCGGAAGAGTTTCTTATATTTCTGAACAATGGCTATGAGCCAGCGGACAGTGACCCACCGTTTCTACTGGAGCTGGCACATTATGAATGGGTTGAGCTGGCGCTGGGCGTCCTGGATGAAACCATCGATTTTTCCAGTGTCGATCGCAACGGCAACCTGCTGTCCAGCGTACCCGTCCTCAGCCCGACCGCCTGGCTGTTGAGTTACCAGTGGCCGGTACAGCATATCAGCGCCGAATTCCAGCCTGAGGAGCCACTGGAACAGCCCAATCATATTATCGTCTACCGCGACCGCAACGATGCCGTCGGCTTCATCGAGGCCAACGCGGTGACCGCACGGCTGTTCCAGCTGCTCGACAGCAACGAAAATGACAGCGGCCAGGCGCTGCTCGAAACCATCGCCATGGAACTTCGGCACCCCGAGCCACAACGCGTCATCGACGGGGGCCTGCAAACGCTCACCCGCCTGCACAAACTTGACATCATCGCCGGCACACGCAGCTTGCGATAGCGCCCCTGAGTTCGCTATCGTAGGTGGCATTCTCTGCCCACCCCTACTGCCTGCGCCATGCATATTGACCGCCCCGTACTCGCCTGGGCTCTCTACGACTGGGCCAACTCGGTTTTTGCCGTCGTCGTGCTGACGACATTCTTTCCCCTTTTTTTTCGTGAATACTGGGCACAGGGCATTTCATCGGCACACACCACATTCTATCTTGGCACGGCCAATGCGTCGGCCAGTCTGTTTATTGTCGTCGCCGCGCCGTTTCTAGGCGCCGTGGCAGATCAGGGAGGATTCAAGAAACGCCTGCTGCTGTTCTTTGCCAGCAGTGGTGCGGCGACCACCGCTGCCTTTTTCCTCGTTCCGCCGGGCGAGTGGTTCATCGCTGTTTCACTGTTTATTGTATCTACGATCAGCTGGATGAGCGCCAACGTTTTCTATGATGCGCTGCTGCTCGATATCGCCAGCGAGACGCAACTCGATCGCGTTTCTGCCTTCGGCTTTGCGCTCGGCTACCTGGGCAGTGGGCTGATGTTTGCAGGCTGCATCTGGCTCACGCTGAACCCGCAGTCCGTCGGCCTGGCCGGCGCCGATGAAGCGGTAAGAATCACCTTCTTGATCACCGCAGCATGGTGGGCCTGTTTCACACTGCCGTTGATGTTTTTCGTCCACGAAAAACGGCGCCGACAAAAAGTGGCCGTCTCGGGCGCGGCTTTGTCGGGCTACCACCAGCTGATCGACACCTTCCACGATATCAGGCAGCTGAAACCGGTACTGCTTTTCCTCGCCGCCTACTGGCTCTATATCGATGGTGTCGATACGATTATTCGCATGGCCGTGGACTACGGCAAGGCCATTGGCTTCGATAGCAAAGGATTGATCAAGGCGGTGCTGATCACCCAGTTCGTTGCCTTCCCGTCTGCACTATTCTTCGGCTGGCTGGGGCAACGGATCGGCACACGCAAGGCGATTTTGATCGGTATTGTCGCCTATGCGTTGATGACGGTATGGGCCTCACGAATGGCGCAGAGCTGGGAGTTCTACGCACTGGCTGCAGGTATCGGCCTTTTCCAGGGGGGCATTCAGTCTCTCAGTCGGTCGTACTACGCACGCATTATCCCAGCCGACAAAGCTGCCGAGTTTTTTGGTTTCTACAATATGCTGGGGAAGTTTGCCGCAATCATCGGCCCGATGATGGTCGGCACGGTGGGCGTTCTCAGCGGTGACGCCCGACTGGGAATGCTGTCGCTACTACTACTGTTTTTCGCCGGCGGCATTCTGCTGGCACTGCAGGCGCGTTTCGAAGAAAGACGCTAACGCGAGGCGGGAACCGATTTCAGGTAAGTCACCAGTGCCCGTGCATCGCTGTCGGTCAGGTAGTTCATGGTGTGATAGGCCACACCCGAAAGCTCATGGCGGCTAACACTGCCGTCAGGCTTGGTTCCTGTTTTGAAATATCGCAGCAGATGCTGTTCGCTCCAGTAACCGATACCGGAGACCTTGTTCTGGGTGATATCCGGGATCCGCGCTTTCATCACCATATGACTGCTATCTCCGGAGAAATAGCGTTTATTATCGACGATGCCCATGAAATTCCTGGGTGTATGACATTCACCGCAGTGCATCACAGCATCCGCCAGGTAGCGGCCTCTATTCCACGCGGCGGAACGTAACGGATCGGGCTGGATGATCTTGCGTTCAAATGCCAGGCGCTTCCATAACTGTACGGCGTTACGCCAGATGAACAAGGCACGGCCATTCTTTCGGTTTTTCTTTTCAACTGGCGGCTGCCCTTTCAGGAACTGGTAGATTGCAAGCAGATCCTCATTCCGCATACTGCTCAGTGATGTGTACGGAAACACGGGGTAGTAGTGCGCACCCTTTGGACTGACGCCGTACTGCATCACCACCATAAACTCCTCTTTTTTCCACAGACCGATCCCCGTTTTCTCATCCGGGGTGATATTGGGGGAGTAGTAGCTACCAAAACGGGTGTCAAAAACACGGCCACCGGCAAAGGCAGAATCGGGGTCCTGCAAGTCGGAATGACAGTTACGGCAACCTGCGATATCCGCCAGGTACCTGCCGGCATCCACCAGCACCTCGACCGCCTGCAACCTGGCCACCTTCATATCCGGCTGCGGCCGAACACCCGACAGTGTCAGCGCGATGACTGTCGCAACGGTGAGCAACAGAAATGCCAGTATCCAGCTCGTCAGCTTCATTCACCACAACCGGTTGGTGCAGACCACCGCTGCATTATTGGATCGACACTGACGCTGCGCCGAACCGCTTCGCGACGCAAAGCGGTAAGAGCGTCAGGCCAGCAAACCTTGGTCGATAGAGGGAAGATTACCCAGGTAGCAATAGTAAGATAAACTCCATCGTTTCTGCACCATTATCTGCCGCAATGAAAAAACCCGAATTGCTCGCTCCCGCAGGCACCCTCAAAAGCCTCGAAACCGCTTTCGCCTACGGCGCAGATGCGGTCTATGCTGGTCAGCCTCGTTACAGTCTGCGCGTTCGCAATAATGAATTCCATGGAGACATGCTGGCGACCGGTATTGCAGCTGCGCATAACCAGGGAAAGAAGTTCTTTCTGACGGTCAACACCATGCCGCACAACAGCAAGGTGAAAACCTTCATCCACGACCTGGAACCTATTGTCGCACTACGCCCTGATGCGCTGATCATGGCTGACCCAGGGTTGATCATGATGGTCAGGGAAACCTGGCCAGAGGTGCCAATCCACCTTTCGGTACAGGCCAACACGGTCAACTACGCGGCCGTCAGGTTCTGGGCCTCGGCAGGCATCGAGCGCATTATTCTTTCCCGGGAACTGTCGCTGGATGAGATCGCGGAGATCCGACAGGAGTGTCCCGACACCGAGCTGGAAGTCTTTGTTCACGGCGCCCTATGCATTGCCTATTCGGGGCGCTGCCTGCTATCAGGCTATTTCAACCACCGCGACCCCAATCAGGGCACCTGCACCAACGCCTGCCGCTGGGACTACAACACCAAACCCGCTGTGGAAGACGCCGCCGGCGTATTCCGACCGGCCGAAGAAGAGAAACAACACCATCCTCTGGCCGAAAAAGCCTGGTTCATCGAAGAGAAAAATCGCCCCGGCGAACTGATGCCGATCATGGAAGACGAGCACGGCACCTACATCATGAACTCGAAAGACCTACGCGCTATCGAACATATACACCAACTGGTGCAAATCGGCATCGACTGCCTGAAGATCGAAGGCCGCACAAAGTCTCACTATTACGTTGCCCGTACAACCCAATCCTATCGCAAAGCCATCGACGATGCGGTCGCTGGCAGGCCCTTCGACGAACAGCTGCTTGGAACGCTTGAGAACCTGGCCAATCGTGGCTATACGGATGGCTTCTACCAGCGCCACCACACGCCCGAATACCAGAACTACATGGAAGGCGCCTCGAAGAGCCGGCAGCAGAACTTCGTCGGTGAGGTCATCGCTTACGATGCGACGAATGGCATGGCGGAGGTGGACGTGAAAAACCACTTTGCCGTCGGCGACAGACTGGAAATCATCTCACCCGACGGCAATTACGACCTGCAACTCGACTATATGACCAACCGCTCGGGTGAGCAGGTCGATGTCGCTCCGGGCAGCGGACATTTCATTCTGCTGCCCCTGGAACGGCCAGCCGCGCCCGGCACTTTAATTGCACGCTATTTCTGATGCCGCGCCTACAGGCTTGGTTCGAGCGTCCACGCCTGAAGGTCAGGCGTGCAGCTTGAGTATGGTCGCCGCCTGAATCTCCTGTGTATCACTGTCGAATACTTCCCGTTCGGTCTGCGCCACTACCTGGCGAACCGCCATAAAGTCTCGAGGATCACAAGAAATGCTGTCGATTCCCCGCTCCACCAACCAAGCAGTGATTTCCTTGTTGTGTGACGAGCTGGAACCACATATATCCACAGGCTTGCCATGGCGATGTGAAGCGTCGATCGCCAAGCTGATCATTCTTTTCACCGCAGGATTGCGCACGTCAATGTCACTGAAATGCCCGCAGTCCTTGTCCACACCAACCGTCAACTCGGTAAGATCATCAGTACCAATAGAAAATCCATCGAATAGGTCGAGAAACTCATCAGCCATCAGCACATTTGCCGGTGTCTCACACATCATGTAGATCTGCATGCCACCTGCTCCGCGGCGCAAACCACTGGCCTCGATCAGCGACAACACTTTTTCGCCCTCTTCGAGGGTGCGAACGAAAGGCACGATCGCATTGAGGTTGGTCAACCCCATTTCATAGCGAACACGCCGCAGCGCTTCACATTCGAGCTGGAAGCATTCCTGAAAGTTCCGGGAGAAATACCGCGCTGCACCGCGCAGACCCAGCTTTGGATTCTCTTCATGGTCTTCGAAGGATTCACCGGAAAAGAGCGCTGCGTACTCGTTACTGCGGAAGTCGCTGAACCGCACCATGACTGGCCGTGGATAGAAGGCGGCAGCGATCATGCCCACACCTTCTGCCAGTTTCTCAATATAGTATTCACGCCTGTCAGCATAGCCGGCCACGATTTCGTCGATCTCGAACTGAACTTCGGGGGCCTGGCCCTCATACTCCAGCAATGCACGTGGGTGAATGCCGATGGAGTTGTCGACAATACTTTCAAGGCCAACAAGCCCAACACCCTCGACCGGCAAACGTGCGTAAGCCAGAGCCTTGTCAGGATTGACCAAATTCAACTTCATGCCGGTGCTTATCGGGGGAAGATCGTCGATACTGTACTCGGTGACCGTGTAAGGAATCTCGCCCTCGAACACACAACCGGTATCGAGCTCACCACAGACCACGGTGATCAACTGACCAGTATCGATGTTGGTCGTTGCGCCACCACAGCCGATAACCGCGGGTACGCCCATATCGTGCGCCACCGCTACCGGATGCGAGTACCGCCCACCGCGGTCAGTCACGATGGCTTTCGCCCGCCCCAGCACCGGCTCCCAATCAGGCGAGGTGCAATCGGTTACCAGTATTTCACCATCCTCTAACTGGCCCATTTGCCTGACGTCGGTAATGACGCGAGCACGCCCGGTAACCACCGCCTGACCAACACCCTTGCCGGTCGTCAGAATCCAGCCTCTTTCTTCCAGCTTGTGCTCGACAAAGGTATTCGAACGGCTGATGAAATTGATTGTCTCAGGCGCGGCCTGAACGATATAGAACATGCCGGTGGCATCGTCCTTGACCCATTCAACTTCCATGGGGCAAGCCTTGCCCACCAGCGTCGAGCAATACTGTTCGATCTCCAGCGCCAGCAACGCCAGCGTCAGTACTTCATCGTCCGTCAGTGAGAACCGCTCACGCTCAGACGCTGGCACACTGATATCAATCACTGAGCTGGAGATACCGGTACTGTCCGTATAGACACGCTTGATGCTCTTGTCGCCACACTCTCTCTTGACGATAGGGCGATAGCCTTTTTCGAGTGCTGGCTTGTAGACCATAAACTCGTCAGGGTTGACAACCCCTTCATTGATGCTCTCACCAAGGCCATAGGTAGAGGCAATGGTCACCGTATCGGTGTAGCCCGTTTGTGGGTCGACGCTGTACATCATTCCCGACACACAACGATCCGAATAAACCATTTCCTGCACGGAAACAGCAATCGAAAGATCCCGGATATCTAGCTGGTGCTTGGCACAATGCGCCAGAACCTTTGCCGAGAAAGCATCAGCATAGACACGCTGCACCGCCTGCAGCAGCTTTGCTTCGCCGATAATGTTCAAACAAGACGACTGCTCACTGATCAGGGATACATTGCCGCCTATAAAAGGAGCATTTCTGACAATCAACGGGCTTTGAGAACTTTTGCCATAACCGATCCCGGCATAGGCTGAACACAGCTCTGCAGCAAGCTCGTCGGGTATCTTACCCCTCAATATGCGGTTTTGAATGGCTGTAGAGGCCTTGGTCAAGGCACTGAGATCACCCATATCAAGGGTCTCGACACAATCTGCGATATATGTTCGCAGCTCATTGTATTCGAGGTAGCGTTCGAAGCCCTCTCGACTCAAGACAAACCCGGCAAGCACCTGAATACCGCGCTGCGCCATGCCGTGACACATCTCACCCAGCATGGCGTTGGCGAACCCATACTCTGCGGCGGATTCGAGGTTGATATCTGAGAACTTTTTAACGAGATGGAGGCGCTCAATCGAAACAGAATTGCTCGCAAGCTGGTGAGGCGTTTTCTTATTGTTCTTCTTTTTCTTGGATAGAAAGATCATGGTTTTTCAGCCAATTGGTCATCGACACGACTCAGCGATGCTGAGCCAGACAATTTCCGGCAATCCTGATGGGGCCAACGACATCCTGATCTTTCTTGCGCCCAGCCGGTAACGTTTCAGGGGCAAGCGCTTTCTGCGCCAGCAATACTCCCTGACATCCCTGTAGTTTATGTTTCAAGCAAAAACGAGACAGTCAAAATACTGACTGCCCAACCACTCAGCGGATCATTCGCCCTCCCAATGGGCTTACCCCAACAATCCGTTTTCGTAGCCTTTTCAGACAATGCTGATCACAGCGAAAAGCATGTGAATTCAACATGACATGGTGACTATACTGTAGTTGCCGCGGCGAGTAAAACCACTCGCACTCCGAACACGCTGCAAGCATGTTCAACGGAACCTTTTACCTGACGAAGTGACAATATTTCGACACATTCGTTTTCAATTCTGGCAAGCGTTACCCGCCTGGGTCGATGCCATGTTTGCTGCGG
>JALSHZ010000105.1 GCA_026981985.1 Gammaproteobacteria bacterium | reverse complement strand
TAGCGAGTTGGAACCACCCGATCCCATCCCGAACTCGGAAGTGAAACGACTTAGCGCCGATGATAGTGTGGGGCCTCCCCATGCGAAAGTAGGTCACCGCCAGGCTTTTATACCGAGCCCCTGCAGGTTAACTCTTGCAGGGGCTTTTTTAATGGGGGATGCGTAGTCGTAGCGAGCGCAAGCCAGGCGTTCGGTGGGCTAGATGTATTGTGGGGGGATGCAGTCGCTTTCCAGAAAAATGGGGTAGTACTATCCTGGGAATTTCTCCTGAGTGTCCGCCGTTTCTGACGGAATATCCTGGTTTTATTGCAGCCGAGCATATTTGCGATTGACTGATACGGATGAAAAATGGTCACATCGGCCTTCCCGCTTTCTCCTTTCTAACCGTTAACCAGCTATTCACTATGGCCGGCGTTGATCGGTGTGCAGATCAGCTGCTTTCTGGGGAGGGCCAGTCTCAATCGAGTGTTTTCACTCAAAGCTGGCAGCATGCGGTAACGATAAAACTTAATAAATGGACCCTGGAGGCATGTAATGACAAGACTCTTTATTTTGATCGCGGCCGTGTTTTCGCTGCTGGCACCGGCACATCTGTTGGCTGGTGATCTGGCTCGCGGTAAGGAGATCAACAAAACCTGTGCGCTTTGCCATGGCCAGTATGGACAAGGGACGCCAGGTGGGATTTCACCGCGCCTTGCTGGATTGCCGAAATATTACTTGGTTAAGGCAATTAAGGAGTACCGCGACGGGAAAAGGGTCAATCTCCTGATGGATACTACCTCCGGTATCAAAAGCATGACGGATCAGGATATTGAAGATATTTCCGACTATCTGTCGCGGATCGATGTCTCGAAAGACTCTCAGTTCGATATCAAGCAGGCCGTTGGTGATCCGGAAAAAGGACGAGAGATTTATAAGGGGGATTGTAAGACCTGTCATGCCAAGGACGGGTTCGGTAAGCCCCGGAAGGAAGCGCCACCACTAGCCGGTCAGCATTTTGCCTACATAGACTCTTCGATCAACCTGTTCAAGGCGAAGATGCGTGAGCATGCAAATGATCCTGAAGATGAAACTTTTGATGATTATTCGAAAGAGGACATTCGCAATATTACGGCTTATCTGGCGACACTGGACGACAAGAAATTTGTTGCTGGAGGTGAGATCTATGTACCACAAGTCACCGCAGTAGCGCTTGCGAAAGCCGCACCTCCAACTGCCTCCAAGGGATTGCAGATCACCGATATTACACAAACAGTTGCCCAAATGGCGCTTAGAGAAGGTGTCAGCAAAGAAGACGCCATCGAAGCGATGATGTCGAAGGCTGCCGAAATCAACCTCAAGATGGTGGGGCAGCAGCATGTCTCCAAAGAGCTTGAAGCGCGGGGTGTCGAGACGCCTTACCTGACGATCTTGCAATTCTGTGATCCGATGGATGCTCGCACGATGATTGTGAACAACCCGATTTTCGCCAGCTATATGCCTTGCCGTATCGCGTTGGTCGAAGACAAAGAAGGTAAGCCTTGGCTGATGATGCTCAACCTCGACATGCTGATCAACAGCAAGTTGCTTGCGCCTGATGTCGTTGAGACGGCTATCCGCGTCAATCAGGCCATGCTGGACATCATGGTTGCGGGCGCTACCGGCGAGTTCTGATCTGCAACCCTCATCCGGGAAGGCTTGAGTCCCGGCGTTTAGCTGATAAGGGCGCGGCCAATGGTCGCGCCCTTATCGTATGGGGCTGGCGCGGATTGTCAATTCGGTTTCTGCTGGGGGAGTGATATGATGGCGCCCCGAAAGTCACCCTGCCTTGCCGGATATGTCAGCTGCTGCCGCCAGCCCGAGAATTCGGGAAATTCCCTACAACTACACTTCGTTTTCCGATCGCGAAATCGTTATTCGCCTGCTCGGCGCCGATGCCTGGGAAATTATCGAGGAACTTCGCGGTGCCCGCCGCACCGGCATATCGGCGCGGATGCTGCTGGAAGTCCTTGGCGACCTCTGGGTAGTGACCCGCAACCCCTATATTCAAAATGATCTTCTCGAAACGCCGAAGCGCCTGCACGCATTGATCGAAGCGATGCGCCATCGTTTGCGCCAAATCGAGGCAAGGGCCGATGGCAACGAAATAGCGTTGGATCTGGCGCGACGTGCCTGCAAGGCCGTCGATGACTTCGCAGCCTCCTTCCCGCGCCAGATAGCGTTGCGCAAGAAGGCGCTGAAGGAATTTCTCAAACACACCCGTCGGGACAATATCGATTTTGGCGGTCTCGCCCGAGTCTCTCACGTCACCGATGCAACCGACTGGCGCGTAGAGCTGCCGCTCGTGGTACTCACGCCCGACACCGAAGCGGAGGTGGCGGGTCTGGTGCGCAGTTGTATCAAGCTGGGGCTGACAGTCATTCCCCGGGGCGGCGGCACAGGCTACACGGGCGGCGCAATCCCGCTGGTGCCGGACAGCGTGGTCATCAACACCGAAAAGTTGGAGCAACTGGGCGAAGTCACTCTGAAGCATATCGATGGGGTCGAGCGCGAGGTGGCGACGATTCGTGCTGGCGCTGGCGTGGTGACCAAGCGGGTTTCCGAAAAGGCGGCCGCCGCTGGATACATCTTCGCGGTAGACCCGACATCGCAGGATGCCTCCACCATTGGCGGCAATATCGCCATGAATGCCGGTGGCAAGAAAGCGGTACTGTGGGGCACCACGCTCGACAACTTGGTCAGCTGGCGCATGGTTACGCCCGATGGTCGCTGGCTGGAAGTGGAGCGACTTGGCCATAACCTGGGCAAGATTCATCGGCAGGAGACCGTTCGTTTTCGGGTCAAACGCTTTGGCGAAGACGGCAAGACCCTGCAAGGTGAGTCTGAGTTGCTCGAATTTCCTGGGGCGATGTTTCGTAAGGCTGGCCTTGGCAAGGATGTGACTGACAAATTCCTCGGCGGGTTGCCTGGCGTTCAGAAAGAGGGTTGTGATGGGCTGATTACCTCAGGCGTCTTCGTTCTTCACCAGATGTCGGCGGTGACACAAACGGTATGCCTGGAATTCTACGGCAGTGACTTGCACGAAGCTGTACCGGCCATCGTCGAGATCATCGACATGCTTGAAGCGGATGAAACAGTCACGTTGGCTGGCCTTGAACATCTCGACGAGCGCTATATCAAGGCGGTGAAGTACACCCCCAAGGGTGCCTCCATACATTTGCCGAAAATGATTCTGATTGCCGATGTCGTTGGTGATCGTGAAGAAGATGTCTCTGCTGCGGCGCAGAGAATGGTCGAGATGGCAGCGGCACGTCAGGGCGTCGGCTTCGTCGCCATCAGCCCCGAAGCACGCCGCCAGTTCTGGCTCGACCGCTCTCGCACCGCGGCGATTGCGGCGCATACCAACGCCTTCAAGATCAACGAGGATGTCGTCATACCGTTGCATAACCTCGCTGCCTACAGTGAAGGCATCGAGCGCCTTAACATCGACCAGTCGATGCGCAACAAGCTGCGGATTGTCGCGGCGGTGGAGGCGTATCTGCGCAGTGATCCCGCGGAATTGCGGGGCGCGAAAAGCGTTGAGGCAAGCGCGGAACGTGAGAAGCAGATCAGCCTCAAGCTGGAAGCCGCGCTGAAACATCTCGCAGCTGTGCGAACTCAGTGGGAAGAGATTCTCGAAGCGCGCGAAACCGCAGCGGAAACCGTGCCGGATCTGCTTGATGACGCCGCCAGGGAGGATCTGCGTCCCGGCGACCGAATCATCGACCTGCTGCTGCGCCGTAGCTTGCGCATCTCATACCGCCGTTCGATCGAAGAGACGCTGAAGACGATCTTTGCCGGCCGCGATTTCCGCTTCCTGCGGGAACAGCTCGATCAGGTCCACGCTGAAATACGCTCAAGCAGGCTGTTTGTCGCACTGCATATGCATGCGGGCGATGGCAATGTCCACACCAATATCCCGGTGCACTCCGACAACTACCAGATGCTGCACGAGGCCGACCGGATCGTCGATGAGATCATGGCGCTGGCGCAGCGGCTCGATGGCGTGATTTCCGGCGAGCACGGTATTGGCATCACCAAGTTCAAATATCTCGACGACGACAGCGTTCGCCGTTTTCAGCACTACAAGGAGGCGGTCGATCCGGCAGGTAATTTCAACCGTGGCAAGCTCATGCCTGGCAGTGGTCTCGACAACGCCTATACACCCTCACTGCAATTGGTGCAGCAGGAAGCGCTAATCCTGGAGGACAGCGAACTTGGCGATCTCAACGATGACATCAAACACTGCCTGCGTTGCGGCAAGTGCAAGCCTGTGTGTACCACCCACGTGCCCCGCGCCAATCTGCTCTATTCCCCGCGCAACAAGATTCTTGCCACCGGCCTGATGATCGAAGCGTTTCTCTACGAAGAGCAGACCCGGCGTGGTGTCTCGTTTCGCCACTTCGAGGAGATGAACGACGTTGCCAATCACTGCACCATTTGCCATCGTTGCCTGAAGCCTTGTCCGGTCAACATCGACTTTGGTGATGTCACGGTGAAGATGCGTGCCATCCTCAAACAGCGTGGCAAACGTCATCCCAAGGCCATGACAGCGCTATCGATGGCCTTCCTGAACGTCAAGGATCCGCGCACGATTCGGTTGATGCGCAAGGCGGTCGTCGAATGGGGTTATCAATCGCAGCGGCTGGGACACTGGCTGTTTGGCAAGGCGGGTCTGATTAAGGCCGAGCAACGGCCACAGGCGACGACAGGTAAGCCGGCCATCAAGGCGCAGGTTATCGAATTCGTGCGCAAACCCATGCCAGCGGCGCTGCCAAACAAAACAATGCGTGCACTGCTGGGGGTCGAAGACGACAAAATGGTACCAATTCTGCGGCGGCCGAATACTGCGCCGGGTAGCGGTGAAGCGATATTCTATTTTCCCGGTTGTGGCTCCGAGCGACTGTTCAGTCAGGTTGGGCTGGCGACTCTCGCCATGCTCGCCCACACTGGTGCGGAAGTTGTGTTGCCGCCGGGGTATCTTTGCTGCGGTTATCCGCAGACGGCCGGCGGTGAGCTAGCGAAAGGAAAAGCGATCTCCACCGAAAACCGGGTTTTGTTCCACCGCGTTGCCAACACGCTGAACTACATGGATATCAAGACCGTCATGGTTTCCTGTGGCACCTGCATGGATCAGCTGCTCAAGTACGAATTCGAGCAGATCTTTCCTGGCTGCCGGCTCATCGACATCCACGAATACCTGATGGAAAAGGGTGTCAGCGCCGAAGGTCTTGCAGGTAGGCAGTACCTCTACCACGAGCCCTGCCACACCCCGATGAAGCTGTATGACTCCATCGAGGTCGGCAGCAGCCTGCTAGGTAGCGAAGTCCAGTTGTCCGATCGCTGCTGTGGAGAAGCCGGCACCTTTGCCGTCAGCCGCCCGGACATCGCCACGCAGGTGCGTTTTCGCAAACTTGAGGAGCTGAAAAACGGTATCAAGGCGTTGAGCGGGCAAGAACAGGTTGTTGATGGCAACGTCAAGATACTCACCAGTTGCCCCGCCTGCCAGCAGGGGCTGGAACGCTACCGCGAAGACACCGGCCTGGAAACCGACTACATCGTCGTCGAACTGGCGAACCGCATCCTCGGGGATGGCTGGCAACAGCGTTTCGTGGACGAGACAGTTGCGGGCGGGGTCGAGAAAGTCCTGCTGTAGCGTAAAGTATCAGCATTCATGGCTCCCTCTCCCCTGGGGGAGAGGGCTGGGGAGAGGGGGGCAGAAAAGGTCACCATGTTTTGACAAATGCTGTGGCGCTCAATCCTCATGTCCCGGAACTCGGGTATCAGCGGGCCGCTGGCAGGATTATTGCCTCACCTCACTCACGGGTTATCACCTTATTCCCGCCGCTTTGCTACACTAGCCGCTCTTTTTGAACAGTTCTAAAAATACGCTGACAGGAGCGAACATGGAGCATAAATTACCATCACTTCCCTTTGCACAAGATGCACTGGAACCCCATATTTCCGCCGAGACCCTTGAGTATCACCATGGCAAGCACCACCAGGCTTATGTCACCAACCTGAATAACCTGATCAAAGGCACCGAGTTCGAAGAGAAGGAACTCGAAGACATCATTAAAAGCGCACCAGCCGGCGGCATCTTCAACAACGCTGCTCAGGTCTGGAATCACACCTTCTACTGGAACTGCCTCAGCCCCAACGGTGGCGGTGAGCCTACTGGCGCATTGGCTGATGCCATCAATGCTGCTTTCGGCTCCTTCGCCGAGTTCAAGGAAAAGTACGCAGCTTCCTGCGTTGGCAACTTCGGCTCCGGCTGGACCTGGTTGGTCAAGAACACCGATGGTTCGGTCGAAATCATGAACACCAGCAACGCCGGCTGCCCCCTGACTGAAGAAGGCAAGACGCCGCTGATGACCTGCGACGTCTGGGAGCATGCGTACTACATCGACTACCGCAATATGCGTCCCAAGTATGTCGAGAACTTCTGGAACCTGGTCAACTGGGATTTTGTTGCCAGCAACTTCGGCGGCTGATTGTCTGCCCGATGGTAGAAACTCAAGTTTCGGAGTTCAGATCTGCACATCAGCCAGTTCCCCCCCTTTCGCAAAGGGGGAAGCTGTCAGACGCGGTAGTCGTGTTGCTACGGATAGTGCTGGCCTCAACCGTGATGAACTCTGAAACTTGAGTAGAAAAAAACGGCGCTTCGGCGCCGTTTTTTTAACGTACATATTGGCGTTCATCCGCATGGCATGAGCCTCCCATCTCTCCAGAATCAGCAGGGTGCGCGCGCGGCGAGCGTGCGCACCGTCAATGCTTGATCATCGAAAATCCTGCTTCAAATGCTCCGCCAGCCGCAGCGCCAGTGCCAGAATCGTGATGGTCGGGTTGGCATAGCCACCGGTGGGAAATACGGAACTGCTGGCGATGTGCAGGTTGCCGATGCCGTGTACGGTGCAGCTGCTGTCCACCACGCCAAGCTTGGGGTCGTCGGACATGCGCGTTGTGCCCATCAGATGGTGCAGCCCTTCGGAGCCAACGCGAGGCAGGCCGCCGGGCCGCTCGGGCGGCTCGATTCTGCCGATGCCAAGCTCGTCCAGTGCCTCCCACATGATTTCCTGCGCACGGGCGATACTGCGGATGTCGTCTTCCTTCCATTCGTAGTGCACCTGAATCTTCTGGCAGCCCAGTTCATCGCGGTCATCGATCAGCGTGACGCGGTTGTCAGGGTCGGGCGTCTGCTCGATGAAGGCCATCAATTCCATACGGTGATATTTCTTCTCGTTGTCATCGAATTTCGACCAGCCGCCCTGACCAAAACCCGGCATTAGCGTACCGCCGTGGCGCAGTTTCTGGTTCATCATGAACATCAGGTGCTTGCTACCGCGCAGCATGTTGAAAAGATGTTTTGGCAGCTGTTTGGGAAACTTGCGCCCGGCCAGATCGACCGCAATCGACTTCATGCTCAGAATCGCTTCGACATCACGCAGTTCTGGCATCGGGAACAGGGTCGCGCAGAAATTGCGCAGCCCTTCTTCGCGCATGACTTTTTCTGCTAGTGACAGCTTGCCCAGCACCGAGCAGCCCTCCATCAGCCGCATGTCGTAGATACCGAGGGAGTTGATGATCTTCGGATCATGCGGATAGAGGTTGCCGCTGGGCACCAGGCCGTGGTCGATGTAGTAGCGTCCGACCACGTCGTGCTGATTGCCGAGGCCGTTCGCGAACTTGTTGCGTGAGTTCAGCAGCAGCCGCGGCGTCTGGAAACCGCCTGAGGCGATGATGAAGTGTTTTGCCTCGACCTTGATGGTCTTGCCGTTCAGCGTCTTGATCAGCGCCGCTTCGACGGCGCTGCCCGCATCGTTTGCCAGCAGTTCGGTGACGGTGGCGTGAAGCAGGACGTCGACGTTCCCGGCTTTCACGGCCTGGCGCGGGAAGTCTGTTCCAAACAGGCGTGTCGGCCCGAAGGTGAAGAAGTCGGTGACCACGCGGTCACTATCGAGCTGGAGTGGCTTGAATCGCTCGGTTTCCCAGCTGCCAGGTTCGTAGCGGAACGGGCCGACTTCGCAGATGTCATGAACGCGAGCGTAATATGGGTCTAGATCCTCGCGGCTGATGGGCCAGCCGGAGTAGGGGATGGCGTCGCGTTTCTCGAAATCGATGTGGTTCAGCGGGGCGTAGCGGTAGCCATACTGCTTGTCCGACATCTTGATGATCCAGTGGTTGGCGGTGCCGCCCAACTGGCGCAGATGCGTGTTTTCAACGGGTTCGGTGAAGTCGCCGGTGACTTCTCCTGAACTGAGTTGCTGCGTACGATGGTCGGATTTCTCGCCGCCGCTTTCGAGCAGCATGACCTTGATGTCACTGCCGGCGAATTCGCGTGCCAGGGTCGTGCCGGCCGGACCGGCGCCGATGATGCAGATATCGGTCGAGAGGGTTTTGTTGTCGTCGAGGGCGCGCGCGTCGGTGTACATGGTATCGGCCTGTCTTCAATCCTTTGGAAGCTGGGGAAGATACGCTTAACTGGGTGACGGCGCGTTGACTTGTTTCATGTTCCCGCCCGAATCTTGGGTACCTATGCGAGCACCATGCGCTGATGCGGGATACCTGCTTCGTCGAACACATCCCCGCTGGGCAGGAAGCCTGCGGCGCTATAGAAAGCAATGGCATGGACCTGTGCATGCAGAAAAGGCGGGCGGGAACAATGCTCGATCGCGGTCAGCAGCAGCGCCTTACCGATGCCCCGTCCGCGCCAAGGTTTACGCACGGCCATCCGCCCGATCTGGCCGCTCGGCAAAACGCGTGCGGTGCCGACGGGTTTGTGATCCGCGACTGCCAGCAAGTGGATGGCCGCGGCGTCGTCTTCATCCCACTCCAGCGCTTCCGGGACTTGCTGCTCGACAATGAACACTTCCCGCCGTACCAACTCGAGTGCGCTGCGGTCGGTGCTAGTTCCCCAGTCGGCGATGCGAATCTGCCAAGCTGCCTGGTCAGTCATGATCGTCGAAAGCGAGGACTTCGGCACGGTACAGTTCGTACAGCACCGGATGGAACTCGGCATCATAGGCGTCGCCCGTGGTGACGGCTTCCGCGGTTAGTTGTTGTATGTCTTGTAGTAGGTGGATCGGTAGCTCCCAGGCTTGTCCGTCGACAAACATCGTTGCGGTATGTTTGTCGCGAGTCCAGGCGCAGCGCGCATGCGGGTTGCGTCGCAGCGGTTGGCTGCTGAGCAACGCCGCGCTGAAGGCTGCCTGCGTCATGGCGGGCGGTTCATCGTCCATGGGTGGTTCGGTCTTGGGCTCGGTGACGAATTTGCCGATCCAGCTTTGCAGCGCCGCATCGTCGAGACGGAGGTTGTCTTCGATGATCTGGCGAAAGCGCGCGATGGCATCCGGCCTGATTTCAGCCGGGTGCTGTTGCGGTGGCATACCGCTGTCGCTGTACCGCAAATCTTCCGGTATACGCATGATGATCTCGTCAAGATAGCCTTGCAGGATCTCGCGCCAGCTTGGTGCGCGGAAACCCACCGATGCGGTCATACACTCGCCGCGGGCGATGCCGTAGTGCGCCACCCGGGGCGGCAGATAGAGCATATCGCCGGGTTCCAGTCGCCAGGAATGTTCCGCTTGGAAGGATTTGAGAATGCGCAGGTCGATATCGTCGATGATGTCGGCATGATCGACAACGCTGTTGATCTGCCATTCCCGCACGCCGTCGAGCTGAATCAGAAAGACATCGTAGTCGTCGGTATGCGGGCCGACACTGCCGCCATCGGTGGCGTAGCTGATCATCAGGTCGTCGATGCGCCAGTCGGGGATGAAACGGAAAGGTTCGACCAGGGTGCGCAGCTCGGGGAGGAGCTTTTCGCAGTCGCTGACCAGCAGGGTCCAGTGGCTCTCGGGCAGTGCGGCGAAGAACTCGGCATCGAAAGGGCCGAGGTCGAGTTTCCAGGGGGCGTCAGGGTGGTGCTCCTGGACGATACGGCTGGTGACATCCTCTTCGCAGGCGAGACCGCCCAGCGTCTCCTTGCTCAGCGGTGGCTCGGGCATGTCGAAGGCTTGGCGGATCAGCAGCGGCTTGCGCTGCCAGTACTCCCGCATGAACTGTGCCGGGGCGAGACCGGCTGGCGGTGCCAGTGGTGTCTGGCTGGTCACACCTTCCGGGCCTGGTCGGCGGCATTGCCGGTGTAGCTTGCCGGCGTCATGTTACGGAGCAGCGTTTTGGCCTCCTCAGGAATCTCCAGCGACTCGATGAACTGCGCCAGCGTGGCTGGATCGATACGCTGCCCACGGGTCAGTTCCTTCAGTTTTTCGTAGGGGTTGGGGATGCCGTAGCGGCGCATCACGGTCTGAATCGGTTCCGCTAGTACTTCGAGGTTGGCGTCCAGATCGGCCGCGAGCATGTCGGGGTTGACTTCGAGCTTGCCGAGGCCGCGCAGCAGCGAATCCATCGCAATGACGGTATGGGCGATGCCGACGCCGAGATTGCGCAACACGGTGGAATCGGTCAAGTCACGCTGCCAGCGAGAAATCGGCAGCTTGCGACTGAGATGATCCATCAGTGCATTGGCGATGCCCATATTGCCTTCGGCATTCTCGAAGTCGATCGGGTTGACCTTATGCGGCATCGTTGACGAGCCCACTTCACCGGCGACCACCTTCTGCTTGAAATAGCCCAGCGAAATATAGCCCCAGATATCCCGGCTCAGGTCGGTCAGAATGGTGTTGATGCGGGCGATGGCGTCGAACAGCTCGGCGATGTAGTCATGTGGTTCGATCTGCGTGGTGTAAGGGTTGAAGTCGAGCCCCAGGGATTCGACGAAGTCCTGCGCAATCCGTGACCAGTCCAGCTCGGGATAGGCGCTCAAATGAGCATTGTAGTTGCCGACCGCGCCATTCATCTTGCCGAGTATTTCGACCGTGCGCAGCTGTTGCAACTGGCGTTTCATACGAAAGGCAATATTGGCGAATTCCTTGCCTAGCGTCGTCGGCGAGGCGGGCTGGCCGTGGGTGCGCGACAACATCGGCTGATCGGCCAGCTCGTGTGCGATGCCCTTCAGTTTCCCCAGCACTTCGTCGAACAGCGGTAACAGCACCTCGTCGCGGCCCTTCTTCAGCATCAACGCATGAGAGAGGTTGTTGATGTCCTCCGAGGTACAGGCAAAGTGGAAAAACTCACTGACGGCCTGAAGCTCGTTATTGCTGGCAACCTTCTCCTTGAGGAAGTACTCGACCGCCTTGACGTCGTGATTGGTGGTCCGCTCGATCTCCTTCACACGCGCCGCGTCGGCCTCGCTGAACTCGCTAACAATGGCATCCAGCAAGGCGTTGGCGCTGTCGCTGAACGCCGGCAACTCAGCAATGTCCGGGTTCGCCGCCAGTGCCTGCAACCATCGCACCTCCACCTCGACACGGTGATGAATCAGACCGAATTCACTGAAAATGGGACGCAGCGTTTTCGTCTTGCGCCCATAGCGTCCATCGACAGGGGAAATTGCAGTCAGCGAAGAGAGTTCCATACCCGGGTACCAGCGCAGAAAAAAGAGCGTGGATTATATACTTGTGAGGGTTGGAAATCTTGCTCCCTTCGGCTCAATGCCCCGTCAGCCAGGTCCAGATCCCGACATGAAAGTTCGGGAACAGATCAATGCCTAGCGCTGATTTGATCAGATAGAGAATCAGCAGGCCGAACAGCGCCGAACTGGTGGCATAGGCCATCAGGAACCAGAACTCGGCGAGGGTGAAGAAGCGCTGTTGCTTGCGTGTCAGCTTGCGGCGGTCGCGTCCGCCGATCAGAACGACGTAGTAACGCCAGCGCCAGAAACCGAAGGAGTAGCGAATATCCAGCGGATGGCGTTTCCACTGTTCGGAGTACGCCTGTTCGATGGCCTGGTACTGTTCAGGGGTCAGGCTTTCGCGGATACTGTGGGGGATTTTCTCGAAAAATTTCTGCGAAAACTCAGCGGATGTGAGTGTGGTTGACATCGTTATGGCACCTCGATAACAGTACTTTGCTGTTATTTCTTATTGTTAGGGGGCCTTCCGTGGTCCCCGCTTCTTGTTTGGAAGCGCCGTCCCTGGCAACGTCAAATGCTGATTGCTCAACAAGTTCCGTCTGACATCCTGTCAACGAGAATTAGCCTAGACGGGTTAGTTGAAAAGAGGAAGTCTAGGTGGATAAGCTGAGGTAATGGCGGGATGGGCGGTACTTAATTAGAGCGTGTATAAATTGTTATGTAAGTGGTTGAATAGGGGTATAGATTCAGTGTATTGGTTGGCGTCGTGATGGTTGAGAATACGGAGGTTAAGAAGGTCCGGCTCGATAAATGGCTGTGGGCGGCGCGTTTTTTCAAGACGCGTTCCTTAGCCTCGGCGGCAATCAATGGCGGCAAGGTTCATGTCAATCAGCAGCGGGTGAAGAGTTCGCGTGCGGTAAAACCGGGTGACGTGATCGAAGTCTGGTGCGGGCCGGATCAGTTCACGATTGTCGTCGATGGGCTTTCGGCGCGGCGTGGGCCGGCGAAAGAGGCGCAGAAGCTCTATCACGAGACGCAGGAGAGTATCGCCAAACGTGAAGAAGCTGCTGCACTGCGCAAATTGGCCTACCAGGGCGCACGGCCAGCGCCGCATCGCCCCTCTGGGCGTGATCGACGCAAGATCCGCTCGTTTACAGGCAAGCAGCATTAACCCAGGGAACTCAACCGACTGAAACAGTGGTAGAATCGCGCGTTTCAGCGTGCCGCATTGGGCGGTCGTGGTAACAAGCGGGTGGGAATTCAGGTGACATCATGAAGGTAGTTCAATGACGCCAAGCGAGGAGGAACCGCTGATTCTCGATGCGGAGACACATGGTGTTCCACTGTCGAAAATCGATGTCAATGCCCGCAAGGTGCTGAACCGTTTGCATGAAGCCGGTTTTCGGGCTTGTCTGGTGGGCGGTGCGGTGCGGGATCTACTGCTCGGTATTACGCCGAAGGACTTCGATGTTGCCACCGATGCGACGCCGGATGAGGTGAAGCGCCTGTTCCGCAACGCGCGCCTGATTGGCCGGCGATTCCGCTTGGCGCATATCCGCTATGGCCGCGACATCATTGAGGTTGCCACGTTTCGTGCGCCCCACGAGGAGGCGATCGAGGATGCCGAGGCGCTGGTCGAGCACACTGGCCGCATTCTTCGTGACAACGTCTATGGCTCGCTGGAGCAGGATGTCTGGCGTCGTGATTTCACCGTCAACTCGCTCTACTACGATATCGCCGACAACGCGATTATCGACTACACCGGCGGTGTCGCCGATCTGCGCGAAGGCATCTTGCGGATGATCGGTGATTCGGAGCAGCGTTACCATGAAGACCCGGTTCGGATGCTGCGCGCGGTGCGCTTCGCTGCCAAGCTGGGGTTTCGTATCGATCCTGAAGCCGAACATATTCTCACCGATCTGGCGCACCTGCTACAGGGTGTGGCGCCTGCCCGGTTGTTCGAGGAGTTCCTCAAGCTGATGCATGCCGGAGCCGCTTTCGATACTTTCGAGATGCTGAGAGAGTATCAGCTGTTCGGGCAGTTGTTTCCCGAAACCGAGGAAATGTTGCAGCAGGATGAGGGTGGTCTGTTCGAGCAATTCATCCGCAATGCGCTGAAGAATACCGACAAACGCGTTGCTGAAGGCAAGCCGGTCAACCCGGCGTTTCTGGTTGCGGTGTTCCTGTGGCGGCCGGTGGTGCGCGCTCAGGAGGTGCAGATTGCAGAGGGCTTGCCGCCGTTTGTGGCATTGCAAAAAGCCAGTCACGCAGTGCTGTCGCGAGAGGTCAAGCATGTCGCGGTACCCAAGCGGTTCAGCATCCAGTCGCGGGAAATCTGGGAGTTACAGCAGCGGCTGCGCGGTACCCGTGGCAAACGTCCGCTTCGTCTGATCAATGAACCACGTTTTCGCGCGGGCTACGATTTTCTCTGTCTGCGCGCTCATTCGGGTGAGGATGGCCTGATGGCACTGTGTGAATGGTGGACGAAGTTCCAGGAGGAAAACCCGGTCAAGAGCAAGCGTGAGCCCTCTGCACCCCGGCGTCGGCAGCCGCCGCGTCGTCGTTCCCGCCGCAAGAAGCCCGCGTCAAGTGCTTGATTGCGTCCGTACATGGTGACAGCGTATGTCGGGCTGGGCAGTAATCTGGGCGATCCGGTAGCCCACCTGCTCGAAGCAGTCGCCCTGCTAGACAGGCTGTCGGAGGTCGACGTACAGCAATGTTCATCGTTTTATCGCAGCCAGCCCATGGTCAAATTGCCCCAGAAACGTGGCCGGCGGCAGGTCTCCTCACGCTGGCGCACACGCCAGCCGGACTACATCAATGCGGTCGCGATGCTTGAGGCGTCGCTGCCCCCAATGCAGCTGTTACGCCGTCTGCAAGGGGTGGAGAAACGTCTGGGGCGCCTGCGTACCGGCGTGCACTGGGCGTCGCGAACGCTGGATCTGGATTTGCTGCTCTATGGTGCCCGGCGTATCGACCTGCCGCGGCTCAGGGTGCCGCATCCGGGTATCGCCGAGCGTGCATTTGTACTGCTGCCACTGGCGGAAATCGCGCCGACCGATCTGGTTGTTCCCGGTCATGAGGCGCTCGAAAAGATGTTGGCAGGCGTGGAGCACAAGACATTGGAAAAACTGATCGAATGACAGAAAAAATGAAATACATCGTTGTCGAAGGGCCGATTGGTGTCGGCAAGACAACGCTTGCGTCACGCCTGGCGGAAGACATGAAGGCCAGCCTGGTGCTGGAGCGGGCTGATGAAAACCCGTTTCTGGAAAAGTTCTACGTCAATCCGCGGCAGATGGCGCTACATACGCAGCTGTTCTTTCTGCTGCAACGCAAGCAGCAGGTCGAAGGGATCGCGCTCAATCGTGGTGACGAACGTATCATCGCCGATTTTTTGCTGGAGAAGGATCGATTGTTTGCCGAGGCGACGCTGAGTGATACCGAATTCCGTCTCTACGACCAGATCTATCAGGCCTTGATCTCGGCCGCGCCAAAGCCGGATTTGGTGGTCTATCTGCAAGCGCCGACCGAGGTGTTGTTGCGCCGCATTCGCAAGCGTGGCCGGCGTTTCGAGCGACCGATCGATACCACCTATCTGCACCAGCTAGCGGACGCCTACGCGAGTTTTTTTCACTACTACAACGATGCGCCTTTATTGATTGTCAATGCGACCGAGATTGACTTCGCGCACAATGAAAACGACTATCAGCGGTTGTTCGAGCAAATCAGCACCATTGGCAAAGGGCGGCATTTTTTCAATCCGCTACCGGATCTGCGCTAAGGTCGGCTCATGAGCATCCATACTGACGTCAAATCCGTCACCGTCGCCACACTGAAGAAGATGAAGGCGGCAGGTGAAAAGATTGCCTGCCTGACGGCCTACGATGCCAGCTTTGCTGCCGTGCTGGACGAGGCGGGCGTGGATGTCATGCTGGTCGGTGATTCGCTTGGCATGGTGATTCAGGGGCATGAGACCACCGTACCGGTCACGGTGGACGATATCGTCTACCACAGCCGAGCGGTGGCCAGCCGTTGCCGGCGTGCGCTGCTGATGGCCGATATGCCGTTCATGAGCTACACATCGACGACCCAGGCCATGGTGTCGGCCGCGCGGCTGATGCAGGAGGGCGGGGCGCAGATGGTCAAGCTCGAAGGCGATGCACGGCAGGTGGAGGTGGTCAGCAAGCTGGCCGAGCATGGCGTGCCAGTCTGCGCTCATATCGGTTTGCAGCCGCAGTTGGTGCATAAGCTGGGAGGCTACCGTGTGCAGGGGCGGGAGCGAGCCCAGGCCGAGCGCATGATCAAAGATGCCGCGTCGCTGGAGCGAGCCGGGGCGGATGTGCTGCTGCTGGAGTGTGTCCCGGCGCTGCTGGCTGATGAGATAACTGCTGAGCTGGACATCCCGGTCATCGGCATCGGTGCCAGCGGGGGGTGCGATGGTCAGATCCTGGTGCTGCAAGACGTGCTGGGGATTACGCCGGGGCGGGCGCCGGGCTTCGTGAAAGACTTCATGGAAGGCCAGCGCAATATTCCGGACGCGATACGCGCCTATGTGGCGGCGGTAAAGGTTGGCGAGTTTCCGGACGAGGGGCATCTGTTCAAGTAGCAGGATGGCTCTCCCGGCTTAGCATTGCGCGCGAACCTTCGTCATGAGACCCGCTCAGAAATGCGAGTTGATAACAAGGGCAGGAAACGAGATGCAGCAAGTCAATGATATTCGCCGCCTGCGGGCCTTGCTGAAGGCGCAGGCGGCAGCCGGTCGCACGATTGGTTTCGTGCCCACCATGGGGCATCTGCATGAAGGGCATCTGTCGCTGGTGCGTCGAGCCGCGACTCAGGCCGATTTCGTCGTCGTCAGTATTTTTGTCAACCCGCTGCAGTTCGATCGCCAGGATGATCTCGATGCCTATCCCAGGACGCTGGAGCAGGACGCACGTCTGCTCGAAACAGTCGGTGTGAACCTACTGTATGCACCAGAGCCAGAAAGCTTCTATCCTTGCGAGCCGGCGTTGCTGACGCGCATAGAAGTGCCGGGGATCACCGAAAGGCTTGAGGGGGCATCTCGGCCAGGGCATTTTTCCGGTGTGGCAACAGTGGTTAACAGGCTGTTCAACCTCATCCAGCCCGATATCGCGTTCTTCGGGGAGAAGGATTTTCAGCAGTTGCGGATGATCGAAAAGATGGTCGAAGATCTTGCCCTTCCAGTCTCGATCATGAGCGAACCCACAGTCAGAGAAGCCGATGGTCTTGCCCTGAGTTCACGCAATACGCGCCTCAGTGATACGGAGCGGCAGATTGCGCCTCGCCTGCATCAAACCCTGACGAAGATAGTGGAGGTGATCCGCCTGGGCGGGCGGGATTTTCGTAAACTTGAAGCGAAAGGCGTCGAACTGCTGCAAAATGCCGGTTTTAGCGTCGATTATCTGGAAATATGTAGAAGCGCCGATCTCCAGCCTGGCGAGCCGGGTGATGCGGATTTGATCGTGCTGGTGGCAGCCTGGCTGGGAAGTACTCGTCTGATCGACAATGTGAAAGTGCGAGGTCAGGATCTTGCGCCGTTGTTGCATTGGCATGACGGTTGTTTGAACAGTCACAGGCCATCCCCCATAATAGGTTCTGACGTTTTGAATCGAGGTAGTTGATGAGACTCACGCTTCTCAAATCCAAATTGCACCGGGTAACCGTCACCAACGTCGAGTTGGGCTACGAAGGATCCTGCGCGATTGATACCGAGTTGATGGATGCGGCTGGCATGCATGAGTACGAGCGGATCGAAATCTACAATGTGACCAATGGGGAGCGCTTCGCCACCTATGCCATCCGGGGCGAAGCAGGGAGCGGTATGATCTCGGTCAATGGCGCGGCGGCGCACAAGGCCGAGGTCAACGATATCGTCATTATCTGCACCTATGCCGAGATGGATGGGGCCGAGGCGTCTGAACACAAGCCGAAGCTCGTCTATGTCAACGAACGCAACGAAATTCTGCGTGTGTCGGGCGCTATACCCGAGCAGGCGGCATAACCCGTTCCTGCGGGAGCGAGATAGGCCGTACTTTCCACCCAGAATGGAGAGACGGCCGGCAGTGGGGAGTCCAGCGAGCATTTTCTTCTAGAAAACCTGTCCATGGGCTGGATTGTTATGTCATCAAAAATCAGCGTGCTGGCGCGAAGCCTTGTGGTATTCGGCGCCATGCTGGGTGTAGCGTTCGCTGCGGAACCCATTTTTGTATCACCGCCGATCGCTGCCGAATCGACGGCTGCGCCAACCCCGCAGAAACCGGTCGATTCGCTCGAGGACTTGCCGGTGGCCAAGTCATATCCCGTCACGCCTGTCGATGCTGCCAGCCAGAGCAATCCGCAGGCTCAGCCTATTTTTGTCACCACGCCGCCGGCGGTTACCCCAGCGGAGAGTGAGGCAGCACCTGCAAAGCAAAAGACCCCCGGGGAAGCCGAAACGGTCGTGCCGGTTGCCCCCAAGCCAGTCGTGGTCGGTCCTCCGAAGCCACCGCAGTTGCCCTCTGCACCGCTAGCCGAGCCGGACAAGGCGCCGGCCGTGCAAAAAGCATCTGGGGCAGCCGCGACGGCAGAAGATCCGGCCGCTGCCGAGCAGTCGTCGCCAGTATCTGAAGCCGGAATCGAAAACATCAAGTTAGGTCTGGGGCTGGCGCCGATCAAGGTGGAGACCGGGTTGCCGCCCGAACTGGGGATATTGCAGATAGCGCTGGCGAAGGTTGTCGACAACACGGCGTTTGTGCCAGAAGCTGAAGGGCAAAAGCTGCTGTGTTCCGATGCCAACAAGATCTCCGATTTGGCCCGTGAGCTGTCGCAGACACCGCTGATCGAAGTCACCACGCATTTCACGCTATGGCGCTCGGCCATGTCTGATCTGCTCGGCAGTACGGAGGCGCTGCAACGGCAGTGTCAGCGGCCGTCGCAGCAATCGGTCGGGGCTTTCAAGAAGGTTGTAGAAGATTTCAGCAGCTTGCTAGCGGTTCGTTGAAGTGCCGCGGGAGGAGTGGCGCTCCTCCCGCATGGCAGATCAGAAGGTGTAACTCAGGCCCAGGTTCATCACTGGGTAGATCGTGAAACTGGAGATTTCCTCGTTGATGTTCGCCACTTCTCGGTCAATATCCTCCTGTGGAACCCCTGCGGCATCGTCTCCTGATAGCGTCACCGTGGCAGTGGGCTCGCCGTGAAACATCACGCCAATATCGTAGGCGAAGCTGAATCCGCTCTTCGAATAGCGGGATGAGTCATAGCCAATGCCGAGGTAAGGCGCGGTCTTGGGAAAGGTGATGCTGACGTCGGCTTGCAGGTCGGCACCTTGTGTCGAGGTGTAGTTACCGATTTCGATAGTCTGGTCGCCCGCAACCGCAGTTCCCCTGAGTTCGTTATTGTTCAGCATTGCCCCGGCTGTGAGGCGGAATCCGGATGCGAACGGATGGTAGTCCAGCAGCATGGCAAGGGTATTGAACTCGAACGTGGTTGTGTAGTCGGCGGTGCTGCTGACGCTGGCACCCTGGGATGACGTTTCGCTTTCGATGCTGTCGGCATAGTTGAAGTCGAACTGGCTGAAACCGCCGCGCAGAGCCAGTTTCGGCGTAACCCCCACTGACAGGTCGAGACCAGCGCCGAGCGTGCCGGCCTTGGCGCCGAGGCCGATATCGACGGCCATCGCGTTGCCCGCTGACAGGGAGAGCCCGGTAGCGATGGAAAGCATGAGGATGCGCTGCGACAGTGTTTTCATAATTCACCTTGTTGTTATTGTTATCAATGATCTTATGGCCTGGAGCAACCCCGGGTTGCTCCGTCGTGGTGGGCATAGTATGGGCAAACTCTTGCCGCTGGCGGTGAGATCTGGCCGAAGGTTTTTTTGTGGTGCCGCTATTTTGATGGCTGGTCGGCTCGAAAGAGGGCGTGAGCGGTTGTGCCGGCGCGGCAATGCGGGCAAAGGTTTGCCGCTTTAACTGATGAATCGCATGGACAGGTCGATGCTGGTGACGTTCTTGGTCAGGGCGCCGCTGGAGATATAGTCGACGCCTGTTTCGGCGATTTGGCGGATGGTTGTCAGGGTGACGTTGCCTGATGCTTCCAGCTTCTTGTTGCCGTTGTTCATCGCTACCGCGCGACGCATGTCGTCGAGGCTGAAGTTGTCCAGCATGATGATGTCGGCGCTGGTGCCGAGTGCTTCTTCGAACTCCCCCAGATGTTCGGTTTCGACTTCGACCAGTAGTGCCGGGTGAAGCTTGCGGGCGGCAGCCACGGCAGTGCTGATCGAGCCGGCGGCGGCGATATGGTTCTCTTTGATCAAGATCTGGTCGTATAGGCCGATGCGGTGGTTCTTGCCGCCGCCGACGGCAACGGCATATTTTTGTGCCAGGCGTAGCCCGGGAATGGTTTTGCGGGTGTCGAGTACCCGGGTTGGCAGCCCTTGCAACTGGTCAGCATATTGCCTGGTGGTTGTAGCGGTGCCCGAGAGCAGTTGCAGAAAGTTCAGCGCGGCGCGCTCACCGGCAAGCAGGCTGCGGGCGTTGCCTGAAAGCCTACACAGCAGTGTCTCGGCGCGTTGCTGGCTTCCTTCCTTGACCAGCCATTCGATATGAATCTGTTCATCCAGTTGACGAAAAACCTCGTCGAACCAGGGCTGGCCACAGACGATGGCGTCTTCGCGCAGCGAAATGGTTGCGTTGGCTGTCTGATCGGCTGGAATCAGGCTGGCGGTGACATCACCGCTACCAACATCTTCTTCGAGGGTGGTACGGACGTTGCTTTGCAGGTCATGCAGCAGGTTCATTAGGCTGTCGGAAGGGGTTATTTTTCGTTTGGTGAGAATACCACTTCGAGCGTGATGTATCCCTCCCACTGGGCGCGGAAATCGTTTTCCTCGGCGAAGCGCAGTCCGGGGGCGAGTTCGAGGTAGAGCTGATTTTCGCGCAATGCGCGTCGAAAGCGAACCCGAATGCGTGAGGTGATGTCGCTATAGGGGTATACGACGCCGCTGTTGAGCCAGTCCAGGGCGACGTAGCGGTGGGGCGAGAGCTTGCGGAAAACCGTGAAGTTTTGTGCCAAGGTGTAGCCGTCGGCGTCTTGCGACCAGCCCGGCTGGGTGGTGGCGCGGAAGAAGATGTTTTTGCGCGGTTCAAATTCACTGTCATGGCGGACATAGAGCTCCCAGCCAAGGCGGCTGTCCCAGGTGATCGCCGGCGTGAGTCGGTGGAGCTGTGTGTCGTTGCGTAACAGTATTTTTCGCATTTTCAGCCGGGTGAAAAGTCGCGGATCCGACAGGCCACCGCGGAAGCCAATATCGAGGTCGATGGATCTAAGAGTGTTCCTGGTGACGCTATAGCGCAGCGCGGAGCTGCTGTTTTCCTGGTCGAGGCCGGATGGATCGCGCTCGTCTGGCTCGCCTTCGAAGACCAGTTGCAGCCTTTTCTGCATATGCGGCAAGCGAAGTTTGCCTCGTAGCTTCAGCCTTGTATTGGGGTTTTCTGATTCGAGAAAGTTGTTTTCCCAGGCGACCCGGAGCTCGGTTGACGCTGTATCGAATTCGCCCACCCGTTCACTGCCAAAGAAACTGTCCAGCCATGCTGCCGTTTCCTGGAGATTCTGCGTGATTTGCTGGTGTTGTTGTTCGAAGTTGTATATTTCGCCCAGTTCTTCCGAGTCCGTGTCGTCTTCTTCCTCGAACGTGTCGTCAAAGGCTGGTGGCTGATGCAGCATCCAGTCGAAGCCATCAGCGTCTTCTGCATCGGCATCTGGCACCTGTAGTGCGTTGAGTCCCAGCAGCAGAACCAGGGTAATCAGCTGGCGCAGGGTGAGGCGCGCAGGCATATTTTGCTTTCCGTCGATGTTGTAGTGCGGTGGTAGGGGGGTGAGCTGCTTGGGTGGTGCAGGGACATCAGATTCGGGAAACCCGGGGCGCTTTGTCGCGTTCGAGAACGACAACGTGGTTTTCCAGTACTGGCTCCCAGTTGCCGTCGTCGTCCAGCGGTTCGGAGGCGATCAGCTGTCCGCCGGGGTAACGCTTGTTCTCGGTTGTGTAGTAGAGGCTGGCGCAGTCGTGCGCGGTGGCGTGGCGGGCGGCAACCAGCTTGTAGCCATCGGAGACCACAACATTCATGACGGAAGGGATGTCCCGCAGTGAAATTTCCAGATTGGCGAGAATATCGGCAATCGCATGCTCCAGGGTGAGTTCGTCTGGATCGGTCATGCGTTGCCGCAGGAGTGCAAACAGGTATTCCGATTCTGAGTTGCCGTGGATGTTGCTGGCGACATCGGGGGAAAGGTAGCTGAGACAGGCGGGTTTGAGGTTGAGGTTGAAGTCGGTGACAAAACCATCGTGCATGAACATCAGGGCATCATTGAGATATGGCTGTGCGTTGTACGGTGTGGCATCACTGCGACCGATGCTGTTGCGGACCACTGCCAGCCACAGCTCACTCTGGAGTGATCGTGTCAGTGCGCCGAGGTTGAGATCGTGCCAGATAGGTGACGTCTGGATGTAGCGCAGAGGTGCATCATCCCGATACCAGCCGACACCGAAGCCATCGGCATTGAAGCTGGCGTGGAAGGTCTCGCGGGATTCTCGGGCTTGCAGGTAGAGGCTGTTGGGTGGCCGGATGAGCAGATCTTGCAAGGCGATATCGGGGCCGATGTAGGCAGCTAGGCGGCTCATATTTTACTGTGGTTCCTTGTTGGCTGGCTCCAGATGCGCAGTGTACCGGCAATCCGATAGGGGAATATAGGAACTGTTGCCGGGATACGCGAAAGCGTATTGGCTTGGTGATACCCTCCGATGGGGATATTGCTGTATCAGCGGCTATTGATATAGCATCACGCCCCATTACCAAATATAGGGCTGCTGTACCCGGAAACAGTTGGTGGCAGCCCCCGTCTGGCCTGTGACATTCAGTTCCACGGACTGCCGACGGAAGATCCATTCGGGTTCTGGTTGAGGCTGTGGGTTTTTCAGGGTATACAGCCACCAGATTCAGCAATTTTTCAAATGGTTTGGAGACAATTATGAACGACGAGTACCGTGCAACAACCGACGCGATGGAAGAGAAAGGTGTCAACAAGGACTACATCATCGGCTGGCAGGTTGGTTATCTGGGGCATCCCGAGCGCGAAGAGCAGCGCGTCACGGAAGCTTACGAAGCCGGCTACGCAGACGGTCAGGCCAAGAATACCGAAGGGTATACTGCCTGGATCTCCTGATCGGTCGCTGAGCTGACTGGCCAGTCAGCTCAGATCGGAACCATAAAAAGACCCGCCATGAACGGCGGGTTTTTTATGCCGTGTTGTTCGCCACTTTGGCGCGATTCAGAAATCACCTTTGGGCTTGTGTTCGATGTCCCAGTTCAGCAGTTGTTTCACTGCCCGGTTCAGTACGGTCAGGGTCTCTGGCAGTTCGACGTCGATAATGTAGGTGGTGATCCATTTGCGGTACTTGTCACCCATCACCTCCGTCACATGGTCGCCAAAAGTGCGGCGCATGGAAAAGCCGGGGCCACCTTTTTCGTCCCAGTTGCATTCGGCGTAGTCGTCCATCTGGGTGTTCAATGCGTCGATGAAGATGCTCGTGTAATCGCCCGGGCCTTCGACCTCCTCGCGGTTTTCTTGCAGGAAGAATGCCAGTCGCTTGGCCAGCGCGGTGACCAGCGCGGCTCGTTCTTCGTCGGTCAGGCGGCTGTAAGCCATGCGGTCGATCAAATGGGTCATGAAGATCACGAACACCGTGACGACATCCATACGCTGCGAGTTGCTGGTCGTTTCGAAATCCTCATTCTCTAAGTGCAGCACGCCCTCCATGCCGATGCGCCAGATGGAAAAAGCCAGTGCGCTGGCAATCTCCTCGACCGTGCGTTCCTTTTCCTTGTTATGCCATTTTGTCTTGAGTCTTATCGCCATTGGTCAAGTCTTGAGGTTGGTCGGAATGGGAGAGGATGGTAGCATAAAATTTACAGAGTAAAATGGTCGGAAATTATGTTGTCTGCCTCAGAAAAAGCCGTCGGCAACCCACCCGACATGTTGCTGCAAGCCGTCCGGCGCAATTGCCACATCGCCGATGCCGCCCATGCGGGTGACTACACGCTGTGTACTTACCTGATGAAGATGCGCGAGTTATACCGCTGGGAGCATGGTCTGCCGCTGGAAGCCGAGTTGGATAGTGACAAGGTTGGCGACTGGGTGCGGGCGCGTGAAGCGTGGTGGGAGTCTCTTGAGGGGGAGTCGTTTCAGCCACTGCCGCTGGATGATATGCAGATCGCGCCGTTCGAGCACGATGAGGTCAATGCGGTGCTGACCCCGGCTGGCTTTGTCTACAGTAGTGGTCTCGGCAAGCAGGCTGCCGCGCATTTCTTCCTTGCCGAGTTGCTGGAGAAGCGCGAGTTCGATCATTTCAGTGTGCTGATCTCCGGCCGCGAGTGGGCGCGGGATCTGGTCTCCCCGCCAGCGATGACACGGGGGAATGTGATCTTTCTGCGTCGGGAGTCGTTACGGCGCTTGTTGTGGGAGCGGGTGCAGGAGTGGCGCTGGAATCGTTGTGACAGCCCGCTGGGCCGTGCGCTGGAATACTATGGGCTGGACGACGATCTGCAGGGCGGGCTAGAGCGCCTGGTTGACGATCAGATGGAGTCCGTATTGCTGCACGAAGTCGGAGAGGTCGAGGTCGGTCAGGAGATTGAAGATGACTGGCAGGCGCTGTTGCTGGCGACCGCCGGACGCAAGGCCGAGCTGCAGCTGCGGGCGATACGCGACAATCTTGCCGATGCGGTTTCAACCTTGCCCGCCCTGGTTGAAGCGGGGCGGCCCGAGCTGCTGCATTTCTATTTTGGTACGCTCGGGCCAATGCGCCGCCACCTTTCGCCGACGCTGCAAGATGCTTACCAGCAGTGGTGCGAGTCTGGCGATATCGACAGACTGGCCATTGCGGCAGGTGGGGCAAAAGTGCACTGGACGCAGTTGATGGATGAGATTCTCGGGCTTGGAAATGGTGCAGCTGAGGAGTTGTCGCGGTTGATCGAAGCGCGGGCTTTCTGAGATTCCAGCTGGGAATCTGGGTTGGTAATCCCGGTTTGCTTGTTGTGGGGCGCTCAACTAGGCTATGGATTAGAATTTGCTAATCTGCTGATTGGGATGCCGTGATGGATGAGCCGCTGGAGTTTGAATTCATCGTCAAGTCAGTAGCCGATGAAGAGCAGGCACCTTATGTTCTTGAGTTTACGGGGCGCGCCCTGCAATGGGATGATGATGAGGCCACGGAGGTGGAAGCGGGTACGATACGCGGCCACCGCATCGACTTTGCCGCTGCGCGCGCGGACGGGATGGATATCGCCACCTTGATGGACAGCATTTCCCCCGACATTTCCGATTTTCGTGCCACGGTGTTTGAGGGTGGTATCTGCTATCTGCCGGTCAGCAATAAGGGTTCTGGATGTGCCCAGCCCTTGTGCGACAGCTTGGTCTATATCGATGAAGTGCTGGTGCAGGCAGATCGGCGAGGGGAAGGTATCGGCCACGAACTGATGAAGCAGATGAGTCTGACCATCGATATCGAGCATGCCTTGATCGGTCTGAAAGCCTTTCCGTTGTCACAGGACTTTGGCCGAGAGCGTGATCCCGAGGAGATTCGCAAGGTGAAGCATTTCTACGAGAGCCTTGGTTTCATGCCCGCCGGCAAAGACTATATGATCAAGAATGCCGACAACTGCTTCGCCATGAAAAAGCGCCTGCAATGGCGCAGGCAGCAAGCGGCTGAAGCCGTGCCGCCCTCCACTTAGCAGTTATTCTGCCTGCTACTCGTTGGTCATCAATAGCTCGATGTCCTGAATCTCGCCGTCGGCCGGTACGCGCGCAATCCGAACCATGGGGGCGCGTGCCATGATATAACCGGCCATCATCATGCCCAGCTTCTGGTTGCCTGTTTCCCAGGCCGTGACCAGTCGGTGCGCGGCGACTTGGCAGCGTTGTTCCAGGTCAGGGTTGTCGACCCACTGCCGGCCCATCTGCCAGCCTCGATCCATATCGGCATCGATCTTCTGGAAAACATCTTCCGCACCCTGCACCAGTGCATCGGGCACGTTGATGGGTACCGCATTGTCGTCAATGTACAGTGTAAAAATCATCGTTTGCTTCCTGTAGCCACGGGATGGTCTGCATTCTAGCCCAATCATCCACGGTCTTTTGTCAATGCCCTGTCTCAAGCAAGGGTAACGCCCGACCCACTATGGGTTTTTCCACTCACAATACAACTCTGCTATCTTAGCGCCATTTGTGTAACGGGTTATCAGGGTAAACATGACAAGAAAGGTAGGTGTCGCGATCATTGGCGCGGGCACGGCGGGGCTGAATGCGATGGGGCAAGTACGCCGGGCGGGAAAATCCTTCGTGCTGATCAACGGCGGGCACTTGGGAACCACCTGTGCTCGCGTAGGTTGCATGCCATCGAAGGCATTCATACAGGTGGCCGAGGATTTCCACCGCCGGCACATTTTCAAGCGCCACTGCATTATTGGCGGTGATGATCTGGGTATCGAGCACGACAACTTGATGGAGCATGTGCGTGATCTGCGTGATGTGTTCGTCGATCGCGTGCTTGGCAGCACCACGGACAATCTGGGGGATGAGCTGGTTGAAGGCTACGCCCGCCTGACCGGGCCCAACAGCCTGGTCGTCAATGATGAGCAGATCGAAGCCGATGCGATTGTCATCGCCACTGGTTCTTCGCCGATCATGCCCGAGGTGTGGCGTGAGTTTGGTGATCAGGTCATTACCACCGACGATTTTTTCGAAATGGAGACGCTGCCGAACTCCATGGCAGTCATTGGCCTTGGCGTCATTGGTCTGGAGCTGGGGCAGGCGCTGGCGCGCATCGGCGTCGAGGTGACCGGCATCGATGCGCTGGAACGCATCTCGGGGCTTTGCGATGACGTGGTCAACCAACAGGCCATCAATATCATGAAAAGCGAGTTTCCGATGTGGCTGGGGCAGCACGCCGAACTATCACGCGCCGGCGACAAGATTCTCGTCAAGGCAGGTGACAACCAGGTCGAGGTCGACAAGGTGTTGGTGAGCATCGGCCGCAAGGTCAACACTGCCGGGCTTGGGCTGGAAACACTGGGCGTGCCGCTGGATGAGCGCGGTGTGCCGGAATACGACCGCGCCACGATGCAGGTGGGTGATCTGCCCGTCTATATCGCGGGGGACATGAATGGTGATGTCCAGATCCTGCACGAGGCGGGTGACGAGGGCAAGATTGCCGGTTACAACGCAGCGCATCAGTCGGCAGAGCGTTTCGTGCGCAAGCCGCTGCTTGCAATCACCTTCTGTGACCCGAATATTGTCACCGTGGGCGCCAGCTGGGATACGCTGAAAGATCGTGATGACGTGGTCGCCGCGGAAATGCCGATGGGGCCGGTGGGCCGGGCCCTGATCATGGGCAAGAACAAGGGTGTCATCCGCGTCTATGCCGAAAAGAAAACCGGCAAACTGCTCGGCGGAGCGATGGTTGCGGTCAAGGGCGAAAGCCTGGGGCATTTGCTGAACTGGGCATTGCAACAGGAGATGACCGTATTCGACGCTTTGCAGATGACCTACTATCATCCAGTTGTGGAAGAGGCGCTGCAGGCGGCGTTCAACAATCTCGCGCCGCTGATCGAACAGCAGCCCGAATATCCAATAGGTATGAAACATGAGTGACGAACAGGAACTCAAGAAAGAACAGGAAATCATGATGATGATGCGCAAGACATTGTCATCCGTGGTGCGGGATACCACACCACCGGCGCCCGGCTTGAGCCGTGGCATCAGTGATGCAACCGTCGAGGAAATTCGCCAGTGTCTGGGGAGGATTTCCGAACGCGAACGTGAGCTTGCAGCGCTGCGGGGTATCGAAGTAAAAGAGCGGCCCCGCTATGTAGATGAACCGAAAACCAGTAACGTGGTTTCGATAGATGGCTTGAAAAAGCCGGAATGACAGAGAGGATTTGAACCATGAATACTGATGACGAGCAATACCGTGTCGAATTGACCCGCGCGATCATGCGCATGATGCACAGTTGGGGCCTGAGCAGCCGCGACATTCATAACGCGTTGGGGCTCGATACCCCTTTCCGCCAGATGGAGCGTTTCAATACAGGCATGGCCTTCCCCGACAATGACGACCTCAATGAGCGGATCGAACACCTCGTCGGCATTTCGGAGGGCTTGCGCACAGCTTACCCGCATAACACGAGCGCCGGCATCAACTGGCTGAAAAAGCCCATCAACCGTCTTGGCAACCGTCCGCCGCTGACCGCCATCGTCAATGACGGCCTGGCTGGCATGAAGATGGTCCGCGCCGAGCTTGATTGCACCTTCGGCTGGGAACAGACCAACTTGGCGTACTGATCGGCCACGCCGCACCTTTCGCGGCCTGAGGGGAGGGGTTACCATATCGCCGGGCGGGCGTCGCGGTGCATGACAGGCTCATGAGCGAGGTGTCCCGATCGTCTACGTCATTCAGGGTAACTACTTGTCATGCTTGTCATAATCCCCTCCGTTCTTGGACCCCGTGATCTCGAAACCGTCAACGAACTGTTCGAACAGGGAGAGTTTGTCGATGGCAAACTCTCCGCCGGATCGGCTGCCCAGCTGGTCAAGAACAATTCGGAGATGGACCAGAAGTCGGATGTTTACAAGCAGCTCAACAAACTGGTGCTGAATAACCTGATGCGCCATCCGCTATTCAAGAACGCGGCATTGGCCAACAAGATCGCATCGCCATTCTATGCACGCTACGGCATTGGGCAGCAGTATGGTGATCATATCGATGATCCCGTCATGGGGGCCCCGCACTATTTCCGCAGCGATGTGTCGACCACGGTGTTTCTCAATGGGCCGGAGGCCTACGATGGCGGCGAGCTGGTGGTGCGTACCACCTATGGCGAGAAGGTGATGAAGTTACCGGCTGGCCATGCCGTGGTGTATCCATCTCATAGCCTGCACCATGTCAACGAAGTGCTGTCTGGCGAGCGCCGGGTCATGGTCACCTGGATTCAGAGCATGATCCGCAGCGCCGAAAAGCGTGAGGTGCTATTTGGCATCAACAGTGTGCGGGAAAAGATGCTGCGCAAGGCACCGACCGATGAGGATACGAAAAAGCTCGATATCGCTTACGCCAATCTATTCCGCATGTGGGCCGAAGTTTGACTGATGCGCAGGATGCCGCGGGTTCCGTCGACTCGGCACCGCGGCTGAAAATCACCGAAATTTTCTACTCCCTGCAAGGAGAATCCCGCAGCGTCGGCTGGCCAACTAGCTTTGTCCGGCTCACGGGCTGTCCGCTACGCTGTGGCTATTGCGACACGGAATATGCATTCACTGGCGGCGACTGGATGACGCTTGATGATGTTATCGAGCGGGTAGCATCCTATCCGGCGCGCCACGTCACCGTCACGGGGGGGGAGCCGCTGGCACAGAAGCAATGCTTGCCACTGCTATCCCGCCTGGCTGATGGCGGTTATCACGTATCACTCGAAACCAGCGGTGCGCTCGATGTCTCCGCCGTCGATCCGCGCGTGATCAAGGTCATGGATCTGAAGACCCCCGCATCTGGCGAGGTGGCGCGCAACCGCTACGAAAACCTCGACCATCTGAGCATGCGGGATCAGGTCAAATTCGTCATTTGCAATCGTCAGGACTATGAATGGGCGCGCTCACTGATGGCGGAGCAGGGGCTGGCGTCGCGCTGCGAAGTCCTGCTATCGCCGGCGCATGGCGAGCTGCAGCCAGCCGATCTGGCCGCGTGGATGCTGGCCGACGGGTTGAATGCGCGTTTTCAGCTTCAGCTGCATAAACTGCTTTGGGGAGAGGAGCCGGGACGATGAGCAAGAATGCAGTCGTACTGCTGTCGGGCGGCATGGATTCGGCTACGGTACTCGCGATGGCGACTGCGGCGGGGCATCGCTGCCATGCCTTGAGTTTTCGCTATGGTCAACGTCACAGCGCCGAACTTGACGCGGCACAAAGGATCGCGCGGCAATTTGCGGTCGAGCAACATCGCATCATCGACCTCGACCTTGCTGGCATCGGCGGGTCGGCGCTGACAGACAGTCGTATCGACGTGCCTGAAACGCCGGCCGACGGGGTCCCGGTAACCTACGTGCCGGCCCGCAACACAGTGTTTCTTTCCATTGCGCTGGCCTGGGCCGAGGTGCTGGGTGCTGCTGATATCTATATTGGCGTCAATGCGGTCGACTTCTCCGGCTATCCCGATTGCCGTCCCGGTTTTATCGAGGCCTTCGAAACCATGGCTAATCTGGCTACCAAGGCAGGTGTCGAAGGTCAGTCGATACGCATCAATACACCGCTGATTCAGCTGTCGAAAGCCGAAATCATTCGCCAGGGCATTGCGCTTGGCATCGACTATCGTGACACGGTCAGTTGTTATCAAGCGAATGCTGAAGGCCGTGCCTGCGGGAAATGTGATGCCTGCCGGTTGCGCAGGGCGGGATTCGAAGCTGCTGGTGTTGCTGATGCGACATGTTACGTGGAGTGACGAGCTTGGGGCGGCATGCCACCGTCGCTGTCGCATGGTTGTAGAACCAGAAGGAGAATTTTCATGAGCATATCCATGCAGATCCTGTTGTCGGCGTTTGCCATCACCTGTGTCATGGGTGCCGTCGCTGTCAAGACCAACTTTTGCACCATGGGCGCAGTGTCCGATGCTGTCAATATGGGTGACACTGGTCGGCTGCGCGCGTGGCTGTTTGCGGCCGCCGTCGCCATGCTTGGTGTGATGGCATTACAGCTGTTCGGTATCAGTGACTTTGCAGTGACAGCCAGTGGCGATAGCGCCGTTCCTCCCTACCGGACCCCGATGCTGGCCTGGCCGCGATACCTCGTCGGCGGCTTGTTGTTTGGTATTGGTATGACGCTGGGCTCCGGTTGCGGTAACAAGAACCTGCTGCGCGTGGGGGGCGGAAACCTGAAGTCGATTTTCACCATTGCTGCGATGGGGTTCGCCGCTTACCTGATGATATTCACCAATTTCGGCTATAACGTTTTCCTGCAATGGATGACGCCAATGTTCATCGACCTGGGCAGTATGGGGATCAATGATCAGAGCATTCCTGCCATTCTCAGCGGCGGCTTGGGTATCGCGGTCGCCAATCTTGAATACATGGTGGCGGCGGGGTTGGCCGGGGCGCTGATCATCTGGGCATTCTGGTCCGCTGACTTCCGAGGCAGTTTCGACAACATCCTTGGTGGGCTTGTCGTTGGTCTGGCGGTGGTGGCCGCATGGTATGTCACCACGGGACCGATGGGGCAGGCCTGGATTGAGGAGGTGGAGTTCATGGATGAAAGGCCACTGGCCGTTGGTGCCCAGGCGCTTACCTTCGTCCAGCCCAGCGGCCAGCTCTACAACTGGGGGTTGAGCGGGTTTTCGCCGCTGATGCTGACCTTCGCCATGTTTGCCGCGATGGGCGCGATCATCGGTGCTTTGCTTTATTCTGCTGGCACACGCAAATTCAAGATCGAGTGGTTCAATGATTCCCGTGACTTCATCAATCACATCATCGGCGGTCTGCTGATGGGGATCGGTGGCGTGCTCGGCATGGGTTGCACCATCGGCCAGGGTGTTTCCGGCGCGTCGACGTTGGCGCTGGGTTCATTCATGACGATGCTCGCCATCATGCTTGGCAGCGCACTGACGATGAAAGTGCAGCTCTACAAAATGGTCTATGAAGAAGATGCCAGCTTTGGCAAGGCACTGATTGCCGGGCTCGTCGACCTCCGGCTACTACCCAATAGATTGCGAACGTTAGATCCGGTGTAACTATTCGGCAGGTAGTAAAACAGAGTCGTTACGATCCGGTTTGAGTTGGCCGTGAGGTTTGTTTCCGTGGCGGATCTGATGATCACAAAAAGGGGGTTGTGAAATTTCCTATACGGTGTAAAATCACGCGCTCTTTCACATCGGGTCGTTAGCTCAGCTGGTAGAGCACCGCACTTTTAATGCGATGGTCGAGCGTTCGAATCGCTCACGACCCACCATATTCCAAAAGGCCCGGCGATTTTCGCCGGGCCTTTTTCGTTTCCGCCAGATTTCGATACGGAGTGGCTACAGTCCTGACTTCAGGCTTGCTTCGATAAAAGGGTCTAGCTCCCCATCCAGCACAGCCTGCGTGTTGCCGGTTTCGACGCCGGTGCGCAAATCCTTGATGCGCGACTGATCGAGCACATACGAGCGTATCTGGCTGCCCCAGCCGATATCCGACTTGTTGTCTTCCAGAGTCTGTTGCTCGGCGTTGCGTTTCTGCACCTCAAGCTCATACAGCTTCGCCTTGAGCTGCTTCATGGCGTGGTCTTTGTTCTGATGCTGAGAGCGGCCGTTCTGGCACTGAACCACGGTGTTGGTGGGCAGGTGAGTGATGCGCACGGCCGACTCGGTCTTGTTGACGTGCTGGCCGCCTGCGCCTGATGCCCGATAGACGTCGATGCGCAGATCGGCAGGGTTGATGTCGATTTCGATATCATCATCCACTTCGGGTGAGACGAAGACTGCCGCGAATGAGGTGTGCCGCCGGTTGCCGGAGTCGAATGGTGATTTTCGGACTAGCCGGTGTACGCCAATTTCGGTGCGCAGCCAGCCAAAGGCATAGTCGCCCTTGACCAGTACCGTGGCACTTTTGATGCCCGCCACCTCGCCAGCCGAAACCTCCATGATCTGCGTTTCGAAACCGTGGCGTTCGGCCCAGCGCAGGTACATGCGCAGCAGCATCTCGGCCCAGTCCTGTGCCTCGGTGCCACCCGAGCCGGCCTGGATGTCGAGAAAGGCATTCTTCTCGTCCATCTCGCCGGAGAACATGCGGCGGAATTCCAGTTTGGCGACTTGCTGTTCGAAATCGTCGAGGTCTGCCTGGACGGACTCGACCGTATCGGGATCATTCTCTTCCTCTGCCATGGCGAGGTAGTCTTTAGCATCCTCCAGACCTGACTCCAGCTTCTGGATCACATTGACGATGGCCTCCAGGCGCGCCCGTTCCTGGCCCAATGCCTGTGCCTTATCCGGATCGTTCCAGATATCCGGGTCTTCCAGCTCCCGGCCTACCTCTTCGAGACGTTCCTGCTTCTCGGCGAAGTCAAAGATACCCCCTAAGGCTCTCCAAACGAGCCTGCAAGTCCTTGATCTTGTTGTAGTGTGGATTGAGTTCCATGCCTATGTACCGAATGCGAAGAAGGGCGGCATTGTAACGTCTCAGCGAGTTGGCTACCAACCGCGACCTGCGGGCGCAATTGTCCGACAGCCTGATCAATTGCGCCGCCTGTCAGGGAAAAACAAACGCCTGTCTCCGTGAGAAGCGGATCACGCCCATCGGCTGAAAAGTTCCCTACACTTCCACGGGCAATGCATCACAACAAGTTCAGCGGGGGCAGGAACATGACAAAAAATGTACAAGCGAAGTGGTATGCGATTCATACCAAGCCACGTCAGGAGAAAACAGCGCGTGAGCACCTGGAGCGCCAAGGCTATGAGGTCTGCCTGCCGTTGATCAAGGCGAAGAAGCGCCTGCGCGGGAAATGGACCAATCGTATCGAACCCCTGTTTCCGCGCTACCTGTTCATTAGGCAGGCCATGTTCGAAGACAATTTCGCGCCGATTCGCTCGACGCGTGGCGTGCACCAGATCGTCCGCTTTGGCGACTATCCGGCGCAGGTGCCATCCGACTTCGTGCGCGCCCTGATCGCCAACCAGGACAACCTGCTCGGCATCAGCAAGGGACGACAGGCAACGTTCAAGAAAGGCGAGAAAGTCACTGTCATCGAAGGCCCATTAAAAGGTCTGACCGGCATTATCGAGAACGACAATGGCGAAGAGCGGGTCATTCTGATGCTCAATCTGCTGGGCAGGGACAATGTGCTGCAAGTTGATGCGGATTATCTGGTGCCTGAATCAGCTTGATCCTCTCGTCTCGTGCGGTTGTCGATGTAACGATTGAAGGTCCGCTATCTGGTCAGAAATATGGTTTCTCTTCATAAGCGTCCGCGCGAAAACACCCGATAGAGTACCGGCAGTACGAACAGCGTCAGCAGCGTAGACGAGAAAAGACCACCGACGACCACCGTTGCCAGTGGACGTTGCACTTCGGAGCCAACGCCAGTGGCGAGCAGTATCGGAATCAGGCCGAGTGCCGTGGTCAGTGCTGTCATCAGTACCGGACGTAGGCGCGAGAATGCGCCGGAAAAAACTGCTTCATCGATGGGTAAGCCATCTTCTACACGGCGGTTGATGGCGCTGACGAGCACCACGCCATTGAGCACTGCGATACCGGACAAGGCAATAAAGCCAATTGATCCGGGTACCGACAGATATTGGCCTGAAATAAACAGGGCGGCGATGCCTCCGATGGTGGCCAGGGGCACATTCAGCATGATCAGCAACGCCTGGCCCACCGACCTGAAAGCAAAGTAGAGCAGCAGAAAAATCAACCCGAGCGACAGTGGAACGACGATCATCAGCCGCTGCTGGGCCCGTTGCTGATTTTTGAACTGGCCGCCGAAGACGACGCTGTAGCCAGGTGGCAGTTCGATTTCCGCATCGATCCGTTGCCGCAGTTCTGCTACCAGTCCGCCCATATCACGTCCTTCGACATTGGCTTGTATGACAACCCGGCGTTGCACATCATCGCGCCGGATTTGGGGTGGTCCTGTCGCGATAGTGACTTCGGCGACATCATCCAGCCGCACCCAGGCGCCACTTGGCGATTGCAGTATCAGATCGCGAATGGCTTCGACGCTGTTGCGATAGGGTTCGGCAAGGCGTACGTAGATATCGTAGCGCTCGTTGCCGGAAATCACCTGTCCGGCAGTTCGTCCGCCAATGGCGCCGGACACCAGCTCCATGACCTGGGCTACTGCGATGCCATAGCGCGCGAGTTTGTCACGATTCGGGCGTACCACCAGTTGTGCTTCACCGGCGATTTGTTCCATTTCCACCGAACGCGTGCCGTCGGTATTTTGCGTCAGTTGCAATATTTCCTGCCCCTTATCCGCCAGCACATCGAGATCTGGCCCGAATAGTTTGATGGCCAATTGTGCTTTGACGCCCGATAAAAGTTCATCGACCCGTGTGGCGATCGGCTGTGAAAAAGTAAACAGCAGTCCGGGCATTATCTGCATTTTTTCTTCCATTAGCGCTTGCAATGTAGATCGGTCGGCGGCGCTGGACCATTCCCGCTGTGGTTTCAGGCCGACAAAGATCTCGATGTTGGAGACGGGTTCCGGGTCACCGCCCAGTTCCGCTCGGCCGATGCGGCTGGATGTATACAGCACTTCAGGAAAAGTGATGAGCTGTTGCTCGAGTTTCTGGGCGACCTGTAACGAGGTATTTAAGCTGGAAGACGGCGCCAGTGTGACACGTATATTGAGCGTGCCTTCTTCCAGTTCGGGTACGAATTCGGTGCCAAGAAAGGGAATGAGGGCCAGTGCGCCAATAAATAACGCCAATGCAACAGCTGTCACCACGCTTCTGAGTTTCAGGGCTTTTTCGAGAGCGATGCGGTATAGCTTTGCGACCGGTTGTAACAGCGGGCTTTCCTTTTCCTGAACGCCGCGCGGGAAAATATAGGTCGCGAGTGCCGGAATAACGATCAATGCAACCATCAGAGATGACAGCATGGCCAGCACAATGGCGATCGCCATGGGTTGAAAGAGTTTTCCCTCTACACCTTCGAGTGTGAACAGTGGGGCAAACACGATGGTAATAATCAACACGGCAAAAAATACCGGCTGCCCCACTTCCCGCGCTGCTTCCTGAATACGCAGTGCCATACCGTGGTCGCCACGGGTGTCGAATGGCTGCGTGTCACCGGGTGCGACATCGTGCTCGATGGCCTCGCGGTGCAATTCATCGGGGCGGGTCAGATGGGAAAAAATATGTTCCATCATCACCACCGAGCCATCGATCATGATGCCAATGGCGATGGCCAATCCGCCCAGTGACATCAGGTTGGCGGAGATACCATAGTAGGCCATGATCATCAGCGCCAGCCCGATGGAGATCGGAATCGAGAGTAGAACGAGCAGCGTGGCGCGCAAATTCATCAGAAACAGCGCCAATACGACAATGATCAGTGTGAAGGCCTGCAACAGCGCCTTGGTGACCGTGTCGACTGCTTTTTCCACCAGCTCGGACTGGTCGTAGAACGGTTCCAGCAAGACGCCATCTGGTAGCGCCTGCTGGATGGCAGGCAGGCGTTCACGGATGCTGTCGATGGTGGCTTTCGTGTTGGCGCCAAGACGTTTGAGGACGATGCCGACCACGACCTCGCCAAGATGTTTTGCCTGGCCGTTTTCATCGCGTGTGGTCATGGTCACAGCCCCCTGGCGAATTTCGCCGCCGAACCGGACATCGGCGACATCGCTGACGCGAACAACGATGCCGTCGCCTTCTTTGAGCGGAATATTGGCAATATCGCGCAGTCCCGCCTCGCCGCTGTGAACCCAGCCAACACCACGGATGACCAATTGTTCAGCGCCACGGTCCAGGTACCAGCCGCCGGCGTTGCGATTGTTTTCCTCGATGGCCGCAGCGATATTGCTGGCACTGAGCTGATAGGCGAGCAATCTGGCGGGGTCGAGCTGCACCTGGTATTGGCGTACTTCGCCACCAAAAGAAAGTACGTTAGTCACGCCATCGACGGGCATCAGCAGTAACTTGACCACCCAGTCATTGAGACTGCGCAGGGAAATGGCGTCGAATTTTTCCGCATTATCCGCACGCAACATGTATTGAAATATCTGACCGAGCCCGGAAGTGTTGGGCCCCATTTCCGGCGTCCCGACACCCTCCGGAATATTTTCCCGCGCATTTTGCAGCTGCTCGAAAACCAGCTGCCGTGCAAAATAAATATCCGTCCCTTCTTTGAAGACGACGGTGATGATGGACAGGCCTGTTTTTGAAATGGAGCGTACTTCCTCCACGTCGGGCAGGCTGTACATGACAGCCTCGACCGGATAAGTAATGATCTGCTCGACTTCTTCGGCAGCGAGCCCTTTGGCTTCTGTGTTGATCGTCACCTGAACATTGGTCACGTCAGGGAAGGCATCCAGGTTGAGTTTTGGCAGTATCATGGCGCCACCTGCCATGATGGCCAGTAGCGCCAAGATCACCAGCAGGCGGTTGGCAACAGCGGCGTCGATTATCTTGTTCAGCATGATGAAATCCGGTGGTGTCGCCCCTGCTTTTGTTCAGCAGGGGCGTGGGTGTTGATCGGGAGGAAAGAGGCGTCAGTGGTTGTGTACATCGAAGCCACTTTTAGCCAGTTCTGATTGCAGGAAGAACGCGCCCTCGGTGACGATGCGAGCGCCGGGTTCCAGCCCGGTGATGCGTGTATAGCCGCTACGTGTATCGAGCACGTCGACTTCGACCGCGCGAAATTCACCATCATGTTCAGCAATGAATAGCTGCCAGTCGCCATCGGCACCGCGCACCAGTGCGGTGTCGGGTACGGCGAGTGCCATTTCTTTGGCATTCGTTTGCAACATTACATCGACGAATTCGCCGGGATGGATACGATCCTCCGGGTTGTCGACGCTGATGCGCACGGCAATGGTGCGTGAAGCTTCGTCGACGATATGGTGGATTTGGGTGACTTTCCCGACCAGTTCGCCGTTTGGCGTCAGCACGCTGGCGCGGGCACCCTTGCTGATCTGGGTCAATTGTGTCGGTGTCAGCCTGGCTTCAACCCATACCGCGCTTTCATCGGTGATGGTCATCAGCACATGGCCGGGCCCAACGACGGCGCCTTCGATGAAGTTATCCTCGACGATCGTGCCTGCACGTGCGGCCAGCAGGTTGAATTCGCCATTGGCCTTGCGCGCATTGCCTGATTTGAGCAGTGCGTTGATTTCCTTGGGTGTCATGCCATAGGCGCTGACTTTGGCCCAGGCCAGCTGGCGATTTACCTGTGCTTCGGTATAGCGCCGCTGGGAAGCGACTTTGGCGCCGAGTTTTTTCACCCGCTGCCATTCACGGTCGGCGACCAGCAATGCGCCTTGTGCCTCAGCCATCTCCACGCTCGACAATGTCACCAGTTTTTGCCCCTGTGCGGCGCGGTCGCCAAGGGTGACATGGCGTGTGACGATCTGGGCCGTCACGCGTGGCGTCACTTTGCTGCTGCGATAGGCATTCAGCATTACTTCGCCGGGAGCACGGATATCGGCGGCCAGCTGTCGTGGTTCGAGTGTTTGCACAACGATACCCGCAGCTTGCTGCTGCTTGGCACTGAGCTCAACTACTCCGGCTTCGTGTTCTCCGTGTTCTCCGTGTTCTCCGTGTTCTCCGTGTTCTCCGTGTTCTCCGTGTTCTCCGTGTTCTCCGTGTTCTCCGTGTTCTTCGTGTTCTTCGGAATCGTCATGCTTTGCGTGACTTTCTGCGTGATCATGTGCTTTGCTGCCTGACCAGCCGTTGACACCGAGGCCAAGCAGGACTGCCAGCAGGAAAAGTTTGGAAAGCGGTTTGTTCATGGTGTGTTCCTATTCGGTATCTGTGTTGGGCGTGGCGATGTGCAGCGACTGCAAGATCGTGCCGCTGGCCTGCTGCCAGTCAGCCCAGGATCGCCATAGCTTGCCGCGCAATTCCGCAGCGGCGCTGCGCGTGTCGAGGGTCTGCCGCAGTTGCACGAGATAATCAGTGGTGCTCAGCTCACCGGTTTGCCAAAGCCGTGTCAGCAGTTTGCCGCGGCGCTGGAGCAGGGTTTCCCCCTGTTGTTGCCAATGGTCCCAGGTGCTGCGCGCCAGTTGGTAGCGCGTGCGTGCAGCGTCGATATTGCTCGCCAGCTTGATCCGGATTGCCGCCATATCGAGGCGGGCCTGGTTGGCCAGTGCCGATGCTTCAGCGATTTCGGCCTGAAAGCGATTGCGAATCAGCAGCGGCATGGAAAAGGTCAGACCCGTCAACGTGTCATCGGCATCGCGGCCCACTCTCAGGCCGACGGCGGGGTCCGGCCGCGCCTCGCGTCTGCGCAACTCGGTTGTGGCTTTGGCGGATTCCGCAGTGAACTGGCGTATGCGTAATGCCGGATGTTGCTGTAGCAGCGTTGCGGTATCGGTAGAGATGGCGGGTGACAAAGGTGGTGCCATTGGCAGATCAGGCCAGCTTTTTTCCGCCAGGCCGGTCTGTGCGACAAGCTTGCTGTTGGCTTCGCCAAGGCGGGTGGCGAGGCTCGCCGCTTCGAGTGATGCTTCCAGCGCTGCCAGCCTGGCCAGCTCGAACTCCACCTGGTCCAGATCGCCAGCCGCCTGCCGTTGTTGGGCGATATCGGCGAACTGCTGCATCAGCTTCATTTTCTCGTTTGCGAGGCGGTTCAGAGCTGCGGCGGTGCTGTATTCCGCCAATCCTTTCAACAGCTCGCCAGCCAGCGCCTGTCGGGCCAGCTCGACTTCGGCTGCTGCTGCACGCAAAGCATGATCCGCAACCTTACTGCGGGCATCGCGCTTTCCAGCCCAGTCCAGCGTCTGGCTGATGCCAATGGTACGGCTGCCCGGATTTTCGGCATCCAGTTCCAGTTCCGGGTTGTAGAGGGGTTTTCCAGCGGCGTCGAAGCGCGCTATGGCCGCGTCCAACGCGGCGTCTAGCGCACGAATTTGCGGGCTGCGTTCTTGCACCTTCCGGACAAAGTCTGTCAGGCGGTTGAGTGTCGTGGTGTTGGATGCCGTACTTTCCGGTGCAGCCAGCACGGTGCGCACGGGTGCCCACAAGACCAGCAGCACGGCCATAAACAATGCAATTCTTGACATGATCGATCCTCAAAACATGGGTGCTCACATGCGCGCAGAGGCGAATGCGAGGGGAAAGCGTTTCGAGAATCAGGCGTTGGGAGGGGGAATCAGTGGCGCGGGAGAATGGCTGCGGTAGCGGCGTTCGGGCAGTGAAACCGTCGTCCGTAATGGAATTGGCATCAATTGGGATAGCTGCGGCGCAAGGCCGACGATGTGTGCAAATCCGTGACAACAATGATCGCAGCCAGCGTGATCGTTGTCATGGTCGTCTACCATCCAGCCCTGGCTGACTTCGGCACCATGCCCGACCCACGCTTCGCTGTGCGAGTCCGTCGCCCAGGAAACATTGGCTAGCAGGGCGGTCAACACCAGAATGAGGGATAGCAGTCTTTTCACGGCAATGACATTGCCACGGTCATGCCTATTCTGCAAGCGCTAGCCCGAGGAATGGTCGATCACGGTGCCGGAAAAGGACCCGTTTGTTGAAAAGAAATACCTTTTGTTTGTGCGCCAGCGAGTCATGATTGCTGACGTTGGGCGGCTTACGGTTCGCCCGTATGACCAAATGCCTCCCGAATATAGGTGAGGACTGCTTTGATATCGCGGGTGCTCAAGTTCGGATTGCCACCTTTCGGGGGCATTGCCATCGGTGAGTTTTCGCTCTGGAAGCCGTTGCTGATGTTGGTAATCAATTCATTGTCTGATTTCGACAATGCCCCGTCAGGTTTGGCGAAGTCAGGAGCCCCGGGTAACGCGCCTTTTCCATCGCTACCATGGCAGGCAATGCAGGTTGTTGTGTATATTTCCTTGCCTGTTTCGGCTGTGTAGCTGTCAGTCGTGACGGTTGCGGGGTCACCAGATGCGGATTTGGTGTTCGATCCCTGTAGAAAAGTGATCACATCACGTACCTCTTGCCCGGTTAGGCCAGCACGTATGCGCATGTGAAAAGTTGTCGATATCCATTGGTCGTCGCGCAGTTCTTTGGGTCCGCGCATGTTGTGGCAGCGGTTGCAGGTTTGTGCCCATACTTTTGCGCCATTGGAAAAATCACCGGTTCTTGGGTAGTCGGCTGCGTGTACATTCACAGTCCAAACGCTCGATGCGACCAGGTAAATGATGGCAAGCAGCGCGGGGTATTTTGGTTTGTTGATCTGTTTCATGTGTTCCTCCTCAGAACCCGTAGGCCAGTTGTAACATCGTCAGGTTGGCATCGGTCGCATATTTCTCGCCTGTTTCAGGGTTGGTTTTTCCGTCGTTGAGTTCATGTGTCAATTTGACGATGAAGTTATTGGAAACCAGGTAGTTAACCCCCAGAGCGACCTGTTTCTGGTCTATGCTGTCATGCGGTGAATCGTAGTCGGCGTAACGCACTGCCCCCTCCCATTTCGTCCCGGGTAGCTGATAGGCAAGCTGGGTATACCATGTCTGCCAATCGGCACCTTCGCTTGATGTTGCGCCGGTGCTTGTGTCGTCACCAACCTTCGTTTTTACGATTTCACCACGCAGGCTCATGCCGCCGGAAAACCAGACAAAGTCCGCGCCATAGACGGTATAGTCGCGTGAATTTTCGCCTGCGATCGGACGTGCAAGGGCTTCATCGTCCGACTCGATTTGGGTGACGGCAGCCTTGCCGGCTGCAGCTGAAATGCCCACCTCGAACGAGGGGGCTGGCAACAGGCCCAAGCGGCCACCGTAGACCTTGTTGCCATCACTGTCAGCGTTAAAACCTTCGGCGGCGACACCATCCAGCGCATATTCAATGCCATCTTCGGTTTCAGCGTTTATTTCCGGGCCATTGGATGCATACACCGCGTAATTTGCACGCATGCCACTGACCGCAAAGCCACCACGAAGCTGCATCCCAATATCGGATACTGGTGCCGCGCCATCATGGCCAAACCCTGGCGGGGCAGTGGCGATTTTGTTGATCCATGATGGATGCAGGTTTTGTCTGAACTGCCCGATTGGGGTGAGGAATTTTCCGGCTACCAATGTTGCATAGTCATTGATGAACCAGTCGATTGTCATGTATTCGAGTGCCACTTCGGTCTCGCCAGATTCACCTGCCTCAAACTCCAACTCGGCTTCAAGCATCACAATATCTCGATACTGGAAATGAAAAATCGGTGCGAACTGGCCGACCAAGAAACTGGCATCTTCGTTTTCCCTCTTCTTGTAGCTGGCATCTGCATACCCGGCTAGGTGTGCCAAGGTGTTCGGGTTTTTCCATTCTGCGGCTTGTTGCGTTTGATCGTTCAAAGCGGTGAGCTGTCTTTGCAGTGAATCAAGTTGTTTCTGTAGGTCGGCTTCGGATGCGAGTGTTATCGATGTGGTCATCGGTAACACCAGGGTAAGAGCAATTGAAAAAATTATTTTATTTAGCGTGGGGCGTGGCTGGTTCACGGGTATTCCTCCTATTGTGAGCAACACCAAACGTATGATGAGTTGCCAGGTAAAGTAGGTTTCATCATCGACAATGTCATGACATTGCTATTTTTCGATGTGTCACTAAAGCATAGCCTATTTATGGGCTTTTCAGCGAAGCGTAGCTTTCTTGAAGGTTAGGGTTTGACTCACCTTCGGGTGTTCGGGATATGTCAAAAATGGAGGCGGCAGGTTGCCGTCGCCCGGGCATTATTTTTATCGGGGGCGATGCGAAATGAGGCTTGCTAGTCTCCAGTCTGATCTGTGGAGCATCATCATAAAGAAAGAATGCAGATGGGGTCCTGTGCTGATTCCTGTATTTCTATTTATCCAAATGGTTTTGCGGTTGGGCAGCCTCAATCTGCATTGGGGTATCAGTGGTCATCGCAATTCGCCAACAGGGTGGTGACAGGTATTGGTTGGCAGTTGTCCATGTCATGATCGTTGACGCCCTTTTTGGGGGGTGTGATACTTCGTACTTCGCAATTTCCATGCTGCTGAATCGTGTTAAAAGCTTTACTGATTACATTGCTGTCTTTGCTCCTGTTCATGGTGCTGACTTCGGCGGTAAGTGCTGCGCCGATGGTAGGCAGTCATCATGATGCGGTAGCTGCAGACGTGAATTACTCGACTCTGCATGAGAAGATGTCGGGTTGCACCTTCGCGCATGACGGTTGTGATGGTGATTGTTTCAACTGCCCATGTTGCCACCTGTTTGGGCCGCTCGACAGCTTTGAGATTGTCTTTCCCTATACCCGCTCTTATGAGGGTGTGTGCCATACACTGGCCATGACCTTTCGTCCCCGAGCACCGGAGCTTCCCCCTCCACTCGTCTGAGTTTTCCTGAACTGCAATACCGCTAGCCTCCTGGGCGGGCGGTAGTACCTGCGGGCTGTTGTTGTCGATGGCTGACAGACGGTTCCGCATATCGTGTCAACCGATAGTGATGCCACGCGAATCTAGGGGCAGAGGGCCAAGGTGTTGAACCTGCCATCCGCCCGTTCGAGGCGGCTCGCTTGCTGGAAATATACGCTCCGCACAGCGCTGTCGGAGCCATTTAGGGACAAGCGCTTGAACGACAACAGGGAACGCGCCATCGAACGCTTTTTGACGCGGATGCGTGGCAAAGGGTTGGCCTTTGCCACCTTTCGTCTTGGCAATGAAGACACGGCCCTCGACTTGCTGCAGGAGGCAATGATGGGTTTTGTAAAGGCTGCGGATAGCTATGATGAGGAGGCGTGGACGAATCTGTTCTACAAGATCCTCACGCGGCGAATTACGGACTGGCAGCGCAAAACGCAGTGGCGGCAGAAGCTGGCCCATATCTCACTGTTTTCGCAATTTGGCGGGCGGCAAGACGACGAGAATGGTCACGAGAGTAGCTATGAATCCGAGCTGGTGGACCCGGAATCAGACAATCCGGTGCATGCCGACTTGATGAGCGGCGAACTGGCCGCCGAGTTTGAAGCCGCGTTGCGTGCCTTACCAGCTCGACAGCAAGAAGCTTATTTGCTGCGCCAGTGGCAGGGGTTGAGTACACGCGATGCGGCCAGCATCATGCGCTGCTCTGAGGGCAGCATTAAAACGCATCTGTCGCGCGCGATGACGGCGCTGCGTGAAGCGCTCAGTGACTGGGTCGATGAGGACCACTGATATGAACAATGATCACCATGGCAAGCTGGATAAGGCGGGGGAGTATCTCGATGCTCGTGCCGATGAGCTGGCGCAAAAACACCATCGGCGGTTGCAGCAGCTGACGCGTGAGGCGGTGGCGTTGCATCAGCAGCGAAAACAGCGCCAATGGCTGCGGCCGGTGGTTGGCGTATCATTGGCAACCGCCTTTTCCGCTGTGGTGGCGGTTGTTCTGGTCGTTACGCAGTTTGGCGATTTAGGGCAGCAAAATAATGCTGCGCAGATGACCGCACAACAACCGGTGGTTGAACCAGGCGAGAACCGTTTGCTGGCCCAGATGCCGTTGTGGGTTAAAGACACCGATACCCCTGTCGAACTGGTCGAACACCTGGATTTTTACCGCTGGCTCGCGCAGCAGAAAGGCAGCGCCGGGCACGATGATCAGCGCAGTGCCGTCGGTGCTGTAAGAACCGCTTACCTGTTACTGGATACCGCCGATGATTCGATTGAACCGCCTATCCTTTTGGCTCTCAATGCTGTTGACCAGTCTGGTCATCGCCAGCGACGCACCGCCGCTGACGTTGCCGAAGGGGTTTCTGGAACAACTGCCGTTGCTCGAGCGGCTCAGTGATAATGAATTCGAAGCGCTGGCCCAGTTCGCCACGACACAGCAGGTGCAGCGTGGGGCTGAAAGTGCTGTCGAAGCGCCGGGTGATGAAACGGGGGAGGTGCGCCATGCGCGTTGATTTCCTGCGCATCACTGGTCTCATGGTGCTGTTACTGGTGCTGGCTGCGTCGGTATCGATGGCTGAACAGTCTGATCGAGAAACCTGGCAGCAGCTTAGCCCGGAGATGCAAACCTTGCTGGGTGAATACCGTAACGATTGGGCATCACTGGATGCTGAAAAACGCCAAAATCTGTTGCGAAATGGTGAGCACTGGCTGGCCCTGCCTGCCGATCGCCGTAACCTGCTGTGGGCACGTTTTCAGCGTTGGCAGTCGATGAGTCCCGAGCATCGTCTGTCCATGGAACAGGCTTATGCGAGATTTCGCAGCCTGCCGGATAGCGAGCGGCAGCGGTTAATGGAGACGCACAGCATGTTTCAGCAAATGTCGCCCGAGCAGCAGCAGATGATGATGCAGCGTTTCAAGGAATTCCAGCACCGTGGTGGTCACATGATGCCGGGTGAAGGCATGGGGCAAATGGAAGGGATGCATAACATGATGGACCCTGATAGTGGCATGTCGATGCCGGAGATGATGGAAGAAATGTCCGAGAGGATGAAGCATCGATGACATCAGCCGATTTCGGAATGTTCAAGGCCGCTGCATGCAGCGGCCTTCTGCTGTGTGTGACACCCGGATTTGTCATGGCAGATACCGCGGCCAGCATTGGCCTGGGATACAGCTATACAGACAACCTCGAAGTGCAGACACCGAGCGCCGGTGAAGGCAGCGGTGATCTGAGTCGGCAAGGCACCGAGCTGCTGTTGTCACTGGCGCGCCAGTCCCTGAAAGTTGATGGTGGCTGGGGCGTGAATGCCACTGCAAGCTACAACCAGGGTATTGCTGGTGGTAGCGATACGGGCAACGATATCGCCAACGCATCCGCATCGGCCATGCGCCTGCTGGCACTGTCACCCACCTGGTTGCTGCGGGCTGTGGCGACGGCACGTTACCACGACAATGAACCGCTGCCACTGAACAGTTACAGCGGCGTCTCAGTGAGCACCACGCTCGGCTATCTTGGCAAGCGTGCTAGTGGTGTCGATGTTGGTTTGCGCATCAAACGAGAAAATCACCGCGAAGTCGACACCGACCGTTACGATACGACACGTAGCCGCTTGAGCTTGACGCAATATTTCCCCCATGCCAGAAACGCGCCGGGAGTGAGCGTGACAGCAGCGCTGACGCGCAATGATGCCACAGTCCCCAGTAGAGACTACACAGCCTATTCGCTCGGCGCGACGATACGCCAATGGAAGATTGGCCAGACGCGGCTGCAGGCGGGCGTTGAATCGAAATGGGATTTTTACGAGAAAAGCAATAGCAGAATTCCGGGTGCTGGCCCTGGCATGCGCAACGCGCCGGGGGATGGCATGAATAGTGATGATGATGGAATGCAGGGGACTGCGCCTGATGGTGCTTCGCTGGTGATGCCTGCAACAGGCATTAATGCAGCCAAAAAACGAGAGGACCTCACGCTATTTTCGTTTATCGCGCTCAGCCACCGTCTGCGCAATAGGCTGTGGCTAAAGGGTGATTTTTCTGCAGGCATCTATTCATCGAACCTCAACGACGGTCGAGAGAGGTTTTTTGCCGTGTCTGTTCGGCTCGTCCACGATTTTTAACGCCAGTCCCAGAATTTACAGGCTCCCTGTCCCCCGGGGGCTAGTCCGCTGAATACTGCTTTCTCCATTTCATCGTCATATTGATACCGCTGATCCCGCCATCAGCGGGTTTCGCGCTTTTTTTCACCTCGGGCGTCAACCGCTCGCACCGCCATGCGAATTTAGCCCACGTTGGTGCACGATATCGCTTAACCCTGGTGGCGGTGAATGTGCTCGAAAATCAGTCAGTAAAAATAATGGGTTTATCAAATATGGAAAAAACAACACTCTTCAAGGCTGTTGCGCTTGCAATCGGTGTTACCGCGCTGGCCGCATGTAATGACGGCACAACGCAGGTTACGGACGGCGCTTCTGGTACTTCGGGCGCTTCGGTCACGACCTTGTTTGGCAGCGCGTTCAAAGGACCCATCGATGGGGCAACCGTGCGGGTACTTGATGCGGCCGGCAATATTCTTGCGACGGGCGGCAGCAAGAATGGCAAATTTGAACTCGATGGTTTGACATTGCCAGCAGATGATCAGGTGGTCTTTGTTGAAACAACGGGTGGGCAGTACACGGATGAAGCGACCGGGCAGCCGGTGTCTCCGGGTAGCAATGGTCTGATGACGGCTTTTACTGCTGGCGAGCTTCGCGACATCATCAAAAACCGCCAGGTATTGGCGATGACCCCTGAAACCACGTTGATGGCGGAATTGGTGAAGGAGATGGTGGCTTCTGGCAAGACGCCGTCTGAGGCCATTGCCGGTGCGAGAAAAACGGTGCAAGAGCAGCTGATCCAGGGCACCAACCCGGCAATGGGCGTACCGGGCGATGAGCTGTTTCTGATTGGCGACCTCAGCCAGGACTTACCGGCCGATCAGCGTGAAGCATTGGCGCGGAATCGTGCTATCAGCTTTTCCTACGAAGCGGATGCGCTCAACCTCAGCCCGGAAGCGGTTTTCGATTTGATCGATGCCCGTGCCAGGGACTTGGGCGATAACAAGCTGGATGGCAAGGATAAGAGTGGACGGCCTGTATCGGTAACTGATCGAAGCGGCAAAGACCGTAGTCTTGCTGATCTCGACCAGAAAACCAGTTATGGGCAGGCAAGGTCGCGTCTGATGACGCGAACGATCGACCGCATTGCCAGCGGTGATCTCTCCGAGGCGGAACGTGGACGCTTGGAGAAGCTTGGCATCGACACCTCATACTTCGATGACCTGAGAAAGAAGAGTGAAGCTGCCCAGGCCAATACACAAACCTTGTTGGCTGCCGACAATCTTCCCGCATTCAATTTCCTGCCCGTTCTCACTGATGAAGACGGTGATCCCGCCAACAACGCACAGACTTACACGTTGACGGCCACACCGGGTGTCGATGTCACCATCAAGGCGCCGGGTCAGACATGGACGACGCCGATGTTGCGATACAACGGCATGGAACTGCCTCCGGTCATCAAAGCCAAGCGTGGCGAGTTCATGACATTGAATCTTGAAAACAAGCTGAATGAGGAAACGACCATTCACTGGCATGGTTTCAAAATCCCGGGTGACCAGGATGGTGGCCCTGACTTTCCGGTCGAGGCAAATGAGAGCAAGACTTACAGCTTTCAGATGCTGCAACCTGCGGCTCCGCTGTGGTTCCATCCCCACCCGGATATGAAAACGGGTAAACAGGTGTATCGTGGACTGGCCGGTGTGTTTCTGCTGGAAGATGATATTTCTACCCAGTTGGTAGCCGATAAAAAGCTGCCAGCAGCAGACTACGATATTCCGTTGCTGGTTCAGGATCGCCGGTTTGCCGATGAGACGAACGGCGTTCGTGAACTCGAATACATGACCGAGGAAATGGATAGCGGTGGCATGCTGGGGGACAAGGTACTGGTCAACGGCGTGGTCCTGCCGAAGCTCGATGTGGAAACAAGACAGTATCGTTTCCGTATCTACAACACCTCCAATGCGCGCACTTATGATTTTGCGCTCAGTGATGGCGCCAAGTTCAAAGTGGTTGGTACCGATGGTGGTCTGTTGCCGCAGCCAGTAGAAACTGACCATATCATGCTCGGCGCCGCCGAACGGGCGGAGATTGTTGTTGATTTTGCCAACTACAAAGTGGGTGACAAAGTCATGTTGATCAGTCGTGCTTTCAGTGGTGGCCCAATGGCTGGCATGGGTAGCATGGGTGGCATGAATGGTTCAGGCATGGGCTCGGGCATGGGCTCTGGCTCGGGCATGGGCTCTGGCTCGGGCATGGGCTCTGGCTCAGACATGGGTTCTGGCTCAGACATGGGTTCTGGCTCAGACATGGGTTCTGGCTCAGACATGGGTTCTGGCTCGGACATGGGCAACATGGCGATGCAACCCAATGGCATGTATCTAGACATCATGCGCTTCGACATTGCGACAGAAGTTACCGACGACGTAACGCTGTACACCGCGTTGCCGGCCAATGCAGAGATCAATACCCAGCGCCTGACCGAGTCGGATGCCAGCAAGACGCGTGATTTCGTGATGACCATGAATATGGGCAACATGGGATCAGGCGATGGCATGGGCCCCGGTGGCAATATGGGCTCTGGCGGCGGCATGGCCGGTATGACTTTCGTCATCAATGGCAAGGTCTTCGACATAAATCGTATCGACGAGGTGATCAAGCTGGCTGAAGGCGATACCGAGATCTGGTCGATCCGCAACATGTCGCCCATGGCGCATCCGTTCCATGCGCATGCGATTCAGTGGCAGATCCTCGATCGTAACGGCAAACCTGGCAGTGGCGTCGATCTGGGCTGGAAAGACACCGTGCTGGTTCAGCCCGGAGAAACGGTGCGCTTCATTGGCCGCTTCGACCCGGCAGTCAACAAGGGTGACTACATGTACCACTGTCACATTCTTGAGCATGAAGATGCAGGCATGATGGGATTCTTCCGCATCGAGTGATCCTGCACCGGCCTGGATTTCTCGCCGACGGGTGGGAGATTCAGGCTGTTTCGCAGCAAAATAAAAAAGGCCGGCGCTTGCGTCGGCCTTTTTTATTTGCGCGAAAATGCGCTAAAGATCAATAAAGGCTTGACCTGTGACCAAGGTACAGGTTTTAGACTGTGATTATCAGTTAACCGAGCGATGTGGGTTAACCATCCGCAGGCGCTCACAGCGTGACGATGCATTCACAAAAAATGGGTTGAAGTACCCAAACAGCGATTTCTGGAGAATCGAAATGGTATCAAGACGTTTTGTACTCAAGGCAGCGGTTGTAGGTGCGGCGGGTCTTGCCTTGCCCTTGTACCGGGCGGGTGAACTGAGCGCGAAGCCAGCGATTGAAAAATTTGTCCGGCCTTTGCCCATCCCCGAGCAGTTGGAAGGGGAAATCGATAATGGCCGGCGCGTGTTCGATCTGTCACTCCAGCGAGGCCGACATGAATTCTTCCCCGCGCTGGCGACACCCAGTGCAGGTATCAATGGCGACTACCTCGGGCCGGTATTGCGTACCCGGCGTGGCGACAAGCTGCGTATTAATGTGACCAACACAATGTCTGAGGCATCGACCCTGCATTGGCATGGTGTTCACCTTCCAGCGATCATGGATGGTGGGCCGCATCAGGTCATTCGTCCAGGGCAGACCTGGTCGCCGGAATTCGATATTCGTCAGCCAGCATCGACGCAGTGGTATCACGCCCACATGTATCACCGTACTGCGGTGCAAGTCTATTTCGGGCTTGCCGGACTTTTTTATATCGACGACGATGCCGCAGACCGTTTGCATTTACCATCGGAATACGGTGTCGACGATATTCCACTCGTACTCCAGGATCGCAGTTTCAATAGCGATGGTAGTTTTTCCTATATGTCGTCGATGCGTGACCGAATGACTGGAATGAAAGGTGATGTCATGTTGGTCAATGGTGCGCCTTTTCCCGTCCATCAGGTGGCCAGCAAGCTGATGCGCCTCCGTATTCTCAATGGTTCCAATGCACGTATTTACAATCTTGAATTCAGCGACGGGCGGACGATGCAGCAGATTGCAACCGATGGTGGGTTGCTGGCGAGGCCTGTCGCGCTGCGACAACTGCGCCTGGCACCAGGTGAGCGGGCTGAAATCGTTGTTGAGTTTTCGCCTGATGATAATGTCGTACTGCGACACAAACCGCTGCCAAACCGTCGGGCTGTGTCACGCGGCATGATGGGGATGATGATGGGGGCAGACGACCAACCCTTCGAGATCATGCAATTCCGCGCCACCACGCCGGTCGCTGCAAAAAGCGCACTACCAAGTCATCTGGTGAAAGTCCGCAATTGGGCGTCACGTGATGCTGCCAAAACACGGAAAATGGTTCTTGATATGCGTATGGGGCCAGCCATGATGTTCGGTAATGGGTTTACCATCAATGGCAAGGCGATGGACATCAAACGCATCGATGAACGCATTCGGCTGGGTGACGTGGAAATATGGGAAATTCGCAATGATTCCCCAATGCCACATCCGTTTCATATTCATGATATCCAGTTCCGAATTCTTGATCGGAACGGTCAGCGCCCGCCGGCTAACGAGATGGGACTGAAAGACACGGTATTGGTGGATGCTGGAGAGACGGTGCGGATCATCACCCAGTTTGAAAATTATTCTGATCCAGATAATCCCTACATGTTCCACTGCCACATCCTCGAACACGAGGATGCCGGGATGATGGGGCAGTTCGTTGTCATTTGATTACCGAAGGAGGTGTATTGCGATGTGGGAAGGTCATGGTTTTATTGGAGGTGGTTTCATGTGGCTGATCTGGATTGTTCTGATCATTGCTGTCGTCTGGGGGATTTCCGCTGCTACGGGAGGTGCCGGACAGTCACAGCGAAGAGACAAGACTGCTCTGGAGATTCTTGAGGAGCGTTATGCGCGCGGTGAAATCGACAACAAGGAATTTGAAGAAAGAAAACGCGAGCTATTACGGTAGCGGTTCCCGGTGTAGGTAGCGTCTTGCCGCGAATTGTCGACCGTCCGCCCAGGACATCAAGATAGGTAAGGTAACTCAAATTTCGGAGTTCATTCCGGAGTTCATGGATTTGACCAATATCCGAAGGGACGCTCTTCCGGTAGGTTGGGCAAAGCGCAGCGTGCCCAACAAAGGCTTGGTGTTGTACTCGCCCGTGGTTGTTGGGCACGTCACTATCGTTCCTTTGCCCAACCTACCGGATATCAGGGGCAGAAATGAGTGCCGCGAACCCCGAAACTTGAGTAAGGTGACTATCCGCCTTGCCGGAGTATTCCTGCAATGGCTTTCAGGAACGGTTTTTTTGCGCCAACACTTTGATCACTTCAATGTTTCAGCGCATTTTCCCGTGCCGGTACGATCTCCTCTGTGTCACTGACGACGGATTCGATCAGATGGCAGACGGAGTGGCCATCGGGAACGCCATCAGGCATATCTTCCCATTGTCTCAATGCCTGCTCCATGCGCGTCTGCAGTGCCAGCAGTTCATTTAATCTTTGTCTGTTTTCATCGATACGTTTCATTAATATTTCGCGCACGCGGGGGCATGGTGATTTGTTGTCGTCGGCATCGTGCATGATCTCTTTGATTTCTTTCAGCGTGTAGCCGAGGCTTTTTGCACGCTGGACGAATTTGAGCCAGGGGACTTCGCCAGTGCCATAGAGGCGATAGCCGTTATCGGGATGGCGTTTCGGCCTGAGCAGCCCCATCCTCGTGTAGTAGCGCACGGCATGGGGGGTGGTATTGCAGCGTTTCGCCAGTTCGGTGACGGTGAATGTTTGCATGTTGTTCTCCGGTGTTGATGGCCGTTTTGGGTTACCTGTATGCAAAGGCTACAAGCTGTACGTTAGTCACAGGTCAAGCTCTTTCGTAACTACTCAGCGCAAAAAAACCATAAAAAAAGCTTGACAGGGTTTTTGCGTATTTTTCCTGCTTTTTCGGCAATCCAGGGATTAGCTTCAAACCCCTGCCTCAGAAGCATCATCATTCTATAG